>DASTVZ010000249.1:0-36023 GCA_035758845.1 Vicinamibacterales bacterium
TGGCTCCGTTCAAGGCCCGCATGCCAGAAGACGAGTTCGCGCGCGCGCACGCCGCCGCGCGTAACCGGCTCCTTCGCGAGGCATTCGGTTTGCCACATTTGACATACGACTGAAACATGCTGACCCCGGGCAGCGAGGTGAGTGTCGAAATCGAGAAACCGGCTGCCGGCGGGCGGATGATTGCACGTCACGACGGGCAGATCGTGCTCGTCGCCGGAGCCATCCCAGGAGAGCGTGTCGACGCCAGGATCGAGCGGGTGGAGAAGCGGCTCGCGTTCGCATCCACCACATCCGTTGTGGAAGCCTCTCCGGATCGTCGTGAGGCACATGACCCGCTGTGCGGCGGATGCGTCTACGCGCATATCGCGTATGCCCGGCAGGTTACGCTCAAAGGCGACATCATCGCCGACGCGTTCACGCGTATCGGGCGTATTCCGCTCCCGCAGTCAGTGAACGTCCTGCCATCTCCCGAGACCGGCTATCGCCTGCGCGCGCGTTTGCACGTCACTGAAAACGCCGCCGGGTTCTACCGAGAGGGAACGCACACGCTATGCGATGCCCGCCTGACCAACCAGTTGTCTCCAGGAGCGATGGACGCAGCGGATGCGGCGCTTGCTGCGCTCGGCGACGCGCGATCCGCGGTGACGTCGCTCGAACTCAGCGAGAACATCCCGTCTGACGAGCGCGCTTTGCATTTCGACGTCACCCGCGAGGCTCAATCGATGGAGTCGGCGCTCGTTCGAGCTGTCGAGGCGGCCGGCCTCACCGGGTGCACGGCGCGCGGTCATGTCGGACCGCTGATGCGGGTTGGCCATCCAATCGTCACCGATCCATTGTCGACACTGACGAATGGACGCGCAGTATCGGGACACCTTGGACGTCAACCGGCGTCGTTCTTTCAGGGGAACCGGTTTCTGCTTCCTCAACTCGTCACAACGGTGCTCGACGCGATACCTTCCGAGGGCGGTGTCCTGGACCTTTACGCCGGCGTCGGTCTCTTTTCGCTTGCCCTCGCCGCCACGGGAGGCACGTGCGTGACGGCAGTGGAAGGGGATAAATCAAGCAGCAGCGATCTGCGGGAAAACGCTGCTCCCTACGGCAATGCGATCGAAGTCGTGATTGCCCGGGTCGAAGATTTCATCCATCGAACGCGCGAACGTGCGACGACGATCGTTGTCGATCCGCCGCGGACGGGTGTCTCCCGTGAGGCGATGGATGCCATTGCGGCTCATGAGGCCAGCCACATCGTCTACGTGTCGTGCGATCCGCCGACGATGGCCCGAGATGCGCGCCGGCTCCTGGATGCTGGCTACCGGCTGACCTCGTTGCGAGGATTCGATCTGTTTCCGAACACGCCGCATGTCGAGAGTGTGGGGGTGTTCGATCTGTGACCGCGTGTCGGGATCCGGTGTGCGGGATCCGGGATCCGTTCCCTTCTCCTTTTCTGTCTCTAAGACAAGATCGCAGCGTGATAGTGGATGGTTTTGAAACCTAGCGATTACAACTTCGATTCCATCCGATCGCGCGCGGCGGCAACGAAGGCGTCGAACAGTGGTTTGAATTCGCCAGTGCGCCAGAAATTCTCCGGATGCCATTGCACGCCGACACAGAACGTCGCGTCAGGTGCTTCGATCCCTTCGATCACGCCGTCGGAGGCCGTCGCGGATGCCGTGATGTTACGCCCCAGCTGTCCAACGGACTGATGGTGACGGCTGTTCACGCGGCACGCGCATGACGCGCTGACGGCGTCTCCGAGTGCGCTGTGAAGCCGCGAGTCTCTTGCGACTTGAATGTCGTGCGCGACGCAGTTCTTCGGCTCGGGGATGCGGTGAGAAAGCTCCGTCGTCACGGCGGTCGGGATGTCCTGGACGAGTGTTCCTCCCGCAGCGACATTCAAGACTTGCGCCCCGCGACAGATTGCGAGGACGGGCACGTCCGCCTCGATGGCGCGTCTCGCGAGATCGAGCTCGAACTCGTCGCGGCCCGGCTCGGCGTCTTGAATGGACTCGTGGCGTTCCTCTCCGTAAAAGGCAGGATCGACATCACCACCACCGGTCAGCAACACGCCGTCGATCACCTCGAGCACCGTGCGCGGACTCTCGCTCACCTCGAGCACGCGCACCCGCGCTCCCGAGCGTTCGACTGATGCCACATAGTCGTCGAGCTTGCTGCAGCGGCTGACGCCGATGACGGGTTCGTTCGCCATGAGTCACATTTTCGGCGGAACGCCGCACCCCATGAGGTCCAATGCACGCGCGAGCTGCGCGCTGTAGTAGGCAACGGCCGCGGCTCGCCACACCCGCGCCTCCTCGCGCTCCTCGTTCAGGATTGAATACTTATGGTAGAAGCCGTTGAACGCCTGGGCGAGACCAAACGCGTACTTGGCGACGACCGACAACTCCAGCGTGCGCACCGCCTGTTCGACGATCTCGTCGAGTCGTGCGGCTTCGAACACGAGTCCCCACAGGTCGTTCGCTTCGTCGTCGTCGCCTGTCAGGACGGAGGGTGCCACCCTGTCGAGCGCCGACACCACGTCGTCGGCCGCAAGACCGTGCCGCTCCTTCAGTTTGTTGAAGATGTTATTGGCCCGCACCACGGCGTATTGGAGGTACGGTCCGCTTTCCCCTTCAAAGCTGAGCGCTTCGTCGATGTCGAAGATGATCACTTTTCCACGCGAGAACTTCACCATGAAGTAACGGACCGCCGCTGTCGCGATTGACTGGGCAATCGACTGCACCTGATCGGCGGTGAGATCCGCGTTCCGCTTCGACACCTCCGCGGCTGCTTTATCGGTCACGCGGTCGAGCAGGTCGTCCGCCTTCACGCCGAGCCCCTTGCGACCGGAGACTTCGACGAACGGACGATCGCTGTCGTCGCTTGTGTCGTACCCGAGTTCCCGCGCCGTCGCGTGCGATAGTGTCACCATCTCGTACGAGTAGTGAATCGAGTGCGCGGCCTGTTCGGTGTATCCGAGCACTGCCAGCGCCTGCTTCACGAGCTTCTGCAAATACGACTGCCGTGTGTCGATGACGTTGCACACCCAGGAGGCCCGGCCAAACTGCGGTCCACTCTGCGTCGATCCGGGCGTCGATGTCGTCGACCACAACGGCGGTTGGCCGTCTTCGAATACACGGTAGTGAAAGTCTTTGCCCAGAAGGCCGAACTTCCACAACTGGTAGGCCATGTCCTTGCCGACGTAGGTCACCGTGCCGTCGGAGCGGACAATCACCTTTTCACGGGGCTCGTCTTCCGCTTCGTTCGCGCTACCAGCATCCTTCGTCTCGGCATCTGTGGGTTCATCGTCGATGCGCATCACCCAACAGCCCTTCAGCTTGCCCTCTGGCTGAAGGAAGACGGCGCCGGTTTTTTTCAGGAACTCGAACGCGTGCGTCCAGAAATGCAGACGGAGAATGTCCCCTTCCCACGTGAGCAGGTCATAACCAATGTTCATTCGTCGCATCGTCTTCAGATGCGCGCGGACGATCCGGTCGGCAATGAAGCTGGCGAGCGCGGCGGTCTCGTTGTTGCCGTGTTCGATGTCGTGCAGTGCCTGTGCTCGAACTTTCAAACGGTCCGTAGAGCCAGCGTACCATTCGGTCACTCGTGCATACAGGTCCCAGCAGTAGTAGTCGAATCGCCCCGCATCAGCGATTGCCCGGACTTCGTCGAGCGACTTCGGTTCCAGTTCGCGGAATCCAACCGCGACATCTGCGACCTGGACGCCGGTGTCGTCGATGTAATTCTGGATTTCAACCTGTCGCCCAAGAAACCGCAGTACGCGTCCGAATGAATCACCAAGCGCCGCATTCCGCAGATGCCCGATGTGTGCCGCCTTGTTCGGATTGATTGCCGTGTGTTCGACGATGGCCTTGCCGTCGGAAGTGGCAGTTCGAGTCTCGTGTGTCAGCCACCGGCGCATCCACAACGGTCGATCGAGAAAGAAGTTGACGTAGCCGTTGGGCGCCGCTTCGATCCGCGAAAATCCCTCGACCGTCCCCAATGACGCGGCAATCTCCTGCGCGATGGCGCGAGGCGCCTTGCGAAGGCGGCGCGCCAGCTCAAACGCGAGCGGGACGGCGAGGTCGCCTAATGCCCGGCGAGGCGCAGGCTCAACCGCCATTCCAGTCAGAGCCGGGTCGTCGTTCGCGAAACCGTAGAGCCGCGTGACGGTCTCGGCCATCAAACTTCGAACCAGGGCGTGGATCGGCAAAATCATGAATCAGCGCTCATCCTGCGGTATTCGTCCAGTCGTGATACGATCTGCCGGGGTTCCGGCATTTACTTACTCAATCCCCTGGCCCGCTCGTAATCATGCGGCGTGTTGACATTCACGAAGAACGCCTCGTTGTCCACGTCGACCTCCGTCACACGCATCCCAGCCGGAAGTCTCGACGCTTCGTTCATGCCTCGTGCGAGCCGTTCGCGGATGTCGTTGGCGCATGCGCGCGAGTAGATTGCGCACAATGGTTCGTACCCTCTGGCGTGTCGGGGAATCACGAGATCGGCGTCTTTCACGGCGGCGAGTTCGCGCAGGAACGCGCTCGACAGAAACGGCATGTCACAGGCAACCACCAGCGTTCGCTCGCAGGGCGATTGCACAATTGCGGTATAAATGCCGCCGAGCGGCCCGGCATCCGGGATCTCGTCCGGAACGACGCGCAACCCTCGCGCCGTCCATGCGATGTCGCGGTGGCCGACGACGAAAATGTCGCGCGCGATGGCGCCGAGCGTTTCCAACTGACGGTCGATGATCGCGGTTCGACCGACGACGAGCGTTCCCTTGTTCACACCGTCCATGCGTCTGGCACGCCCGCCGGCGAGGATGGCGGCCGCCAGTTCGCCGTCTTTGTCCATGTCCAGAACGACAAGAGTATCAAACCTCGAATGGTAGCAGCGGCGATCGAACACGCGTTGTCGGGTGGTCGAGCATCATGTCGGTAACCGAGCCACGCATTGGCCGGGTTCTTGTGGCGAGCCTGCATCAGGCGATCGGCGATGTACTGCCTTCACGATTGGAGTTCTACGAGAACTGGCTCAGCGTCTCCGGACTGCGGGAAGGAACGATTGGGCTGGCGCCGCTGTTTGCGGTGCTGAGCTTTCTGCGCACGGAAGGGCAGGCGTACACGCAGATCACGGCGCGCGCCGGGGAATATGCGGCTGACTGGACCGTCAACAATCTCTCGTCGTTCGAGCGTCGGTTGGTACGTGCGCTTCCCGCCGCGTGGCGGACACGGGCCGCCCTGAGGACCGCTCGCACGCTCGTTCGTCAGACATATCCGGGATCGCGTGCGATCATGAAACTGCGCCGCGGAACCGCATCGGTCGACCTCCGCGGATCGCTCTTCTGCGAAGTGCGCGAGGCGTCTAATCTTCCTTTATGCGGCTTCTATGCCTCGGCGATTGCGCGCGTGTTGCATCATTTCGACCTGCGCGCCGACGCGCGGGTCAGCGAATGCCGCGCCGGTGGGGCGCGAAAGGGCTGCCTGTTGTCGGTCGTTGTGCTCGGCGCCAACGTCGACGCGCCCGCTGCAGCAGCGTGACGAACAAAAAGCGAAGACAAGGAGGCTGGCACCTTTCCGGCAGAAGGGCCAGGCACCTTTTACTGGTTTCGGCCGCGGCCTTCCTCGCGTTCGCGCAGCCCGCGGCCGCGCAGCGCCCCCCCAACGACCGGATTCTCGTTGTGCCGTTCGAGAACGCGGCACATGAACAGCAGCTGCACTGGTTGTCGGAGGCTTCCGCCGTACTCCTCGGCGACGAGCTCCGCGCGCGAGGGCTGCCAGCAATATCCCGCGACGATCGTGTGCGGGCGTTCGAAGATCTGCATCTGCCCGTCGACGCCACACTCAGCCGCGCGACAGTGATCAAAGTGGGACGTCTGGTCGGCGCGAGTGAAGTCGTGGTCGGAACCTTCGCGGTCGACGGCGACACGCTCAAGGTCGAGGCCCATGCCATTCGCGTGGATGTCGGGCGTCTTGAACCGACGGTTTCCGATCGAGCGCCGTTGACCGATCTGTTCGCCATCTTTCGCCGTATCGCATCCCGTCTCGCGCCCGATTCACGCGCGCCCGCCTATTCATCGGCCTATCCGCCGCTGAATGCATTCGAGAACTACGTCAAAGGGTTGGTGGCCGACCCCCCCGCGGCCCAGGCCAAGTTTCTCGAAGGCGCGATCAAGTTGTTCCCCGGATACGACCGCGCCGAACTTGCGCTCTGGCGCGTGCGCAGCGGACTTGCGGATCACGTCTCGGCGCTTGCCGCGGCGCGAGCGGTGTCCAGTTCGTCGCCGCTGTTCCGACGCGCGCGGTTTCTCTCGGGCATTTCCCTGGTGCAGCTGAGGCGCTACGACGAGGCATTTACCACGTTCAAAACATTGACCGACGACGCGTCCAGCGCCGACAAGTCCGTCGATCTCGCGGCCGCCTGGAATAATCTTGGCGTCATCCAGATCCGCCGCGGGTCGACACCGGAAACCGGGACGCCGACGTTTTTTCTGACCAAGGCGGCCGATGCCTCACCCGGCGACTCCGATGTGCTTTTCAATCTCGGGTACGCCTACTTGCTCGATCGGAATACGCAGGGGGCGACCTATTGGCTACGCGAGGCGGTTCGCCGCGATCCGAGTGACGCGGATGCTCACTTTGCGCTCGCCGCGGCGCTTCAGAGTTCCGCGAGCGACGTGGAAGCCGGACGCGAACGCGAACTCGCCCGGCGGCTGTCGTCACGCTACGAGGAACTCGAGCGGCGTGCGGCAGCAGAGAAGATTCCCGTTCCGAAGGGGCTCGAACGCATTCGCACCGACCCGGAGAAACGCGCCGGGGGCGGTCCCGATGCGACGGTGTCAATCTCGGCCCAGCAGGATCAACGGGACGTGGTGAAATTTCACCTCGATCGCGGGCAGCGTCTGTACGAACGTGAAGCAGACGCCGATGCATTGTCGGAGCTTCGCCGCGCGGTGTACCTGTCACCCTACGAGGCCAAGGCGCACCTGCTGATTGGTCGCATCCATCTGCGGGCAGGGCGACCCCAGGAGGCGGTCAACGCGTTGAAGATTTCAATCTGGAGCGAGGACACTGTTGTGGCGCGTGTTGCGCTGGCCGACGCGTATCTGAAACTACAGAACCCGACCGCCGCGCGCACCGAGCTGGAACGGGCTCTCGCGCTCGATCCGAATTCAGCTGAGGCAAAACGGATGATCGCCGCGATTAAGTAGGACCGGGGTCTTAAAGACGCCCGCTTCCATGAAGCGGCACGTAAGGAGAATCACATGCGCGCGTCACGGCAATTCATCGCTGCGGTCATCGCGCTCTTCGTCCTGTTTCTGGTCAACGCGCGGGCGCAGGTCCAGCCGGCTTCTCATATCTACACCGCAGAGGTCGACGGGATCATTCATCCCGTTGCCGCCCAATACATCCGAGAGGTAATTACCAAAGCGGATGCCGATGGAGCGGCGCTGGTAGTCATTTCGTTGCGCACGCCGGGCGGGCTCGTCGATTCGACCCGCGACATCAACAACGCCATCATTCACGCAAAGACGCCGGTCGCGGTCTTCGTCGGGCCATCGGGTAACCGCGCCGCATCGGCCGGATTCCTCATTACGATCGCGGCCGATATTGCGGCCATGGCACCGGCGACGCATATTGGTGCCGCGCATCCAGTCACAGGGAACGGCGAGAAGGTCGACGACACGATGGCCAAGAAAATGGCCTCCGACGTCGCCGCTTACGCGCGAACGCTTGCGACGCAGCGAAAGCGGAACGTCGCGCTGGTCGAGCAGGCGGTGCTCGAGAGTCGATCGTTTACCGAACAGGAAGCGCTCTCGGCTTCGCCGCCGCTCATTGATCTCGTCGTGAACGACGTGGCCGAGCTTGTGCGTAAACTCGACGGCCGTTCGATCACACGATTCGACGGTCATACACAAACACTGCACACCGCAGGCACATCATCGGTGAACGTGGAAATGAGCTGGCAGCAGCGCGTGCTGAGCCTGATTGCGCATCCACAGATTGCGTACCTGTTGCTGACGCTTGGGACGCTCGGCTTGACCATTGAGCTCTGGAGCCCCGGCGCGGTGCTGCCCGGCGTCGTGGGTGGCATCTGCTTGCTGCTGGCGTTCTTTGCTTTCCAGGTTCTGCCGGTCAGCTATGCCGGAGTTCTCCTCATCCTGTTCGGGCTTGGCCTGCTCGTTCTCGAGGTGAAGGTCACGAGCTACGGTCTGCTGGGCGTCGGAGGCGTGTTATCGCTGCTCCTTGGGTCGATGATGCTCATCGACTCGCCACTGCCGGAGTTGCAGATAGGTTTGCGGCTGATTATCCCCGTGACACTCGGCATTGCGGGCATTCTGCTGTTTCTCGTCACGCTCGCCGTCAACGCGCAGAGGGCCAGGCCGGTGACCGGAGTCTCCGCGATGCTTCATGAGATGGGCTATGCCCTGACTGCCATCGAACCTGGCGGCATCGGGCACGTCCGCACGCACGGCGAGATCTGGACGGCCTCGGCGAACGAACGGATTGAGGCTGGGACCCCGGTCCGCGTCACCGCGGTCGAAGGTTTACGGCTTCAGGTCGCGGCTGATTCGAGCGCTGTTGTCGATCTTCCGCCTAACGGCGGAAGCCACGGCTGACCGTGTTATTTTCAGCACCCGCCTAAAGCCGGACGCCACAAGTGGCGAAAGATCATATGATGCGCGCCGGAGGCCTGCCGTGCTGATTCCGCCGTTCCTCATCATCGTCGCCATCGTCGTGTTCTACCTCCTCAGTTCGATCAAGATCCTGAACGAATACGAGCGCGCCGTCGTGTTCCGTCTCGGAAAGCTGCTCGAGACGTCGAAAGGACCGGGCGTCATCCTGGTGTTCGCGCCCATCGATCGCATGGTGCGCGTCAGCCTCCGGACGATTGTCATGGACGTGCCGCCGCAGGACGTGATCACCCGCGACAACGTCTCGGTGAAAGTGAACGCGGTCGTCTACTTCAGAGTCATGGATCCACGTCGCGCGATCGTCGAAGTGGAGAGTTATCACTACGCGACGTCGCAGCTGGCGCAGACGACGCTGCGAAGCGTGCTGGGACAGGTTGAACTCGACGACTTGCTGTCAGAGCGTGAGCGTTTGAACCAGCAGTTGCAGCAAATCCTCGACCAGCACACGGACCCGTGGGGCATCAAGGTCTCGTCTGTCGAAGTGAAGCACGTCGATCTTCCACCGGATATGCAGCGCGCCATGGCGAAGCAGGCTGAAGCCGAGCGCGAGAAGCGTGCTAAGATCATTCACGCGGCCGGCGAACTCGAAGCGTCGGAAAAGCTGGCATCAGCCGCGACCGTCATGTCGAGCGAACCCATGACGATCACCTTGCGCTACCTGCAAACACTGACCGAAATCGCCTCGGAAAAGAACTCCACGATCATCTTTCCGTTGCCGATCGAACTGATGAACCTGTTAAAGGACAAGAGACAGGCCTAACAGTGTCAGAACTCACACACGACGCGACCGACGACGGCTTTCACGAGATCCAGCTGAGCGGGAAACAACTGGTCTTCCTCTTCATCGTGACGACCACGGTGATCGTGGTCGTGTTCCTGTGTGGCGTCAAAGTGGGACGCGGTGCGCGCGATGCGCAGCTGGATCAGGCCGACCAAGTGAACGCCGCTGCGCCGGTGACGGCGCCCGCGGCCGTCGCCACGCCGCCGGCGACGGACCCCCCGGCTCCCGTGGCCGACGACGATCTCTCATATCACAAGCGGTTGCAGGGTGAAGGGACGCCGCGGGAAACACTGAAGCGCCAGGAGGAAGCGAAGGCCGAACCAGCGCTTGCTGACAAGCCCGCCGCGACGACAGCGGCGCCCGTTCCCACGCCCGTTGCGACCTCGGAACAGGTTCCGGCGAGGCCGGCGTCGGCCAATGATCTCCCAACCTCCGGCCGTGCCGGGACCTGGGCTGTCCAGGTGATTGCGACGCGAGACCGCGCCATCGCGGGCTCGGTGCTGAAGAAGCTCGCCGCGAAGGGGTATCCGGCGTTCGTCGTGAATCCCTCAGCGAACGCCACGCCTCCCTGGTACAAAGTACAGGTGGGTCGTTACAACGATCGCGGTGAGGCCGAGAAGGTGTCGCTGCGGATCAAGAAAGAAGAACAGTACCAGTCCTGGATTACGCGCTAGCGCTCCTCTCGGGCGCCCTTCTCGCGCTCAGTTTTCCGAAGTTCGGACATCCGGCCTGCGCATGGCTCGCGTTGACGCCGCTCGTTGTGACGATCGTGCGCGGGTCACGTGATCCGAGGCGCACGGTCTACGAACCGGTTACGACGCGCCGAGCGCTAATTCTCGGACTGTTGACCGGAGCTGTGTACTTCTCCGGCACGCTCTACTGGCTCGTCGACACGATGACGACCTTCGGAGAGCTGCCGACTGCGGGCGCGGTCTTCGCTGCAGGAGTGCTGGTCGCGTATCTGTCGCTTTTTCCCGCTGCATTCGCGGGAATCCTTGCCTTCCTGCACACCCGATTAGGGCGACGAGCGCTCCTCCTTGCCCCTGCCATCTGGGTTGTCACTGAACTGGGTCGTCAATACATCTGGGATGGATTTCCCTGGGCCCTCCTTGGGTACAGTCAGGTGACTGTCCTGCCAATCGTTCAAATTGCATCGGTCGTCGGAGTCTACGGCGTCTCGGCGCTCCTCGCACTCGTGGCCACGTCCGTGGCATTCCTCTTCGTCGAGCGTAGCGCCGCGTCCTGGCGTGTCGCCGCCGGCACGTCCGTGCTCGTTGCTGCGATTGCCATCTGGGGCGAAGGGCGGATGCGCTCCTCGGCGCTGCTGGCACACGGAACGCCAGTGCGGATTGCCGCACTGCAGGGAAACGTCCCGCAGGACCAGAAGTGGGATCCAGCGAACCGCGCCGCGATCAGTCAACGGTATCTGGCGATGACGCGGCAGGCGCTCGCGCAAGGCGCGACGTTCATCATGTGGCCGGAATCGGCGACGCCGCTCCCGTTCGAGCAGGACATTCTTGCCGGTTCAGCGATCCGCCGGCTCGCCGTCGAGTCGAAGGCGACGCTGCTCATCGGCAGCGATCAGGTCGAGCCGATCAAGGCGGCGGCTGCCGGCCAGAAAGCCGAAGTACGGTACTTCAATGCCGCGTTTCTCGTGAAGCCGGACGGAACCGTCGGCGCGGTCTATCGAAAAATGCACCTTGTGCCGTTCGGTGAGTATGTGCCTCTCCAATCAGTCCTGTTCTTTGCCGGGCCGATTATCGGTGCAGTCGCGGAGTTCTCATCGTTCACGCCAGGCGCATTTCCCGTTCTCTTGCCGATCAACGATCACGTCGCGAGCACGGCGATTTGTTACGAGGTCATTTACCCGGATCTCATTCGGCGTTTTGTCCGCGACGGCAGCGAGTTGGTCACGACGATCACCAACGATGCGTGGTATGGCATGTCCTCGGCGGCGTATCAACACTGGGATCAAGCATCGATGCGCGCGATCGAGGAAGGGCGCTACCTTGCCCGCGCGGCGAATACCGGGATTAGCGGATTTGTCGACCCCTACGGCCGGGTGCTGGCCAAGACCCAGCTCTTCGAGCAGGCAGTCGTCGTCCAGGACGTCCGATTTATCAAGGACCGCACGATCTACAGCCGGATTGGCGACCTCGTCGCGTGGTTGTCTCTGGCCGTAACCGCCGCAGCGCTTCTCGCGGTAAAATTGAAAATCGTCAATCTCAATCGATAATCGACAATCGCAAAAATCAGCAATCAGCAATCCGCAATCGACAATTCTTTTATTATGCCCATCCAACTCGACGATCAGCTTCGCAGGTATCAGGACCTGGCTCGCCGCGCATCCGACCTGCGGAGCTATCTTTGACACTCCTCGCAGCGCAGAAGAACTCTCAGTCATAGAACAGCGCGTCTCGGATCCGGACTTCTGGAAGGACCAGGCGTCGGCGCAGAAACTGCTGCAACGGCGGCGACGATTGGAGGAGGACCGCGATCTCAGCGAGTCCTTGCGACGACGGGCTGACGACCTGGCGGTGCTGGTCGAGTGGGCCGAGGCAGGAGAGCCGGTCGCCGAGGACCTGGCGAAAGGCCTCGACGATCTGTCGAGTGCGGTTGATGCCGGCGAGACGAAGAAGATGCTCGGCGGGGAGCACGATCGCAAGAACGCGATCGTGACGATTCACCCGGGAGCCGGTGGAACCGAATCGCAGGACTGGGCCGAGATGCTGCTTCGCATGTATCTCCGCTGGTCCGAGCGCCGCGGCTTCAAGCGCGACGTCATCGATCTGCAGCCCGGCGATGAGGCGGGGATCAAGAGCGCGACCCTGACCATCTTCGGCGACTACGCGTACGGGATGCTGCTCGCCGAAGCGGGCGTGCATCGTCTGGTGCGCATCTCGCCGTTCGACCAGGCGTCACGACGGCATACATCGTTCGCCTCGGTATTCGTCTGGCCAGAGCTTCCGGAGGACGTCGAGGTGGGGATCGATGAAAAAGACCTCCGCATCGATACGTATCGATCCAGTGGCGCCGGCGGACAGCACGTCAACGTGACGGATTCGGCCGTGCGCATCACGCACCTGCCGACCGGCATCGTCGTCTCGTCACAGAACGAACGTTCGCAGCATCGCAACCGTGATTCGGCGATGAAGGTGCTGAAGGCTCGCCTGTACGATTTGAAGATGAAGGAACAGCAGGCCAAGCTCGATCAGCTCGGCGGAGAGAAGAAAGACATTGCCTTCGGCAGCCAGATTCGGAGCTACGTCCTGCATCCGTATCAGATGATCAAGGACCACCGGACCAAGGAACAGGTCGGTGACGTCAACCGCGTACTCGACGGCGACATTGACGTCTTCATCAAGAGTTATCTGATGAAGAAGGCCGCGGGGACGCTGGCGCAGGGAGCGGTGGAAGAGGACTAACGCTACCGAATAGACCCGGGCTGGGTGCCTGCGATGAATGCTTCCGGTATCGCGCCCGGCGTTCCGTCGGTCGCAGGCTCGCCCGATCCTTTGTCTACCGTCACAAAAACGATGTTGCCGGGGGAAGGGAACTGCGGCGGCTCTTTGCGATCGCCAATCCACGCCTTCATGATGTCGATCCAGATGGGCAGCGCGGCTTCGGCTCCGGTCATATTCGATCCGATCGGTTTTTTCTGATCGAGGCCGACCCAGACGCCAACCGTGATGTCCGGATCGAAGCCGACGAACCACGCATCGGTGTAATCGTCGGTCGTCCCCGTCTTTCCGCCCAGCGGCCAGTTGAGTGCCGCCGCCTTTGCGGCGGTTCCCCGTTGCACGACGCCGCGAAGCAGATTGGTCATGACGAACGCCGTATCCGCCCGGATCGCTTCCTTCGGTTCGGGCCTATTCTCCTCGAGGACATTGCCTTCCCGATCCGACACTTTACTGATCGCGTACGGCCGCATTCGCACACCCTGATTCGGGAATACCGAGTAGGCGCTGGTCATTTCGTACAGCGTCGCCTCCGCTGCGCCAAGTGCGACGGCGAGAAACGGCGGGATGGGGGATTGCAGCCCGAGCCTGCGCGCATACTGAATCACATGGGCCGGGCCCAGTTGCTCCATCACCCGTACCGCAGGAACATTGCGGGATTCTTCAAGGGCGTGGCGGAGCGTGACGGGGCCTTCGAACTTCTTGTCGTAATTCATCGGCGCGTAGACGGGCGAGCCGGCGGCGCCGGGGAAACTCGCCGGCGTGTCCATGATGATGCTGGACGGCGTGTAGCCGCGATCGATGGCGGCGGTGTACACGATCGGCTTGAACGCAGAGCCGACCTGGCGGTAGGCCTGCATCGCGCGATCGAACTTGCTGCGGTCGAAGCTGTAGCCACCGATGAGCGCGCGAATCTGACCCGTGCGGTTATCGATCGCGAGCATCGCGCCTTCGACAAGCGGAGGCTGCTCCAGCGTTCCGGTCGCCGCATTCGTCGCCGCGTCGGCCGTGACCAGCCGCGTTTCAACGAGGTCTCCGGGATGAACCAGCTGAGCGGGGCTCGTCTTGCCTGTCCAGGCGAAGCCTTTCTTGTCGATCGTCACGCGCCACGGCCCGGCGCGCAACTGAATGGCCGGGCCCTCGACGCTGGTGACGAGCGCGGGAACGACATCTCCGGCCGCCATCGGCCGATCCCATCGTGGATCTTTGAACGCGTCGATCGGTTTCTTTTCGGCGATCACGTTACGCCGGGGTTTGCGGAAGCCGCGGCGCCGATCAATCCGGCGGAGCCCATCGTCCAGCGCCCGGTTTGCGGCTTCCTGAAGCTTCACATCGAGGCCGGTTTGAACCGATAGTCCGTTCTCGTACAACTTTTTTGCGCCGTAGCGACTTTCGAGGTCCTTGCGCACCTCTTCGACGAAGTACGGTGCGAGTGAATTGGCGGCTGTCGCAGGGGCTGCGACAACAATCGGACGGGCGTTGGCTTCGCTGGCTTCCTTCTGCGTGATGTATTGGTCGTCGGCCATCCGCTGCAGCACGTAGCCGCGGCGTCGCTTTGCGCGCTCCATGTTGACCGTCGGCGCATTGCGCCACGTCTGAAAGAGGCCCGCGATCATCGCCGACTCGTCGAGGCTCAGATCTTTGGCCGACTTGCCGAAATACGCGCGAGCAGCCGCCTCGACGCCGTACGCTCCCTCGCCGAGATACATCTGGTTGGCGTAGAAGGTGAAGATTTCGCGTTTCGTGTAGCGCTTCTCGATCTGAACCGCGACGATCGCCTCTTTTATTTTTCTTTCCAGGCTGACGTCGCCAATCTGGTAACCGACCGCTTCAGGGAAGAGTCCTCGCGCCAGTTGTTGCGTGATGGTGCTCGCGCCTTTCGGTCGCGAGCGCTGGCCCGTGATGCGATCGCGGATCGCTCCGAGCACATCGCGGGTGGCCGCCATGATGATGTGCGGCATGCTCAGTCCGAAGTGCCGCTCGAACTCGGAATCCTCGGCCGCGATGATTGCCTGGCGAAGCTTGGGAGAAATGGCGTCGTAGGGGATGACCTCGCGCCGCTGGATCGCGAACTCGCCGATCACCTCTCCCTTCGATCCGTAGACGCGCGTGATGGTGCTCGGCGCGTAGTCGTCGAGCGCAGAAATCTGAGGGACGTCTCCGACGTACGCGAAGATGACCCCGGTCGCGATGCCGAGGAGGGCAGCGATCAGGAACAGCGCGATCAGGCCGGCGCTGCGTGCAACTTTTAAGACGTAGGTGGCCACCCTTTTCCCTTTTCCCTTTTCCCGATCTTAACTCCGCGGCGTCTTCATCGTTCTCAAGAACTCAACCGGCGTTTCGACTCGAATGCCGTGCCGAAGTGCCGCGAGGAAGTGACGACGATTGTCGGTGACAATGACGCCGGCGCTCGCCGCACGGGCCACCTCGGCAATGTGTGCATCGTAGATTCGACCCCCTGCGGTGCCATCCTGCACCGCTGCTTGAAGCAGTCGCAGGCGATCGGCCGCTGGCAGGTCGTGCACCGTCATTCGGGCGAACACTTCTTCCTCGAGCAGGCGCGCGCCGTCCGCCGGCGTGAGGCGGAACTCCGAGGGCAGCCGGGTGGCAACGGAGTAGAACTCGAGGCAGCAATGCCACGCTGTCGCTGGCGACTGAACGATCTTTTCCGCGACCGCGTGCATGATCGACTGCGCCGGCGCACTCTGCGGGCCGAAATCCAGAATCCCGGCGAGCAGCACGCTGGTGTCGAGAAACGCTACGGCCATCGAGTCCGCTCTTCCTCGACGAGCGCCGCCACATCCAAAACCGTGCGCGTCTCGGTCGGAGCGGTCGGACGCGCCACCGTTCTGCGGCCGACTTTCACGAGTCGCGGGCCTGGGGCGACGCGCTCGAGTCGAATCCCGAATTCATCGACCGAAACCTCGAGTTCCGCGCCAGCGGTCAATCCGGCCCGCTCGCGAATACCAGCCGGGATCACCACCCGGCCTGCCTTGTCGATGGTAATGCGCATGGTATTAGGATACCATTAGTTTGGCTGTTGGCTGTTGGCTGTTGGCTGTTGGCTGTGCCGTGCTTGCCAGGAGCCAGGAGCCAGGAGCCGCTCTATCGACTCGGCACGAATGCGATCCCTGTGAGACTGCCCTGACCTGAGAGGACTACGCGTTTATCTGATCCATCCAACCGCGCGCTGTAGACAGTGCCGTTGAGATCGGTCACATACATCCGGTCGCCGGCGAGCGCGATTCCAATCGCTTCCTTCAGCTCGCTCATGAGGACCTGCTGATCCGTTCGTGCGTTCCGATAGGTATCCCGCGGCGGGTCCATGGCGGCGCGGCTGACGATGTTGGCGCCGCGGTCCGTCCAATAAATCATCCGGTGCACGACATCGAGATCCAGGTCCACCGGTTCCGGAAGTCTCTGGAAGAGCACCTCGATATCGGAACGATGTGCGGGACTCTCACCGGTTGGTATTTCCATGTTGGCCCGACGAATGCTGCCAACGCCAGCGTTGTCCCCGCCCTTTTGCGTCCAGTAAACCTTTCCGCCGGCAACGTCGAGCGCAATGCCGACGCACCACTTCTCTGCATCGCGCCGATCCTCGTCGCCATGTCCGGTCTCGATAAGCGTCTCGATGTGTGTTCCATCGAGATCCGCTCGCATCACCCGCATGCCTTCGCGGTCGGACCAGTACAGTTTTCGATGAACGGGATCGAGCTTGAGCTGCTTTGGCGTGAATGTGCCACCCGCTGGAACGATGGTCGTGAAGTGGCGGCCGTCGAGGTCGGAGCGCTCGATGACCCCGTCATCGGCCGCGGCCTTTCCCATGATGGTCCAGTAGATGTGACCGCCGTCGGGGTCGACTGCGATTCCATCAGGAATGCCGGTGCGCCCCGAGACCAGGACCTTGACGTCGGAACCATCTGGCGCAGCGGACACGACGCGGCCGCCACGGATGTCGAGGAAGAACAGGCGGCCGGTCGCCGGATCCTCGGCGGCGGGTGTCCGCGCTTCTGTCAGCGAACAGGTTGCCAGCAGAAGCGCGAGTGTTACGGACCGGCTCGAATCCCTCATCACTAATCACTGATCCTGAATCACTAACCGTCGAATCGCTAATCCTTGAATCGCTAATCGTCGAACCGCTAATCGCCGAATCATGAATCCGCGATATCAGTGATGAGTGATTCAGCCACGTCCTCGTGGCGCAGCGGTACCGGTTGACGGCTGCCCGCCACGCGAATGCCCTCCCTGAGGCGGCGGGGATCCTCCGCCGCGATTCTCAGGTGCCGGTGCAGCTCGATTCATGCCGGGATTCGCGTGGTACTCGCGCATCGCCGGTGGCGGCGCACTTGAAGGAGGCGGAGCAGACGGTCGATCGACGCCCGGCGCCCGCCGCTCCACGCCATACCCAGACGGTCGAGAATCGGGCATCGGTGGTCGCGCCGATTCAGGAGCGGTGCGAGGAATGGTGACGGATCCCGGACCACTGATCGTTCCGCCACGCGGCATCTCAGGGGTACGAGCTCCATAGGACGGGTACGCACGAGGAACCGCGCGAACTCGCGGGTCCATGTCACCACGCGGGTCGCGCGAGGCCCCCGACGTCGGAGCGCGGCGCCCGTACCGTTCTTCAGGCGCAGTGGCAGTAGTGGTGTCGCTGACTGTCGGACTTCCCGCGCGACTGCGCTCAACCGCGGTGCCGTATATGGGTTGCGAAGGCACCGACGCGCGGTAACCAGATTCGCCACGCGGAACTGCCGCCCCTGCCGGCGTGCGATCTTGAACGCCGCCACCCGCAAACGTGCGCTGCGCTCCGTCGCCAGCAGTCCCGGCCTGTTGCGCAGGCGCACCGCGCACAACAGCGCGACTGCGATCGCTGGTCGTAGAACCGGGACTTACTTCAGTCACTCTGCTTCTCGGCTCGCCAACCACCACGCGACGTCCGCCCTGACCAACACGCGATGCGCTCGGGTCGAGGTTCGTGTAAACGGTCGATGTTGCCCCTCGCGGCCGAGCGGTCCCGGTGACGTAAATCGGTCTCGCGGAGCGCGGCACCGCGTAGCCTCTCCATGCCGGCGCGGTGTAACGCGGCACGAATGCCGAACGCGTATGCGCGTTGAACCCGTACCCTCCGACGTAGTTCACGTGCACGTAGCCATGACCGAAATGTCCGTGCGGCACGACCGTCCACGCGCGCCACGGGTCGTACCCGAAGCTGAATCCGAACGAGAGCACCGCGCGATTGTTCCAGCCGAGCGGACACCAACTCACGTAACCGGGCGCGTAGGCCCACGACACCCACGCCGGTCCCCAGCTATGTCCAGGGATCCAGAACCATGCACCGGATGAGAATCCCCATCGTCCATAGTGATGCGTCGGCCAGGCCCAGGGCCCGACACCAACCCAGGTCCATCCGTAGGGACGATACGCCACCCAGCGGCCGTGATAGTAGGGACGCCAGCCAACGGCGACCGACGGATACCAGACATATCCGTATGACGTGTTGTATTGCCACGTGCCGTATTGATCGAAAGCCGACGCGTAAGGCTGGACCTCGCTCGGCAGATATTGCGTCGAGATTCCGAGGCGCTGATCGCGGCGTGTTTCCGACCACCGATCGAATGCGTCCCATGACGCCGAGTTGAACGCGTACGCGTACGAGGGCGCCGCATTGGCGCGTGCATACGCCCTCTGACCGGCGCGAAGCGCGGTGCGGCCATCGTCATTCACCAGATCCGCAGTACCGCGAAGAACAGCAAGTTCGATCTCGACTGCGGAACCACCGGTGAGAATCGACATCCGGTACTCCCCAGGCTGATTGATCACGGCAGACGCAGACGGAGCGTCGATGCGATACGACACCTGCCGATCGGATCCAGGAATTGCGAGGCGTATGCGCCCGGCAAGCAGCCGAACAAGATCGTCCGACTCGAAGTCGATCAATGTGTCGGTATCGAGGTGCAGCGTGCTGTTGTCAGCAAAAAGGATCTCGACGCGACCGTTCTGGGTCCGGAGTCGATCGCCGGCGAGAAGCGGCATGTTCGCCGGTGCAGACTCCCGCTGACCGTCGCGTTCGAGGACGGCCGTCCCGTCAACAAACGAGACGTGCGCGGGCGGATCCGCGGCGACACTCTGCGCATTGAATGTGTCAGGGGCTTGCGCAACGGCCGGGCTCGAGACGAACGTCCCTGCGAGCACAAGGCAGCACCCTAGGATGAAAGGGGACTTCACGAAACCGAGGCGGCGGCCCATATCGACCTCAAAATGGGGCGGGCTGGCTGGCAACTGACATTGTAGCACCGACTTAGCGTAAGTCCAGTCAAACAGCTTGACATATTAGCGCTCACATTTTATATTGGGAGCGTTATAAAGATCGCTGCTCTACCTGAGCGGCAGGAGTGTGTGAGGACAACGGCATGAGCAAGATTATCGGTATCGACCTGGGGACCACCAACTCGGTTGTGGCTGTCATGGAAGGCGGAGAGCCGGTGGTGATCACCAATCCGGAGGGCAGTCGCATCACTCCGTCGGTTGTCGGGTTCACCAAATCCGGCGAGCGTCTCGTCGGCCAGGTGGCGAAGCGCCAGGCGGTAACCAACCCGGAGAACACCGTCTTCTCCATTAAGCGGTTCATGGGTCGCAAGTACGACGAAGTGAACGAGGAGATGAAGATGGTGCCTTACACCGTGGCGCGCGCCAGCAATGGCGACGTGCGCGTGAAGGCCGGCGGGAAGGAAATGTCTCCGCCCGAGATCTCCGCAATGATTCTCCAGAAGCTGAAACAGGCGGCAGAGGAGTACCTCGGCCAGACGGTGACCAAGGCGGTCATCACGGTGCCGGCGTACTTCAACGACGCGCAACGTCAGGCGACCAAGGACGCCGGGCAGATTGCTGGCCTCGAAGTCATGCGCATCGTCAACGAGCCAACCGCGGCGGCGCTTGCGTACGGGCTCGATAAGAAAAAGGACGAGACGATCGCGGTCTACGACTTTGGCGGCGGCACGTTCGACATTTCCATCCTGGAAGTTGGCGAAGGGGTCGTCGAGGTCAAGGCCACCAATGGCGATACGCACCTTGGCGGCGACAACCTTGACCAGCGGGTCATCGACTGGATCGTCAGCGAGTTCAAGAAGCAGGAAGGCATCGACCTGGCGAAGGATCGCATGGCGCTTCAGCGTCTGAAGGAAGCGGCGGAGAAGGCCAAGATGGAGCTCTCCACCGTCATGGAGACGGACATCAATCTGCCGTTCATCACGGCGGATCAGACCGGACCCAAGCACCTGACGATGAAGCTGACGCGCGCGAAGTTCGAGCAGATCGTCGAGGACCTGCTGCAGAAGACTGTTGGGCCGACCAGGCAGGCGCTCGCTGATGCTGGCGTTGATGCCTCGAAGATCGACGAAGTCGTGCTCGTCGGCGGCTCAACGCGTATTCCGCGCGTGCAGGCGATCGTCAAGGATCTGTTCGGAAAGGAACCGCACAAGGGCGTCAATCCAGACGAAGTCGTTGCCGTCGGGGCCGCCATCCAGGCGGGCGTGCTCGCTGGAGAAGTGAAGGACCTGCTGCTGCTCGACGTCACACCGCTGTCGCTCGGCATCGAAACCCTGGGCGGCGTCATGACGACGCTGATCCCGAGGAACACGACGATCCCGACACGCAAGAGCGAGACGTTCTCGACTGCTGCGGACAACCAGACGAGCGTCGAAGTACACGTGCTGCAGGGTGAACGTCCGATGGCGCGCGACAACCGTCCGCTTGGCAAGTTCCATCTGACCGGCATCCCGACGGCGCCACGTGGCGTGCCGCAGATCGAAGTCACGTTCGACATCGACGCAAACGGCATCGTCAACGTGTCGGCCAAGGATATGGCGACGCAGAAGGAACAGAAGATCACCATCACATCGTCGAGCGGCCTCTCGAAGGACGAGGTCGACAAGATGATGAAGGAGGCGGAATCGCACGCCGAAGACGACCGCAAGCGGAAGGAAGAGATCGAGACCCGCAACCATGCGGATCAGGCAGCCTACGCCGCTGATCGGATGCTGAAGGACAACGGCGACAAGCTGTCGGCGTCCGACCGGCAGCCGATCGAGAAGGCGATCGAGGATCTCAAGCGCGCGATTGAGAAGAACGACGTCGCCGAGATGAAGCGGTCGTTGGACGCGCTGAACACCGCGCAGCACAAGGCCGCTGAAACGCTCTACAAAGCGGCGAGCGCTGGTGGAGGCGCACCCGGCGGCGGTTCAACCGGGGGTGCGTCGGGCGCCAGTGGCGCCAGTGGGGCCGGTTCGTCGGGGAACGCCGGCGATGTGATTGACGCTGAAGTGGTCGAGGAGGAAAAGAAGTAAGTCTCTAGTTGTTGGCTTCTGGCTGCTCGCTGTTGGCTCCTAGGGTGTCAAGCTGGGAGCCGGAAGCTGACATCGAAGGAGAACTGACTTCAAACCCTCGGCGCGCCACGGGCGCGCGGGGGGAGTCCGCGGGGGCCAAGCCCCCCGGGGTCATTATGGATTTTTACGTCATCCTCGGCCTCGGTCCGGGCGCGAGCTCGGCCGAGATCAAACGCGCGTATCGACGCTTGTCGCGACGGTATCATCCGGGTGTCAACCCGGGCGATCGTCAGGCAGAAGCGGTGTTCGAACGCGTAACCGAGGCGTACGAAACGCTGAGCGATCCAACGCGGCGGCGTGAATACGACGCGGCCGGCGGTTTAGGCGCGTCGGCGTCAAGTGCCCCGGGGAGCGTGTTCGAGTTCGCGGGGTTTGATTTTTCTGTCGCGGCGCGCGGCACCGATGCGGCGACGTTCAGCGAATTGTTCGCCGACGTGTTGCACCCGCCGGTGACGCATGAAAGCAAAGCGGAGCCTGGTGCGGACCTGCATGCGTCGGTCACCATCGCATTCGAGGAATCGCTCCGTGGTGTCGACCGGCAGATTGTGATCACGCGGCAAGTCCCGTGCAGCGCCTGCGGCGGCGTGGGGCGTGTGCGGACTCCGGAAGGACGATGTCCGCATTGCCAGGCTAGCGGCAAGGTGCGATGGGCACGCGGTCACATGGTGTTTGCGAAAACATGTGCCGCGTGCGGCGGCAGCGGCCGTCAGCGGTTTCAACGATGTGAGGTCTGCGGCGCGCATGGCCGTCTGGTGCGCAGCGAACCGATTTCGGTGCACGTTCCGGCCGGGGTGGTAAGCGGGTCGCGGCTTCGAATCGCAGAGCGCGGCAACACTGGGCGGGGAGGTGGGCGCAATGGCGACCTCTTTATCGACGTTCACGTCCAGCCGCATCCACTACTTCGGCGCGAAGGCGATCATCTGTATTTGACGGTGCCCGTGGCGGTGCACGAAGCAGTCGTGGGTGCGCGAATCGAGGTGCCGACTCTTGACGGACCGGTGAAGGTGACGATTGCGCCGGGAACGCAGTCGGGGCAACAGCTTCGCGTCAATGGGCGCGGTGCGCCGACCGCGTCAGGCGCCCGCGGAGATCTCGTCATCGACGTCAAGCTGGTGCTGCCAGTGGTCACTGACGAACGATCGAAACAATTGATGCGTGAATTTGGCCGCCTCAATGGCGAAGACGTGAGGCGGGATTTGCAATTATGACGGCGAAACGATCGGGCAAGGCGTATTACATGATCAGCGCGGTGGCGCAGAAATACAACATCCACCCGCAGACGCTGCGCCTGTACGAGCGAGAGGGACTACTCAAGCCATCGCGGACGGAAGGGAACACGCGGCTGTATTCGGAAGAGGATCTCGAGCAGCTGGAGACCATCCTGTCGCTGACGCGTGATCTCGGCGTCAACCTCGCGGGGGTCGAGATCATCCTCAACATGCGGCGCAAGATCGAAGCGATGCAGCTGGAAGTCAACGAATTCATCGACTACGTCAAACACGAGTTATCGCGCGGCATTGGCGACTGGGAACAGCGCTTGAGCACCGCGCTCGTGAAATCTTCGCCGACCAACCTCGTTCGTTCGAATCCCGCGCCGCCGGCGTCTGAGACGGTGATCGAGCCGGATCAAATCGAAGAACCCCGCCGCAAGGCGTAGACGGTCGCGCAAACCTCGGACCGCCCACCAAGGTAAGATCGATCGATGCCGCGGCCTGAGCCCGACGACGCCGATGCCCTCAAGGCATACCTTCGGGCGATCGCTCGAATTCCCCGCCTTACTCCTGAAGAAGAACGAGAGCTTGGCACGCGCATCAAAGCGAATGGCGACGAGGCCGCCATGCGGCGACTGGTTGAAGGCAACCTGCGCTTTGTCGTGAGCTATGCGAAGCGATATCGCGGTCTTGGGGTGCCGTTTCTCGATCTGATCCACGAAGGCAACCTCGGCCTGATGGAGGCGGCAAGACGATTCGATCCCGATCGCAATGTCAAGTTCATTACCTATGCGGTCTGGTGGATTCGTCAGGCGATTACCCACGCGCTCTCCGGCCAGACACGCGCCTTCACGCTGCCCCAGAAGCTCTCGGCGGTCGCGGCTCGTTTCGGCCGGGAGGTCTCAGAATTGACCGAGGAGCTGAATCGCACGCCGACGCAACGCGAAATCGCTGACGACCTCGATATTTCCGAAGGGGAAGTCGAAGCACTGATCCGGATTGGCGATCGCGATCTGTCGCTGAGCGATCACGTCGGCGGGCCGAACGAGCTTGACAGCCCCGAATTGAGCGAGGTGCTCGCACAGGCGAGTGTCCCACCCGCGGAAGAGGAACTCATTCATCGCCGCCTGCACGCCGGCGTCCGCGGCGCGTTGCACGAGCTTGGACAGAAGGAGCGCGAAGTGATCGCGCTGAGATTTGGGCTCGATCGGGACGGCGAGCCGCGTACGCTGCAGGAAGTCGGCGATATTCTTCAACTCTCACGCGAGCGCATCCGCCAGATCGAATCACGAGCCAAGGAAAAGATTCGGCGATCGAAGCGAGCGGGAGAGCTGCGCAGTTATTTGAACTGATCGACGTTGCGCATTCACGGTTGCCGACTTACAATTCACCTTTCGACGTCCTGCATCGATCTTCATGCCCTGCGATCTCTGCGACGATACCGGCTGGAAAGCGGTCGAGACTGATGGCGCCCGACGTGTCGTCCGCTGCGACTGCTGGCGCGAGGGACTCGCCGCACGGCTGCTCGAGGACGCGCGAATTCCACCGCGGTATCGGCGCTGCGATCTCGATACCTTTGTCACTTACCCGAATGAAAAGTTAGTCGGCGCGGTCAAGCACGCGCGACGGTTTGCCCAGGAATTTCCCGAGCCGAGAAAAGGGCTGTGCCTGATCGGCCCGCCAGGGATCGGCAAGACGCATCTTGCAGTTGCGGTCCTTCGTCACGTCATCATCATAAAGGGCGCGCGCGGGCTTTTTTATGACGTCCGCGATCTGCTGCGCGTAATTCGCAGCACGTACAACCCGCTCGTTCGGACGGCCGAGATGGACGTGCTCCGGCCGGTAATGGAAGCGGATCTTCTCGTCCTCGACGACATCGGATCGGAGAAAACTTCAGAGTGGGTTGACGAGACGATGAACTTGATCGTGAACACGCGTTACAACGAGCGCCGCCACACGATCTTTACCTCGAACTACGAGGACACGCCGGACGACTCGGATCCTGATTGCCTCAAGGCGCGGATCGGGTTTCGCATTCATTCGCGTCTTCACGAAATGTGCGAGTTTCTTGAATACGATGGCGCTGATTACCGCCACCTGCCGCCGAATGGCGGGGTCGACGATCTCGTCATGTTGTGGAAGCGCTCACCAAGCCGCCGTACGCTTCCGGCGCGCTCGAAAGGACCCGTCCGCGCGCAGCTCAAGCACCCTGAGGTCAAGGGAGGCGACCTCGGCTGGACGGGTGGTAAAGCTGGCAGCTGACCGCCAATCCGCAATCATCAATCTCCATCCGCAGTCGTCAATCGCCTAGATCAGCAATCACCAATCAGCATTCAGCAAGAAGCAATGTTCGGGCTCTACATCCACGTTCCTTTCTGTTCGTCAATCTGTAACTACTGCAACTTCAACCGCGGCTTGTTTCAAGGCGAACTCAAGGACCGCTATGTCGCCGCCCTTGAACGGGAGATCCGCGAAGCGGGTCAGGGCGAGTCGGCGGATACGATTTTTTTCGGCGGCGGTACGCCGTCGCTCCTGGATCCTGCAGAGATTCGGCAGTTGATCAATGCGGCGCGTGAGTCGTTTTCGCTCGCTCCCGACGCTGAAATCACGCTCGAAACGAATCCCGAAACATCCACTGTCGAACGCATGGCCGGGTTTCGTGAGGCGGGCGTCACCCGTATCAGTTTCGGTGTCCAATCATTTCGCGACGAGGAACTGAGGCGGCTGGGACGAATTCACTCCGCCAGTCGTGCCCGGGAAGCGGTGCGAGAGGCGCGCGCCGCTGGTTTCGACAATATCTCGCTCGATCTCATGATGTGGCTGCCGCAGCAGACGACGGCGGCGTGGCGCGAAAGCGTTGACGCGTTGATTGACGTCGCGCCGGAGCATGCCTCGCTGTATCTCCTCGAGCTATATCCCAACTCGCCGCTCAAGGAAGACATGGCACGCGCGGGTTGGTCGCTGGCGCCCGATGACGATGCCGCGGAAATGTATTTGTGGAGTCTCGACCGGTTGGATCGGGCCGGTTACGAGCAGTATGAGATTTCCAATGTGTCGCGGCACGGATTCCGCGCACGGCACAATCTGAAATACTGGCAGGACGGCGAGTGGCTGGGATTCGGGTGCGGCGCCCATTCGACGCGCGATGGTGTCCGATGGAAGAATGTTGCTTCCACCGAGGAGTACATTAGTCGCCTTCATGCAGGACAGAGCCCGGTCGCCGAACATCGCCGGCTGTCGCGCGAGGAGCAACTCGAAGAGGCTTTGTTCACCGGCCTTCGACTCACCGAAGGACTCGACCTCGATATCGTCGGGCAGCGCTACGACACGGATGTATGGGGGCGGTACGCGCGTCCGCTCCAGCCCGCGCTGGATGCGGGATTGGCGCTGCGCGAAGGGTCGCGATTGCGTCTGTCCCGCGACGGCATGCTTCTCGCTAATGAAATCCTGTCCGTGTTCGTGTGAGCAGGGAGATTTTGGAGTTCTATTGGGGAACTTGGCTTGGGTACGGTAAAGTGTCCTCTTTCGAGTTACCTCGCTGTTCGCCCTAAGGAGGAGAGTGAATGCGTCGTCCCTTCGTAATTCCGACTTTTGGCCTGGCATTGGCGCTCGTCCCCGCCGTGCTGTTCGCTCAGGCGGCGCCCGCGCAGCCACCCGCTGGCCAGACGCCTGCGGCGCAAACGCCACCGGCGCAGCAACCGGCGGATCCGGCGAAGCCCGCCGCTCCCAAGCTGACCTTCAAAACGCCCTCGGGGATGCTGCTCGTTCAGGTCAAGCCGGATCAGACGGCGGCGTTCGAAGAGATGGTTGCGAAACTGAAGACGGGGACCGCTGCAGCCACCGACCCGCAAATCAAGCAGGCAGGACAGGTGAAGGCATACCGTTCCGCGGAGCCCGGCCCGGGAGGCAATGTCTTTTATATCCTGCTCTACGATCCGGCAACGCCCGGGACCGAGTACAACTGGCTCGACATCATTAACAAGACGATGACTCCGGATCAGCAGCGCGATCCAGCGATTCGGGAGCTGTACAACAAGTGGGCGGGTTCGGTTGCCACGATGAACATTCTGAATCTCACCGAAATCAAGTAAGTTGCGTTCCGCCGGTAAGGTCATGGCCGGCGGGCAGGTAGTCAAGATGGCCGGCGCGGGTAAGGCCGCGCCGGCTAGAACTTCACATTCACCCCAGCGTAAAACCGTTGCGGTTTCGAATACCGTGGCGACCCCTGCAACGTGAACACCCGGTAATCGAACCGCAGTCGTAGCGGCCCCGCCAACGACAGCTTGATTCCGCCGCCAACGTTAATCCCAAAGTTTGTTTCCGATAGGTTGCTCAACGTTTCATGAAAGACGCCGCCTCCCGCGGTGCCGTAGAACTGCATTCCCGCGATCGGAAACGGTGTCTGCAAGAGTCCATTGAACATGTAAGTCCACAACCCAGGCGCCGCTTGCTCACGATCTTCGTTCGTGTGGGCGTACTCGAACTCGAAGCCAACGATGACGAGACCGACACCGACACCGACGCCTTTCACCAGACGCGCCGTCGGCGTGGGGTTGGATCCGAGGAAAGCGGTGAGGTCTGCCGATGCGACCGATGGAAGCAGCAGAAGAAGGGACGAGAAAAGAGAAACGAAGAAAAAGTTTCTGAGCTTCATATCCGCCAAGCATAGCCTGTCTGCATTTCTTGCTGCTCGCGGGGCCCCACCCCCGCTCGCTCTCGCTCGGCGTCTTCGCGCCTCGCTCGGGCCGCAGGCGCTTTCCCTTTTACCTTTTACCTTTTGCCTTGTACAGTTCTGCGAAGATGGACTTTCGCCTCACCGACGAGCAGGAACTGTTGCGGCGCACGGTTCGCGAGTTTGCCGAAGCGGAGATCCGCCCACACGTCATGGAGTGGGACGAGTCGCAGCACTTCCCGATGGATTTGCTGCCCAAGCTCGCCGAGCTTGGGCTGATGGGGATCCAGTTTCCTGAAGAGTACGGCGGATCGTCGATGTCGGCGGTCGAATACTGCATCTGCATCGAGGAGATCGCGCGCGTGTGCCCCGCGATCGCGTTGTCGGTCGCTGCACACAACGGGTTGTGCGCTTCGCACATTGCGATGTTTGGAAGCGACGCTCAGAAGGCGGAGTTTCTGCCGCGGCTTGTTCGAGGAGAAGTTCTCGGCGCGTGGGGCCTGACGGAGGCGGGGGCCGGCAGTGATGCGGCCGGGATGCGAACGACCGCTGTTCGTCAGGGACAATGCTGGGTGATCAACGGTTCGAAGAACTTCATCACACATGGCGCGATCGGCGGCGTCATGGTTGTCATTGCCATCACCGATCGCAGCAAGGGGCATCGCGGCATCTCGGCATTCATCGTCGAACACGGCGCACCGGGGATGACCGCGGGGAAGAAGGAAAACAAGCTCGGCATGCGTGCGAGCGATACGAGCGAGGTCGTGTTCCAGGATTGCCGTGTTCCCGCGGCGCGGTTGCTGGGGGAAGAAGGACAGGGCTTCATCAACACCCTGCAAGTGCTCGACTCGGGCCGCATCGGCATCGCCGCGCTTTCCGTCGGCCTGGCGCAAGGCGCGTACGAAGCGGCGCTGCGGTATGCAAAGGAGCGGCGGCAGTTCGGTCAACCGCTTGCCGCGTTCCAGGCGATTCGATGGAAGCTGGCAGATAATGCGACGCGGATCGAAGCCGCGCGGCTGCTCACCTATCGGGCAGCGTACCTGAAGGACAAGGGAGCGCGGACGACGAGAGAGTCGTCGATGGCAAAACTGTTCGCGAGTGAAATTGCCGTGAAAGCGGCCGATGACTGCGTGCAGATCCACGGCGGCTACGGGTTCGTCAAAGATTATCCGGCGGAGAAATACTTTCGCGACGTGAAGCTGTTGACCATTGGCGAAGGCACCAGCGAGATCCAGCGGCTGGTCATTGCGCGTCACCTCCTCGGCCAGTGAACCCGCCGAGTCTTTCCGCCCGCGTCCTCGAGGGAGATCCCCGTGCGCTGGCGCGCGCCATCTCACTTGTCGAGGACGAGGCGGCGGCAGGCGCCGAGCTGGTCCGTCAGATCTTTCCCCACACTGGACGCGCATATCTCGTCGGCATCACCGGTGCGCCGGGATCGGGGAAGAGCACGCTCGTCGATCGACTGACGGCGGCGATCCGCACCAAGGGGCAGACCGTTGGCGTTGTCGCGGTCGATCCCACCAGCCCTTTCAGCGGCGGCGCGATTCTCGGTGATCGCGTGCGGATGCAGGCGCACGCGGGAGATGCCGGGGTCTTCATCCGCAGCATGGCAACCCGAGGACATCTTGGAGGGCTGGCCCGTGCAACCGGCGAGGTGGCGCTCGTCCTGGATGCCGCAGGCAAAGACATCGTCATTATCGAAACTGTCGGTGTCGGGCAGGATGAGATCGATATCGTGCGGACGGCGGATGTGTCGGTCGTGACGCTCGTCCCGGGGGCGGGCGACGAGGTCCAGGCACTGAAGGCGGGCATCATGGAAATTGCCGACGTCTTCGTCATCAACAAGGCGGATCGAGAAGGGGCCGATCGATCAGTCGCGTCGATCGAGGCGAACCTTTCGCTGCAGACGTTCACGCCTGGTGAGTGGCGTCCTCCGATCGTGAAAACGGAAGCGACGACTGGCCGCGGCGTGCCCGAGCTGCTTGACACGATCGAGCGATTCCGGGCGCACACCGCAGGATCACAGGGGACGCGTCGCCGCGCGAGGGCGGAATACCGTCTCCGCGAACTCCTCGCCCAGCGGTTTCTTCAACATGTCGAAGGAGACGTGTTGACGGATGGAGAGTTCGGCCGAATCCTCGATCGCGTCGCGGCGCGGGAGCTCGATCCTTACACCGCCGTGGACGACATCATGAAAAGGGCGTTATGAAGGCGACTCTGGATCACATCGGCATCGCGGTGGCAAATCTGGGAGAGGCCCTCAGCTTCTATCGTGATGCGCTCGGACTCGAGATCGAGCCACGGAGGAACACGGACCAACACCGAACTGGTGAAGAGGTTCCCTCCCAGCGTGTGCGCGTACATTTCATCCCTGTCGGCGAATCCGCGCTCGAACTGCTGGAAGCGACCGACGACAGCTCAGCGATTGCGAAGTACATCGCCAAGCGAGGACCTGGTCTTCACCACATCACGCTGCGCGTGGACGATATTGCCGCCGCGTTGGCGCGACTGAAGGAGCGCGGCGTCCGCTTGATCGATGACGAGCCGCGGCCAGGGGCACATGGATCGCTCGTCGCGTTCATTCACCCGTCCAGTGCGCATGGTGTGTTGGTGGAATTGATGCAGCCAGGTCCATCCGAACGGTGAACGGACGAAACGATTTTCCGTCGAAGATTCGAAGACTCGAAGAGTCGAAGAAGGCCTCGCGCTCGAATGCAATTCGGTGATCTCGAACTGACTCCGCTCTTCGACGGCTATCTCCGTCTCGACGGTGGCGCGATGTTTGGCACCGTCCCGAAGCCGTTGTGGGAGAAGCGCGCCGCGGCGGACGAGAAGAACCGCATCACGCTGGCGATGCGGCCGTTGCTCGTGCGCAGTGCGGCCGGCGTAATGCTGGTTGACGCGGGGATTGGCGACAAGATGGACCAGAAGAGTACGACTATCTACGCCATCGATCGATCGCGCAATCTGGAGCACTCGCTGGCGGACGCTGGTCTGCATGCGGATCGTATCGATGTCGTGCTCGCGTCGCACTTGCATTTCGATCATGCAGGCGGCTTCACCGTCAGGGACGCGGCGGGAACGATTCGACCGCGCTTCCCGAACGCGCGATACATCGTGAGGACGGCGGAATGGGACGATGCGACGCACCCGCATGAACGCAACCGCGCGAGTTACCTCCAGGAAAACTTTGCTCCACTCAGGACAGCGGGCGTACTCGATCTCGTCGCCGAAGACGGCGCCATCATCCCCGGCGTTCGCGTCGTCCGGACAGGCGGGCACACCATGCATCACCAGATCGTCATGATTGAGTCGGGTTCCCGCACCGCGGTCTTCACCGCCGATCTCATTCCGACGACTGCCCACATCGACGAGCCATGGATCATGGGATACGACCTGTATCCAATGGACACACTGGCGTTCAAACGCACGTTTCTCCGTGAGGCGATCGCGCGCGAGTATCTGATTTTTTTCGAACACGATCCCGCGATCGTCGCCGGCTACGTCCGCGAGAAGGACGGCCGCAAGTACGTAGAGCCGGTACGCGTGTGAAGTACAATCGGTGAATTTGTGACTTGGTGACTTGGTGAATTGGGCGCCGTCGTCCGAATCACCACCAGAATTCACAATTCACCAACTCACCAATTCACCAATTATGACTATTGGAATCATTGGCGGCAGCGGTCTGTACGACATGGCGGAGTTGACCGACCGCCGCGAGGAACGCGTGGTCACGCCGTTTGGCGAGCCTTCGGCTGCGTATGTGACGGGATCGCTCCGCGGCCAGCGGGTTGCCTTTCTTGCGCGGCACGGCGTGGGTCACCGGCTGTTGCCGAGCGAACTGAATTTCCGCGCCAACATCTTCGGCTTCAAGACGCTCGGGGTCGAGTACATCCTGTCGGCCAGTGCCGTCGGATCGCTGAAAGAACGATACCGGCCACAGGACATGCTCGTGCCCGATCAGTTCTTCGACCGCACGAAAGGACGCATCTCGACATTCTTCGGGAGAGGACTGGTCGCCCACGTTGGCTTCGCGCATCCGTTTTGTCCCACGTTGAGCGAGGTTGCCTACCAGGCGGCGCAGGCAGCCGGTCTGTCCGCCGCGTCGACGACACTTCCGGAATTGCCGGTGGTGCACAAAGGCGGCACCTACGTCTGCATGGAGGGACCGCAGTTTTCGACGCTGGCCGAATCACAGCTGTATCGCTCGTGGGGAATGGACGTCATCGGCATGACCAACCTGCAAGAAGCCAAACTCGCCCGCGAAGCAGAGATTTGCTACTCGACGATCGCGCTCATCACCGACTACGACTGTTGGCACCCCTCGCACGATCAGGTCACGGTGGAGATGATTGTCGCGAATCTGACGCAGAACGCAGTTAATGCACAGCGCGTGATCGCGGAAGCCGTGGCGCGCCTGCCGTTTCAACGCACGTGTGAATGTGCGTCGGCACTGAAGTACGCCATCATTACGCGGCCCGACGCGATTCCTGCCGAGGTCAAGCGCGAGCTTGCGCCGATTGTGGGCAAGTATCTGTCGTAACGAGCTGCTGGCTGTTGGCTCCTGGCTCCTGGCTGCGCGATTCCCGATTCAGTGATTCACGATTAGTGATTCGAGACTAACAAACTACATGAATATTGTCGTAACTGGTTCGATCGCGTTCGACTACTTGATGTCCTTCCCGGGGAAGTTCACTGAGCACTTCCTGCCCGAGCACATGGACCGCGTCAGTCTGAGTTTTCTCGTCGATTCAATGGACAAGCGGCGGGGAGGATGTGCTCCAAATATCGCGTATACGCTGGCGCTGCTCGGGGAGCGGCCACGGCTGATGGCGACCGCCGGGCAGGATTTCGGAGACTACCGCCGCTGGCTCGAGGCGGCGCGGGTCGACACCTCACTGGTCCGCGAAGTCGACGGTAAGTTCACGGCGTCGTTCTTCTGCAGCACCGATCAGGATAGCAACCAGATCGCCTCGTTTTACACCGGCGCCATGGCCAACGCTGGAGAGCTGTCTTTCCGAGACGTTCCGGATTGCGGCCTGGCGATTATCTCGCCGAACGATCCGGGGGCGATGCTGACCTACGCCGAGGAGTGCCGTACGCTCGGCATCCCGTACATCTGGGATCCCGGCCAGCAGTGCGCGCGGATGTCAGGCGACGATCTGCGCGACGGGATGTCGGGGGCCATGATCGTCATTGCCAACGATTACGAGTTTGAACTGATCCGCCAGAAGACCGGGATGCACGAAGAGGCGATCCTCGAGCGAAGTGGCGCACTGGTCGTCACGCGCGGGGAGCGCGGTTGCTCGATCATCGAGCGAGATACAAAAACGGACGTGGCGGCGGTTTCTCCGCACAAAATTGTCGACCCCACCGGTGTTGGCGATGCATTTCGCGGCGGCCTTCTGAAGGGCCTGGCATGCGGTACGAGCTATCGCGTCTGTGCGCAGATCGGGAGCGTCGCGGCAACCTATGCGCTCGAGCATCTGGGCGGACAAAGCCATGCGTACACCTGGCCCGAGTTTCTCGAGCGCTACGAACAGCATTTCGGCCACGCGTCCGGCTTGTAGCCGGACCACTGACGGTGCCAACGTTCGGCCAGCAGCCAGCCGAACGTTGTCTCGCCGGAGCGACGTAGGCGCGAAGGCGGACCATCATCGGACGGCAATGGTCCCAAACTTACGTAATGCCGTCTGGAATACGTAAGTTCCTTTTGCTATTTCTCCAATAATTCGCTATCTTCCTCGCCGGAACGCGGCTTGCACCGCCTGCGCGGTGAGGAGGAACCGTGAAACGCCTCGCCCTCGGGTCTCTTGCCGCTCTCGCTCTCGCCGTTCCCATCGCCGCGCAGACTCCTGCGCCCACTCAGCAGTCGCAGCCGGGTACTGTCTTCCGCAGCGGCGCGAGCCTCGTCGCGCTGAACGTCACGGTCAGCGACGGCAAGCGGCTTGTACCGGGACTCGAGCAGACCGACTTCTCGGTTTACGAAGATGGCGTGCTCCAGCATCTTCAGTTCTTCGAGGCGCACGAGGTGCCGATCGATCTCATCCTGCTCATTGATACCAGCGCGAGCATGGCCGACAAGATGGAGGTCGTGCACGACGCGGCCATTGGTTTCCTCAAGACGCTTCGCGACGTCGATCGGGGTGCGGTGGTGACGTTCGGGGACAACGTGAACATCGCGCAGCAACTGACTTCCGATCGCGCCGTGCTCGAGCAGGCCGTGCGTCGGGCGCAGCCCCACGGATCGACGGCCCTGAACAATGCTCTCTATGTCGCGATGAAACAATTTGCCCGCGCCGCGCAGCAAGCGGGCGAGGTCCGTCGCCAGGCGATTGCGGTCCTTTCTGATGGTGAGGACACGTCGAGCGTCATCAGCTTTGACGATGTGCTGGCGATGGCGCGGAAGAGCGGCATCAACATCTATACGATCTGTCTGCAGAACCGCTATTCCGTCGCGCGCGCGGAGAGCGGGCGCAAGTATTTCTCGGAGTCCGATTACTCGATGAAGACACTGGCGCAGGAAACGGGTGCACTCTCGTATTTCCCGCAAACTGTGCAAGAGCTGAAGGGAATCTACGCCGGTATTTCCGACGAGCTGTCCAATCAATACTCGATTGGCTACTCGCCCTCCAACTGGCGGGCGGACGGCCGTTTCCGCCGGATCGTCGTGAAAATCAACGCGCATCCTGAATTTCACCCGCGCGCCCGTCAGGGTTACACCGCGGAGAGCTCGCGCACCGCGCAGTCAAATCAGAGTCCGCAGCGGTAGCCGCGCTCTTTAGCGGGATCCCGGATCCGGATCCGTGCTGGCACACGAGTCACCTTAGCCACGTCGCAGATTGCGAGCGTCTCGGATCACGGATCCCGCCCTTCGACAAACTCAGGGCGCCCCGAGCCTGCCGAGGGGCGCACAACGAATCCCGGCACGATCAGCGAAGACAAAGGGTCGACAGTAGAATCATCTGTGCTTCGGCTGTTGCCTGCTGGCCTCGCAATTGGTGCCGCGCTCTGGGCCGCCACGCTCGTTGCCGCGCCATACGCGTTGATGAGTGGCAACCCTCGACTCGTCTCTGCGGCGGCGACGCTGTACAGCGGAGCCGGTCTGATCTGCCATCAGCGTGCAGCCCGGTCGTTTCATCTTGCCGGAGCGCAGTTGCCCGTGTGCGGCCGATGCACCGGACTTTACTTCTCCGGCGCGCTTGGGGGTGTGCTTGCGTGGATTTCGCGGCGACCCCGTGTCCCATCGAATACTCGGAGAATCCTGTTGCTCGCCGCGATTCCGACCGCGCTCAGTGTCGTGCTGGAGTGGCGCGGACTTCTTGATCCATCGAACCTCGGACGCGCGCTCTGTGCATTACCGCTGGGCGCAATTGCCGCGTGGATATTTGTCCAGTCGCTGCGCGCCGAGGCACTCCCGAACCGCGACTTAAAAAAAACAGATATGATCACTGAAGTGGTTTCGAAACCGACTAGGAACGACCTGGCGAACGAGCGCGCGAGTGAGCCCACGCGAGCGGAGCGGGGCAAAGGGGCCCCCGCGAGCAAGCGTGTAGGGGAGTCCGAGGGGCGAAGCCCCTCGGGAAGAAGATGACGACAAAGTCGACCGCGGCTGAGCGTGCGCGCGGTGCGGTTGAACCGGGAACGCTCGTGCTGCTGTGTCTTGCGGCATGGCTGATTCCAGGAGCGGGGCATTTCTGGATGGGGCGCCGGCAGAAGGCCGTTGTGTTTCTGCTAGCGCTTCCCGCCATGTTCGCCATCGGGTTGTTGCTGCACGGCCGCGTCTTTCCGTTCGAGTTCTCCGAACCACTCGTTGGGTTGGCGGCGATCGCGAATGTCCTCGCCGGTGCGCCGTGGCTACTTACGCGCCTGCTCGAGGCCGGGAGCGGAATGGTGACGGCGGTGACTTACGAGTACGGCAATTGTTTTTTGATCGTTTCCGGTCTTCTCAACTTTCTCGTGATCCTCGACGCTTACGACATCGCGTTAGGACGGAAATGACGCATTTCGTTCTTCTCGTGGTGTTCTCCTTCTTTGTCTCGCTCGTTTTCGGCGTGCTCCTTCGCGATCAGCCGCGACAGCAGATCCGGACCGGCGCGGTAATGTTTGGCGGATTCATTGCGACGGCGCTCGTCCTTGGCTGGTTGCTGTATTTCTTTCCGCTGTGACGCGCCCGCGCGTTGATCTGAAGTCCCGGCGCTGGCTCTGGGGGCCGGTCATTCTTCAGATGGCGCTCATCTTCGCCGCGTCGTCAATCCCGAATCTTGGCGCGCTGCCCGGTGGTGTTTCCGACAAGTCCGGACATTCGATCGGCTACGCGATGCTCGCGGGTTTTCTGCTTCGAGCTTTTGCCGGCGGTCGGCTGCGAGGCGTCACGTGGACGCGTGGCTTGCTCGCGATCCTGCTGGCGACGTGCTACGGCGCGACTGACGAGTTTCATCAACTCTTCGTGCCGGGCCGCAGCGCCGATCGGTACGATGTACTCGCGGATTGCATCGGTGCCACACTCGGTGTGGCGCTCGGCTGGCTCGCGAGTGCCGCGCGGCGGTGGGGTATACTCGGTTCTTCGTCATGACGCTGGATACGCTCGAGAACATCCTGATTGAACGCGACGGCGCCGTGGCCATCGTCACGATCAATCGACCGAAGGTTCTCAACGCGCTCAGCACGCAAACCGTCGACGAGCTGCGGCGGGTGATGCTGTCGATCAGACACGACGACGCGATCCGAGCTGTGATTCTGACCGGCGCCGGCGAAAAATCCTTCGTCGCTGGAGCCGACATCAATGAGCTGGCGGCCCAGACGCCGGCGAGCGGCCG
>DASTVZ010000075.1:0-5603 GCA_035758845.1 Vicinamibacterales bacterium
CGCGAGCGACGTCGTCGACGCGCTCTCGCGGGCGCTCTCCCGTTAACCTCGCCGCGCGATGAACAGGTCGGAGATCACGATCGACCTCGGTGCGCTGCGCCGGAACGCGGCCGCGCTCGTCGCGGCTGCCGGCGGCGCCGCGGGCATCTGGCTCGCACAGGTGGCAACGAAGCTGCTGCTCGGAATGATGTCGCGCGGTCGAAGTGCTATTGCGCTCCATGTTTCGCCGGACCCGCGCACTCTGGGGTTCGCTGTTGTCGTGACAGTGGTCGCGCTTGCATTGTTCGGCCTTCTTCCCGCCGTCGTAGCAAGCCGGCCAGGTGCCCAGTCGGCTTTGATTCGAACCGAAAGCGGCGGCGGTCGGATGCGGAACATGTGGGGACGAGCGCTCGTCGCCGCCGAGGTCGCGTTGCTCGTGCTTCTCCTCACGTCGGCTGGCTTGTTCGTGCGCACTCTGCAGAGGCTGCACTCGGTCGACATCGGATTTCGGCAGGACAGCGTGCTCGTCCTGAATGTGTCGGCCGGTCCGACGTACCGCGGAGCCAACACCCGCCAGATCTACGACGATCTGTATGCCCGCTTCAGCGCATTGCCGGGAGTGCAATCGGTCAGCATGACGATGGATACTCCGCTCGGCGGGGAACCCTCAATGAGCAGTACCGGGATCGCGCGGCTCGACCGCCCTCCGGCCCAGGACGAACCGCGCGTCTTTCACAACTTCGTCGGGCCGCGGTTCTTCGAGACAATGGGCATACCGATTCTCGCCGGTCGTGATTTTGCGCCAGGCGACGATGAGCGAGCACCCGCGTGCGTCATCGTCAGTGAGAGCGTGAGGCGACGGTATTTCCCTGGTGAGGATCCGCTCGGACACCAGATCCTCTTTGGTAACACGGCAGCGACGATTGTGGGAATCGTGAAGGACGTCCGCTACACCACCTTGCGTGGTGATGCACCTCTCGTCACGTATCGTGTATCGCGACAAGACCCAAACGCGCCGGCAAACACCTTCTTGATCCAAACGTCGTCGGTGAATGTCGAAGCGCTGAAGACGTTTCTTCATGCACAGGTTCGTGCCGTCGCCCCTGCGCTGCCTCCGCCGGCGATTGTGAAGCTCGAAGACCAGGTGGCCGCTGCTCTTCTCGAAGAGCGAATGCTGGCGGCGCTTTCGAGTATCTTCGGCCTGTTGGCTGCGATACTCGGCGCGATTGGTATTCACAGCACGGTCGCGTCGGTGGTCGCCCGACGACGGCGCGAAATCGGCATCCGCATCGCGCTGGGAGCTGTGCCTGGCCAGGTTGCGCGCATGGTCGTTGCCGAGATGAGCGCAATCGTCGTCGCTGGCCTCGCCGTCGGCGTGCCGGTCGCTGTCGCCGCTGGACTGGCGGCGCGCAACTTCCTTGCTCCCGCTCTCTTCGAAGTCTCATCCAGCGACCCGACGGTCCTGGCGGTTTCCGTCGCCTCGATTCTGTTGCTGGCGTCGCTGGCCGCCTATGGGCCTGCCCGGCGCGCCTCTCGAATCGATCCGGTGACGGCGGTCAGGCAGGAATAGAGTGGACTTGTGCACGTGCAATCATCAGCATTTTCAGGATTCACCTAAGGCGGTCTCACTCCTTCAATCGGTGCGCCGGGACGCGACGGTCGAACGGCATATTACGACGAAGCGATCGATCATTCGCCGATTCGCGACACGGCGTTTCGATGTAAGACAATCGTCACGGCGTCACCGACACGAATCGTCCCAGTGCGCACAACCTCCGCATCGAGCGCCAGTTTGTTGTCGAATCGCCGGACAATGTCGCGCAGCACGGCGGGGTTCACTTCCAGCGTATCCGGATCGATCGTCGTCATGTGACAACGTCCTCGTAAGGCATCGAGTCGAACGACGACCTCGCCGATGTGAAGCTCCGCACCTGGCCAGTCGCGCTCGTCGAGTCCAGCGACGCCGCCGATAACGATGTTCGGCCGAAGCCGCCGGACGTCACGACCGAAGGCTGCGACTGCGCCGTCGGTCGCAACGAGCAATGGAAGAATGTCGAAGCGATCGAGGCCGTCATACGCTTCGAGCCATGCGTCGGCGCCGGCGGCCGCCTTCACCAGTGCGAGTGCATGCGGGCTGTCCCAGGGATGACCGTCAATTCGGGGGCGGCCACCGGCATCGAGCGTGCCACGCAATCCGAGTAACCGGTACTGACGACGGGCTGTTCGAACGCCTTCCGGTCCTCGAACGCGCACCATTCGATCGCCAGCTATCCCATCACGTCTAATGACGGCTGTCGATAAAGGTTCGCCGGCCAGTGATTTCACAGGATATCGCCACAATTTCGCTACGTGGAGGGCCATGGCCTTGTGATGACACTCAGCGCAGTCGTGTGACAATGCGCGGGAATCCGGAATCCGCTCGAACAACAAACACTGTCACGATACGTGCTCGCCGGCATCATAAGGAGTGAACGCGCGAGAGTCCGAAAAGGAGCATGAAAATGCCGGCACCGCATGTTGATGAAGCGAAGCGCATTGCCTGCGCTGAAATCGTTCCCGATTGTCCGTTCACGGCGAGCGCGGCCACGGAAGAGGAGCTGCTGCAGAAGGTTGCCGCGCACGCGGCGCACGACCACGGAATCACGGAAGTCACGCCCGAACTGGCCGCGAGGGTAAAGGCAGCAATCAAAACCACGGACAAACACGGATAAATACGACCACGGAAAAACACGGGAAGCCGGAATACGGGCCACGGAAGAACACGGATAGACACGGACCACAATGATCGTCCCCACGGTACAACCGACCGATGAGGCGCTTGCCGCACGGGCCGCGGCCGGGGACGACTCTGCCTTCGAGACGATCGTGCGCCGGTATCAGGGGCGCATCTATCGTCTCGCATGTCGTCTGACCAGCGACACCGATGCACCCGATGTCCTGCAGGAAACCTTCCTCCAGGTCTACCGCCATCTGCCATCGTTTCGTGGCGAATCACAGTTTGGAACGTGGCTGTACCGGATTGCCAGCAACGCGGCGCTGATGCACCGTCGGGCTCGGATGCGACGCGCCACTTCGTCGCTCGAGACCTTTCTGCCACGATTCGACAATCAAGGAATGCACGTCGCCACGCCCGCGGAACTGCAGGTCGCCGCGCGCGCGGACGAACTGCTGGATCGGCAACTTCTCGCGAAGAAAGCGCGCGAGGCGATCGCGCGATTGCCGGATCTGTATCGCGAAGCATTCGTGCTGCGGGATCTCGAGGAGATGTCGACCACCGATGTGGCACGCATGCTCGGCGTGGAACCGGCGACCGTGCGGCAGCGCGTCCATCGTGCGCGGCTCATGGTGCGTGGGTTTTTGAGTAGCCTGGTCGAGGTGAAGTCATGAGCGAAGTCAGGTGCGTTTCCGGCGTCGAACTGCTCATGGATTACCTCGAAGGTGTGCTGTCAGCGGAGATGCACGCTGCGCTCGACGAACATGTTGCCGGGTGCGAGAAATGTGCGGCATTCGTCGCGTCCTACTGCGAAACGCCTCGGATCCTCCGTGATGCAACCGCGTCGACGCTACCGGCCGACGTCGAGGCATCGCTCAAGAATTTCCTCCGCACCCGAACAACCGCCTTCGGGCGCAATTGACACAACATGCCTGGTGGCGCTATATACTCGCGTCGGCGTGAAGGACGCCACCGGGTCCGCGGGAAGGGTTGAACCCACCTTCAGGGAACGTCGTCCGATTGCCGCTTACGACCTTCGTGCTGCCTTGGCTGCGGACCACTGGCACGAGCATGGAGGTTCGTCGTGAAGAAGCCATCGAGACCGCTGCCCTCGCGTCCCAATCTCGAGTACCTCCGATCGGAAGCCAAAACTCTCCTCGCCGATCTGCGCGCCGGTAAACCGGAGGCGGTGAAGATGTTCATCGCGTATCTGCCGGCCGCCAAATCACTGAAGCCTGCGGCGGTTCGCGCAGCCGGGTTCAGGCTCGCCGACGCGCAGTCGGTCATCGCGCGAAAGTCTGGCTTTGGCAACTGGCCCGGACTCACGCGACACGTTCAGCAGTTGCGTGCTCTCGAAGGGCAGTGGAAATTCGCAAGTCTGGAGACCGATGGCGTTCAGGTGCCGGTGCCGTCGTTCCCGGCCGCACAACTCCTGATCGACGGCGATCGATTTCGGATGGAGTCTCCGGACGCCACCTACGAAGGCGTGTTCATCATCGATGTCGACCAGGATCCACACCACATCGATTTCGAATTCGTCGAAGGTCCGGAGGCCGGCGAGTGGTCGTACGGCATCTACGCGTTCGAGCGTGAGGAACTCACCATCTGCCTTGGCCTCGTTGGATCATCGCGTCCAAAGCGATTCGCGACGGCGAAAGGAAGCGGCCATGCGCTCGAGCGCTTTCATCGAGAGTCGTCCGATCGTCCGGCAACCGTGACCGGCGGCACGCGAAGGCCTCGAAGCGCGACGACCACGGCCGCATCTGTCATCGCCGACGAGTCACAGTTCGCTCAAGTTATGACGCCGCTCCTGGAGCAACTGCAAGGCGAGTGGCTGCCTGTGTCGCTCGTGACCAACGGCGCACCGCTGCAGTCTGCGTTCCTCGCTTATGGATCACGAACTCAAACAGGTAATGAAACCAAGGTCGTGTTTGGCGGTCAAACCATGGTCCACGCGCTGATGCGGCTCGACGAATCCGTGTCTCCAGTCGCGATCGACTATCTCAATATCGGTAAAGGTTCGCCCGTCGTCTCGCGTGGCATTCTGGATTGGGTCGGCGACGACTTGCGGGTGTGCATGGCAAAGGCTGGAGATCCGCGGCCAGGAGAGTTCTCCTGTAACAAGGGCAGCGGACGCACGCTGAGTGTGTGGAGCAAGAAAGGAAAAGGGACAAGGGAGAAGGGACCAAACGGGCGCCTGGCCCCTTGACCTGGCGTTGACTACTTCGCGTCCGCTTCAACCTCGATTTGCAGATTCCCACGGATCGCATTCGAGATCGGACATCCCTTTTCTGCTTCTCGCGCAACGTCTGCGAACTGCGATTTGTCGATGCCCTTGAGTCCTTCGGCGGTGACCTTGAGCTTCGATGACTGCAGCTTGATGCCTGTCTCCGTTTTATCGGCGGTCACCGTCGCGGTGATGAGCGTGCGCGATGCGCTCGCCTGCTTCCGTCCGAGAGTCGCATTCAGCGCCATGGCATAGCACGACGCATGTGATGCGGCCATCAATTCTTCCGGGCTCGTTGTGCCCGCTGGTTCGCCGATTCGCGACGGGAACGTCACGGGCAGCGTAAACGCACCGGTTCCTGCTTTCGCCACACCCTTCCCCTCCATGATCGGTCCAGACCAGTCAACCGTCACCGTTCGAGAAAATGTCGCCATTCGTCAACTCCGTTCAACTCAACAACAGGCTGGATAATTTGCGAATCCTGAATCACTAATCATGGATCATGAATCGGTGAATCGTGAATCCCGGGCGCGTCAACCAGCGCCACGATTCACCGATTCAACGATTCATAATTCTAGAACCCGTTTCAAAACCGATCTCGCCCGACCGCGCTGCGCGCGGTTGGCGCGAGCCAGCCCCTACACCGCAATCACTAGTGATTCGAGACGTGGAATTACTTTGATT
>DASTVZ010000092.1:0-45569 GCA_035758845.1 Vicinamibacterales bacterium
ACGCGGCGTTGCGTCGTCAGGCTTGCGCCCATTGCGAACAATTCCCCACTGCTGCCTCCCGTAGGAGTCTGGGCCGTGTCTCAGTCCCAGTGTGTCCGTCCGCCCTCTCAGGCCGGATACTGATCGTTGCCTTGGTAGGCCGTTACCCCACCAACTAGCTAATCAGGCGCGGGCCCCTCTTCAAGCGCCAGGTCTTGCGATCCCCGGCTTTGATCTCCGCGTTTCCAAACGCAGGATGTCATGCGGTATTAGCGTCCCTTTCGGGACGTTATCCCCCACTCGAAGGCAGGTCACCCACGTGTTACTCACCCGTTTGCCACTCTACTTACCCCTTGCGGGGCTTTCGCGTTCGACTTGCATGTGTTAGGCACGCCGCCAGCGTTGATTCTGAGCCAGGATCAAACTCTCAAGTTAAATTGGTCGTCCGCCGGAGGCGGAACAACTTTTAACGTTGATCGCCTGTTGACAATGGCTCTCTAACGTTGTTCAGTTCGTCAAGTGTATGAGTGGTTCGCAGCCGCCCATGCCTGGTGAACTACACCCTGCATGAACGTTGCGTCGCGCGGCCTTGCGACCCCGCGCATCGCTGCGCCACCCGCTGATACTCGACGGGTTTATCCACCTTCGCGCCTCACGGCGCTTCGGCGGATGTAAGTGCTTGCACGTTCTATCTAGTTTTCAAAGAACCGGGATTGACGCTTCGGTTGGTCGACCGAAGCCGAGCGTTCCCTCCAAGTCTTTCTCCTTCGGGGGAACCTTCCAATCTTACTAGAAGATTCTGATCCCTGTCAACCCTCGGCGCCGCTTTTTCTTTTTCGCGCACCGCCGCTCCAAACGCGCGCAGCACTCATCGAGCACTGAACGGCCGCCGGAAACGGCTGGGGGATTGACGGAGTCTGAAGGACTTTCTTAGCGGAAAAAAAATTTGCTCGATGGTGGCTGAGCAAATCATCCGGCCAAACTGACCGGGTCACGCTCCGTGAGAACCAATATACGCGGCGACCTCCGGGCTGTCAACCCCGGAACAACATCCCGGCGCAAAGGTTGGGAACTTACCGTCGAGGTATCTCTCGCGGGGTCTCGCCGGCGTCGCCGCGATCTCACGGGCTAACGGCGCAATCGGACGACGTGCTGGTCGCGCCGGCCTTTACGCAGCACGATCACCTGCCCGGCGATGGCGTCCGATGCGGTCAGGAGCGCTTTCTCGTCGCTCGCCCGCACATTATTTACATACACACCGCCGCTCTTGATGAGTCGTGTTGCCTCGCTTCGAGACGCTGCGAGCTTCACCGTTGCGAGAAGTTCCACGAGCGCGATGCCTCGATCAGGCAGCGCCAGTTCAGTCGACGGCGCATCCGCCAGCACCATCAAGACGTCGTCCACATCCGCCGCACTCAGGTTGTCGGTGAACAGCACTGACGCAGCGCGTTCCGCGCGGCTGACCTGCTCTGCGCCGTGAACGAGTGTCGTGACCTCGCGCGCCAGCGCGCGTTGTGCCTCGCGGACCTCCGGCTGGTCGCGCGTCGCGCGTTCCAGCGAGTCGATATCCTGCCGCGACAAGAACGTCAAGCATTTCAGGTAGCGCACGACATCGCGATCGTCGGTGTTCAACCAGAATTGGTAGAAATGGAATGGCGTCGTCCGTTCAGCGTCGAGCCAGATTGCGCCGGCTTCTGTTTTTCCAAACTTCACACCCAACGATGTCGTCATCAACGGCCAGACAAGACCGTGAACTCTCTGTCCTCGGAGCTTCCGAATCAGTTCGATGCCCGCGGTAATGTTGCCCCATTGATCGCTGCCGCCCATTTGCAGCGTGCAGCCGTAGCGATCGAACAATTGGAGATAGTCGTACGACTGAAGCACGAGATAACTGAACTCGGTGTAGGAAATGCCCTCTTCGCTCTCGAGCCGCCGCGCCACCGATTCCTTCTGCAGCATGTAGTTCACGGTGAAGTGCTTGCCAACGTCGCGGAGGAACGAAAGGATGTCGATCGCGCCGAGCCAATCGGCGTTGTTGACAATCTGCGCCGGGTTCTGCGGCGTTTTGAAGTCGAGGAACTTCTCGAGCTGCGCGCGAATGCCGGCAACGTTTCTCTCGACATCAGCACTCGACAGCAGCACGCGTTCCTGAGACTTGCCACTCGGATCTCCAATCATCCCGGTGCCGCCGCCAACGATCGCGATTGGCTTATGGCCGAACCGCTGCAATCGGGCGAGGCCCATCACCGTCAGCAGCGACCCGACATGAAGGCTGGGCGCGGTTGGATCGAAGCCGATGTAGCCGGTCGTCGTCCCGGCGCGAAGCGCATCCCGCGTGCCGTCGGTGCTCTCCGAGAGCATCCCTCGCCATTCGAGTTCATGGTAGAGATCCGTCATCAGTATCGATCCGTGGTCGTACTATACCGTGACACGGCGATGTGCGCGCCGCACGCATGCGCCGATTCCCTGCAACAATTTCGTTCGCTCGCAGGAATCCACATCCGCCGCGCTAACATAGCGCCCAATGCTCCAGTCCGGGTCGCCTGGCAGAATCAGCAGGCGCGACGTCCTGAAAGGACTTGCCGCAGCCGCAATCGGAGGGAGTGCCGGTGCGATGGCGCATGGGTATTGGTATGAGCGTTTCCATGTCGGGCTGACGAGGGAAACGCTAGATGTGTCCGGATTGCCGCCCGCACTGTCCGGCCTCCGCATCGGCTTCATCACCGATCTGCATCGCAGTGATACGGTGACCCACGACTTGATCGATAGCGCGGTGCAGCTGCTCTTGAGGGAGTCGCCGGACCTGATCGTTCTCGGCGGCGACTACGTCACCTGGGGCGATCGTCGATTCGTTGGACCGGCCGCCGACGCGCTCGCGCCACTGACGGCGCCGCATGGCGTCTTCGCCGTGCTTGGCAATCACGACAACGATCACGACATGCCGCCGGCGCTCACCGCCAAGGGCTTCGTCGTGTTGCGTGACGCGCGGACGCGCCTCACGATACGTGGCGAGACGCTCGACCTCGCCGGAGTTCGGTTCTGGACTCGGAAACCGTCAGAGATCGCGTACGTGCTCCGCGGTGCGGCCCCGAATGTGATCCTGCTGGCGCACACACCGATGCGATTGTTCGAAGCGGCGGCTCTCGCAGTGCCGCTGGTGTTGAGTGGCCACACACACGGCGGTCAGATCGTCCTGCCAGGGATCGGGGCCGTCGCGGCGCGCGAGTTTCCGGTGATTGCCGGGACAGGCCGTCGCGAGAACACCAAGATCTTCGTCAGCCGCGGCGTCGGCACCGTGTACGTCCCAGTTCGCCTGAACTGTCCGCCAGAAGTGGCGGTTCTGACACTTCGGCCCGTCGAAAGCTGACCTCACCTCCGGACGCTTGTATTCGACCGCGAAAAGGCGCATACTCTGCCTTTCCGTAATTTTGATTAATCAAAAAATTGTTATCGATCGTATGAAACAAAGGAAAAGATCATGGCGGGCCGTTTGAAACTCTGGGCGTTCGCAACCTCACTGATTACAACACTGATCCTCGTGCTGGCGGGAACCTGGCGCGATCCATGGTTGTGGACCTATGCAGGCGTTTGGGGGCTGACAGCGCTCTACGCATTCCTGGGAATTGACGACGATCTCGCGAAAGAGCGGTTCCACCCCCCCACCGCGAGCGCCGATCGAGTCGGGTTGCGGTTTATCCGACTCGCCGCTCTCACACACATCGTCGTTGGCGCCCTGGACAGCGGACGATGGCATCTCACCGCACCCATCCCCGCTGTTGTGCGCGCGTTAGCGCTCGCATTGATGGCGACAGGGTTGACCATGTTCTATCGCGCAATGCGCGAGAACCGATTCTTCTCCGCAGTCGTGCGGATCCAAGCAGATCGTGGTCATAGGGTCGTCGACACGGGACCCTACAGCATCGTCCGGCATCCTGGGTACGCCGGTCTGCTTCTGGTCCCTCCGGTCAGTGGTCTCGCCCTTGGCTCGTGGCTGGCGGTTGGGGTCGGCGTGATTATGTCGGCGCTGGTTGTGCGACGAGTTCTTTTCGAGGACGCGTTCCTTCGACAACACCTCGACGGCTACGGAGCGTACGCGCAACGAGTGCCGCACAGGCTAATCCCGCGGGTCTGGTGAAGAGTCTTACTCGGCGACGCGGCAGAATCTACGGCCGTCGAGTCTCCAACCACCGTTGAGCATGATTCGCACAGCCTCAGGGTACAGACGGTGCTCTTCGATCAGAATACGCGCGGACAGCAATTCCACCGAGTCATCGTCGCGGACCGGTACGGCGGCCTGCACCACAATCGGTCCGCCATCGAGTTCGCCGGTGACGAGGTGGACAGTTGCACCACTAATCTTGACGCCGTGATCGAGGGCCTGACGTTGAGCGTCGACACCCGGGAATGCGGGTAGAAGCGACGGGTGGATGTTCAAGATGGCTTGGGGGAATTGATCCAGCAGCCGCGGGCCGATGAGCCGCATGAAGCCGGCCAGGCACACGAGCGAAACGCCACGCGAGCGAAATTCCGACGCGATCGCTGCGTCGTACTCATCGCGTGAGGCAAATGACCGGTGATCGAGGACCAGCGTGTCGATCCCAGCGGCGCCTGCTCGATCGAGTCCGGCGGCATCCGCCTTGTTCGAAATGACGATCGCGATCTGCGCGTTCAGCGATCCGTCGGTGATGGCATCGATCAGGGCCTGGAGGTTGCTGCCGCGGCCGGAAATGAGGACGCCGATGCGTCTTGAGCCGTGATCCGGGATCCGGGATCCGGGATCTGGGAATCCGCTATCGACTGGCACGATATTCGACGTTTCTGGAACCAGCCACGACCCGTCCGATGCGGACGGCCGCTGGTTCACCGGCCTGGGCAAGATCGGAAATCATGCGATCGGCGTGTGTGTCAGCACACGCGATGATCAAACCGATTCCCATATTGAACGTTCGAAGCATGTCGTCTTCAGGCACATTTCCGGTCTGCTGCAGCCATTGAAAGAGCGCCGGGACCTCCCAGCGAGACCGCTCGATCACCGCGGAGGTTCCGTCCGGCAGAATCCGCGGAAGATTGTCCGTAATGCCGCCACCGGTAATATGCGCCATGCCTTTGATCAAACCGGACGAGAGCAGCGGCCTGATCACGGGCAAGTACGATCGATGCGGCTCGAGAAGCGCCTCACCAATCGTGACGCCGAGTTGCGGCACGTGAGAATCGACTCGCAAACCGGCCATGTCGAATGCAATCCGACGCGCAAGCGAGTACCCATTGGTGTGCAAGCCGGAGGACGGCAGGCCGATTAACGCGTCGCCCGGTCGAATGGTTCGACCATCGATCAATCGATCGCGAGCGACGGCACCGACAATGAATCCCGCAACATCGTATTCGCCGTCGCCATAAAAGCCGGGCATCTCCGCGGTTTCACCGCCCAGCAGCGCGCAACCGTTGACCCGACATCCGGTGGTGAGTCCTTCGACGATTTCGACGGCGACGTCAGGATCCAATCGACCGGTGGCGAGGTAGTCGAGGAAAAAGAGCGGCTCCGCTCCCTGGACCAGAATGTCATTGACGCAATGGTTGACGAGATCGACGCCGATTGTGCGATGGATTCCGGTCAGAAATGCGATGCGCAGCTTCGTCCCGACGCCGTCGGCGCTCGCAACCAGCACGGGATCGACGATGCCTCCGGCATCCAGCCGGAACAGGCCGCCGAACGAACCAATCTCGGAGAGGACGCCCGGCGTGAACGTGCCGCGGGCCAGCGCGCGAATTCTGCGCACGACTTCATTGCCCGCTTCGATGTCGACGCCGGCGTGCCTGTAATCCATCAGAAGTCGAGTGTCTGGATCAACGCTTCGGCCAGTTTTCGCGCTGGTGCGTTCTCGGCTGCGGCCCAATAGCCGCGGCGAACGGTGACATAGAATCGCTCTTCCTCCAGATCCTCTTCGAGCATGTCAAACGCTTCACCCAGCAGCGCAATCGCCGGTTTTGGATCCGGTTGCTTTTCGAGCACTTGCAAGAACAGCGGCGTGTTTCGCAACGCAACGGCGCCAAGCGCGAGCGCGATCGCCGCGCGAGCCGGATCGCGGCTCGGTCCACCGTTGTCGATGAGCTGCGATACGGCTTCGGTATTTCCGGAGATCGCAAGCGCGGCGAGCCCGCGCGTCGACCCGTGCAGCAAGTCGCGATAGCCTTCGGTCTCCATCGAAAACTTCAGCGACTGCTCGAGGTAGCTCTGATGCGACGAACAGTTAATCCCGAGCAGGCAAATCGCCGACGCAATTGTCGGCTGAACACTTCGCGGTGCTGTCCGCTGGAGCGCCGCGAGCGTGTCCACCGACTTCTTGTCGCCGATTTTTCCAATCGCCAGGACCGCGTCGTCCTGGAGCGGTCCGTCCAGCTTCGCGACCTGTAGCAGCGATGGGAGCGCGTACGCGCCTTTGTAATCGCCAATCGATTCAATCACCGCACTGCGGAAAAAGTCCTGCCCCTTGAGTACCAGTCCGGTGAGCGCATCGCGCACGCGGGGATCAGTTCCATACGCGGCAAGCGTTCGGGTGAGCGCCGGACGGACGGTTTCTGATGACTCGGTGGACAGAGAGCCGAGCATGCGAGCAACGAGCTGCGGATCCGCATTGTGCTCGAAGTAGGCGTACGCGGCGGCACGAAGGCGATCGTTCGGCGACGACAGCGCCTGGACCATGACATCGTGAGTCCGCGGGTCGTTCATCCCCGAGAGCAGCACCAGGGCGCGGAAGCGAACGAAGCCATCCGTATGATGTGACACGGCCTCGATGAGCGCCGGGGCAACCGTCGCAACCGGCGCCCGACGAAGTGCGCGCGCGGCGGTCATTCGTGCCGCGTAGTCGACGGTGCCGAGTCGGTCGATTGCCGCTTTGAGCTGTTCCGGAGTGAGAGCAGTTTCGCGCGCCGTCTCCGCGCGAGGTGCGGCGCCGCGCCCGGCGCCAGGCGCTTGAGCCGCCCTACTGTGTATCGCTCCAAGCGCGAGGGCAATCAGGACGACGACGACACGCATGAATGTTTCAGTCGACCGCTTTCAACGCAAGCTGTAAATAGGCATGCTCGTCGCGCGGAAATGAGACCGGATAGACACCTGTGTAGCAGGAGGTGCAATACGACTGATGGCCGGTTCCGACCGCCGATCGCAATCCTTCGAGACTCAAGTAGGCAAGAGAATCCGCTCCAACGTACTTGCGGATTTCTTCGATCGTGTGCGTCGAGGCGATGAGCTCCGCGCGGCTTGGGGTGTCGACTCCGTAGAAGCACGGGGAGATGGTCGGTGGACAGCTGATGCGCAGGTGCACTTCGCTCGCCCCTGCGGCCTTGACCATCTTTACGATCTTGCGGCTTGTCGTCCCGCGCACGAGCGAATCGTCGAGGAGAACGACTCGCTTGCCCTCCAGGATGCTCCTGACCGGATTCAGCTTCACCTTTACGCCAAAGTGTCGGATCGACTGCTGCGGTTGAATGAATGTGCGACCGACGTAGTGATTGCGGATGAGTCCCATGCGCAGCGGCAGCCTGGCCTCTTCCGCATAGCCGGTCGCGGCACACACGCCAGAGTCGGGGATCGGCACCACCACATCGGCCGGAACACCAGCTTCCCGCGCGAGCACGCGGCCGAGTTCCGTGCGCACGTCGTTCACGCTGCGGCCGAAGACGTAGCTGTCGGGCCGGGAGAAATACACATGCTCGAACACGCACTGCGAGAGTTGCGACGGTGGAAACGGCTTGATCGAGCGCACTCCGCCGTCGCTGATGACCAGCACCTCGCCAGGCTCGATGTCGCGCACGTAGGTCGCGCCGATCAGATCGAGGGCGCATGTTTCAGAGCACACGATCCATGCGTCGCCAAGTTGCCCGAGGGCGAGCGGACGGAATCCATTCGGATCGCGCACCGCAATCAGCCGATCCTTGGTGAGCAGCGCGAGCGAAAACGCCCCGCGGATCTGCGAGACCGAATCGATGAGTGCGCCCTCGATCGACGGCGCCTTCGAGCGAGCGTAGAGATGGAGGATCACCTCGGTGTCGCTGCTCGTCTGGAAGATCGCACCATCGCGAACGAGATCGTCTCGCAGCTCGCGCGCGTTCACGAGGTTGCCATTGTGCGCGACGGCTATTTGGCCGTGGGCGCAATCGATGAGAAACGGCTGGGCGTTGGCGAGGCGGCTTTCGCCGGCTGTCGAGTAGCGCGTGTGCCCGATCGCGAGATGCCCGGGTAGATCGTGAAACGATTGCTCGTCAAAGGCATCAGCCACATGGCCCATTGCGCGCATCGCCCTGATGCGCGCGCCGTCTGAAGTGACGATGCCGGCGCTCTCCTGCCCACGATGCTGGAGCGCGTACAACCCGAGGTACGTCAGATTCGCGGCCTCTGGATTTCCGAAGATTCCGAAGACGCCGCATTCGTCCTTGAATTTGTCCAGCATGGGTTCAGAGTTGTCCTGCGACTGCTGCGCTTGAACGTGGCGGTGAGTACACTTATTTTACGCTGCCCTGCCTTTGAAGTGGCGACTAATCGCCGACGACCAGACGCTTTCCGCCGTAGCAACGGGTACATCGATCATCGTCCGTCCGCCGACACCGATCGCCAAACGAGAACCACCGGTCGTACCGATGAGTTTCGCCGGCACTCCGGCCGTGCTCGCGAACTGCATCAATGCCGCATGCTCCGAAGGTCGCACCGATACGATCGCACGTGAAGCCGACTCACCAAACAGCGCACGTATGTCATCGATGGGAATGTTTGCCGCCGTCTCCAACGACGGAACGTCAACCGTGCAGCCGATTCCGCCGGTATCGAACGCACACTCAGCAAGAGTGACGGCGATACCACCATCGGAGCAGTCGTGCGCGGAACGCAGAATCCCAGCAGAGGCAGCTCGTGCCAGTAGCTCGAGGAGGCGGCGTTCGCGATCGAGGTCCAGTTCGGGCGGACGCCCTTTTACGAGGCGGTGCAATATCTTGAGGTATTCGCTTCCGCCAAGTTCGCCGAATCCTTCTCCAAGGAGAACGATCTCGTCCCCCTCTCCTCGAAAGGCGCGCGCGAGAACCTTCGACGCGTCGTCAAGAACGCCCACCACCCCGAGAATGGGCGTCGGATAAATCGCTTCGCCATTCGTTTCGTTGTACAGGCTGACGTTTCCGCCGGTAATCGGAACATTCAGCACGCGGCACGCTTCGGCAATCCCTTCGATTGCTTCAACGAGCTGCCACATGATCTCGGGCCGCTCGGGATTCCCGAAATTGAGACAGTTCGTGGCACCGATCGGGACGGCGCCAGCGCACGCGACATTCCGCGAGGCCTCAGCGACGGCCAGCATTGCGCCGCGACGTGGATCCAGGTAGCAGTAACGTCCGTTGCCGTCGACTGACATGGCCAGGGCGCGGGACGTGCCCTTCACGCGAACGACTCCAGCACCCATCCCGGCGAGAACGATGGTGTTAGTGCGGACCATGTGGTCGTACTGCCGGAAGACCCAGCGCTTGCTCGCGATCGTCGGGGAGCCGAGCAGCGCGAGCAGCGCGTCGGCAGGTGCAACCGGCGACAACGCTGTCACATCGAGCCGCTGGACGTCGTCGAGATACGCCGGTCGTTCAGTTGGACGATCGTACACGGGCGCGGCGTCGACCAGTGCGCTGTTTGGAATCTCCGCGACCACCTTACCGCGATCCTTGACGCGCATCAGCCCGTCGCTCGTAACTTCTCCGATGTGCGCCGCATGGAGATCCCACTTCTCGAAGATGCGCTCGACCTCCGCTTCGCGTCCCTTCTTGACGACGAGCAGCATTCGTTCCTGGGACTCCGAAAGCATGATCTCGTAAGGTGTCATGCCAGTTTCCCGCTGCGGCACGTGCATGACATCGATTTCGATTCCCGCGCCTCCCCGAGATCCCATCTCGCACGTCGAGCAGGTCAGTCCGGCGGCGCCCATGTCCTGCACGCCGATGAGTGCGTCGGTCTTCATCAACTCGAGACAGGCCTCGAGCAGCAGCTTCTCCATGAACGGATCGCCGACCTGAACGGCGGGACGTTTCTCCGCTGACTTTTCGTCGAATTCCGCCGACGCCATCGTTGCGCCGTGAATGCCGTCGCGCCCGGTCTTGGATCCAACGTAGTACACGGGATTGCCGATACCCGACGCGCGCCCTTTGACGAGGGCGTCGGCGTGGGATATGCCGAGACAGAACACGTTCACCAGTGGATTGCCGGCATAGCGATCGTCGAACGCGATCTCGCCGCCAACGGTGGGAATCCCGATGCTGTTGCCATAGCCGGCAATGCCGGCGACGACACCCTCGACAATCCGTCGAGTGCGCGCTCCGTCAGGCCCGTCCATCTCGCCGAAACGGAGCGAATTCATGAGTGCGATTGGTCGAGCGCCCATGGTGAAAATGTCGCGGATGATACCGCCGACACCGGTCGCGGCCCCCTGGTATGGCTCGATGAACGACGGATGGTTGTGCGATTCGATCTTGAAGACCGCCGCCAGTCCATCGCCGATGTCAACCGCGCCTGCATTCTCGCCAGGCCCCTGGAGCACACGCGGCCCTTCGGTCGGCAACTTTTTCAGATGCCTGCGCGAGCTCTTGTAGCTGCAATGCTCCGACCACATCACCGAAAAGATCCCGAGTTCGGTCAGCGTAGGTTCGCGCCCAAGGGATCGGACGATACGGTCGTATTCGTCGGTGGTGAGACCGTGACGTTGGAGGATGGCGGCGTCGACAGCGCTCATGATGCAGCCGTTCGCACCTCGCCGTGTGCAGCAACCTGCGACAGCACCGATTCAAACAGCACGAGGCCGTCGGCGCTGCCGAGCACGGGCTCGCACGCCCGTTCGGGATGCGGCATCAATCCAACCACGTTGCGTCCCTGGCTGCAGATGCCGGCGATACTGTTCACGCTGCCGTTCGGATTCGCGTCGTCAGTCGTCTGCCCACGCGAATCGCAGTACCGGAAAATCACGCGCCGGGACGATTCGAGATCAGCAATCACGTCCGCGTCGGCGAAGTAATTGCCTTCGCCATGGGCGATCGGAATTCGAAGCACCTGCCCTTTTGTTGCACGCGACGTGAAGGGAGTGTCCGTCTCGTCGACGCGAACGCCGACGTACTCGCAATGAAACTTCAGGTCGCTATTGCGCAGCATGGCGCCCGGAAGGAGTCCCGCCTCACACAGGATCTGAAATCCATTGCAGATGCCGAGCACCGGCCCGCCTGCGGCCGCGAACTGAGCGACGGCGCTCATGATCGGCGAGAAGCGCGCGATCGCTCCAGTGCGCAGGTAGTCGCCATGTGAAAACCCGCCGGGCAGGACGACGACGTCGGCGCCTTTCACTGTCGTCTCCTTGTGCCAGACGAACTCGGCCTCCTGGCCGAGGACGTGCTTGGCAGCGTGATAGGCGTCGTGATCGCAGTTGGACCCGGGAAAGACAACGATTGCAAATTTCATAATTACTCCGAGGGGCTTCGCCCCTCGGACTCCCCTACATGCTCTCTCGCGAGCCGCTTCGTCGGCTCGCTCCGTTCGCATGGCTCGCTTCGCTGCGCTCGCTCGCGTCTTCCTTCACGCCGCCTTGCTTCGCCGTAGCATTGTCCGTTTGCCCGTGCGAAGGCGGGTCGCGTGTGCTCCTCGCGCGCTCGTTCGCCAGCCAGGTGCCAATTCCACGATCTGAAAACTGGAGACTGGAAATTGGGAACTATTCAATTTCAACCCGGTAACTTTCAATCACTGGATTCGCCAGCAACTTGTCTGCGACTTCAGCCGCGAGTGAGCGCGCCTGGTCGGCGGATTTCGCCGTCACGTCGAGCTCGAAGTACTTTCCCTGACGCACGTCTCCGATGCCTGCGTAGCCCATCGAGTGCAAGGCATCGGCGATCGTCTGTCCCTGGGGATCGAACACTGACGGCTTCAATGTGACGAATACGCGAGCTTTCATGCCGGTACCGTTGCAAAGACGCGATCGAATATCGCGTCGACGTTTCGTAACTGATCGTTCAAATCGAACGCCTTCTCGATATCGGGAGGTGATAACACACGCGTCAAATCCGGATCCGCGAGTAAGAGAGTTTTGAAATCCCTCTGCTCGTGAAACGATCGCATGGCGTTGCGCTGCACCCATTCGTAGGCCTGCTCGCGTGAGATGCCTCTCTTTGCGAGCTCGAGCAGAACGGTTCCTGAAAACACGACGCCGCGAGACCGGTTGAGATTCTCGCGCATCCGCTCCGGATACACCACCATTCCGCGCACGATCCTCGTGAACCGACGGAGCATGTGGTCGAGTGCAATGAAACTGTCTGGCAGGATCACACGCTCGACAGAGGAATGCGAGATGTCGCGCTCGTGCCAGAGCGCGATGTTTTCGAACGCCGCCACCGCGTTCGCCCGCACGAGGCGAGCGAGACCGGTAATCTGCTCGCAGCCAACCGGGTTGCGCTTGTGGGGCATCGCCGAAGATCCCTTCTGCCCCTTTCCAAACGGCTCCTCGACTTCACCGATCTCTGTCTTCTGCAATCCCCGAATCTCGAGGGCGAACTTCTCGAGCGACGCCGCGGTAATCGCGAGGGCCGCCATCAATTCCGCATGCCGGTCGCGCTGGATGATCTGCGACGAGACCGGGGCGGCCTGCAGCCGAAGACGGGCACAAACGTTCGCCTCGATAGCGGGATCGAGATGCGCAAACGTGCCGACGGCGCCCGAAATCTTGCCAACGGAAATGACGTGCCGGGCGCGCAGGACGCGTTCGAGATCGCGCTGAAGCTCCGCGTACCACAGCGCGAGCTTCAGGCCAAAGGTCATCGGCTCGGCATGAACACCGTGAGTGCGGCCGATCATGGGGGTGCGCCGATTCTCGTCGGCCCGGACACGCACCGCCTCCATCAGGTCGGCGATGTCCTTGAGAATCACGTCGCACGCCTCACGCATCTGCAGTGCCTGCGCCGTGTCCACCACATCCGACGAGGTCAGCCCGAAATGAAGCCAGCGGGCAGCCGGACCCACTTTCTCGGCCACGGCGGTGGTGAAGGCAATGACGTCGTGCTGCGTCGTTTGTTCGATTTCCTCGATCCGCGCGATGTCGAACGTCGCTTTCGCGCGAAGCTCGCGTGCCGCATCCGAAGGCACGAGGCCGGCCTCGGCCATCGCCTCTGCTGCAGCCAGCTCGACCTCCAGCCACGTCTCGTAACGACGCTGCTCGGTCCAGATAGCGCCCATCTCCGGGTGCGTATAGCGGCGAATCATGATTCCCGCCGGCGGCTGGCTGTTGGCTTCTGGCTGCTGGTCAACTCTTTCTATCCCAAATCAATCCGCGCCTGATCTATCGCGGGTACAGAGGGGCCAAGCACGGTTGCGGCGAGCGATCCGTTTGAGAACAGATCCCGCGCCACCCGCTGCACGTCCGCGTTGGTCACACGTTCAACGCCGGTGAGGGTCTCATCGAGACCAAAATGCCGATCGAAGTAGATTTCCTGGCGCGCCAGGTGGGACATGCGGCTCGCGGTGTTTTCCAGGCTCAGCATCAGGCTGCCCTTGAGATGATCCTTTGCGCGTCGTAGCTCGGCGTCCGGTACGAGCGCTCGCTTCATGCCGCGAAGCTCCTCGACGCACAGGTCGATGACTTCGCTGACCGCTTCATTGGAACAACCCGCGTAGATCGTGATGTTGCCCGCGTCGCGATACGCGCTCAGTCCGCTGAACACCGCGTATGCGAGCCCTCGTTTCTCCCGGACGTTCTGAAAGAGCCGCGAGCTCATCGAACCGCCGAGCACCGTGTTCATGATGTAGCTGACGTAGCGATCATCATGGTTCTGCGGATAGCTGTTGGTGCCAAGACAGATATGGCTTTGTTCCAGCTCCTTCGACCGCGTGACCACTTGTGGACTGACGCGCGGCGGATCGGCAGCCAGGGGAGCGCCGCTCGGTGTCAGACCGTTGAACGCCGTGTCGACCAGCTCCCGCACCCGTGGGTGATCGAGATTCCCTGCCGCCGAGACGATCATGTTCTGCGCGACATACGCATCGCGGAAGTACTCGAGAAGGATGTCGCGGGTCAGCGCTTCAACGGTTTCCTTCGATCCGAGGATCGGCCGCCCAAGCGGATGTCCTTCCCAGAAGTGCTGGGTGAAGAGCTCGTGAACCAGATCGTCAGGAGTGTCCTCGACCATTTTGATCTCTTCGAGGATCACTTTTTTCTCGCGCTCGACTTCATCGGGCGCAAAGGCCGGACGCATGACGATGTCGGCAAGCAGGTCGACCGCAAGCGGAACATGCTCGTCGAGAACCTTGATGTAATAGCTGGCGTACTCCTTCGCGGTGAACGCGTCGAGCTGCCCGCCGATGGAGTCGATGGCTTGCGCGATGTCCTCGGCGGTGCGGTTGTGCGTGCCTTTGAACAGCATGTGCTCGACGAAGTGCGCGATGCCGCTCCGCTGGTCGCTTTCATGCCGCGAACCACGCATCAGCCAGACGCCAATCGTCACCGAGCGTACGTGCGGCATGGTCTCGGTGATGAGCCGCAGACCATTGTCGAGAACGTCACGAACGACCATGCGTTTTAACTTTCGACAGTATCTGACCGATACCGTAATCTACTGTGTAGAAAGGAATTAATCTCTTTCGGCGAAACCCTCATACTAGCACGCGCGGCATACCCTCTTCAAGGCGCGCTCGTCGAACGGACCGGCCCGACCGACATAGTACAATGGGAATTCGCCCTTTGCGTCAGCCCACGTATTTCCGCCGACTGCCATGTCTACCACGAGTCGAATCGACATCGCCGACACCGACTTGCACGAGCTCGAAACCGTGCTGCCGGAACTCGGCCATCCACGGTTCCACGCGCGGCAGATCTTTCAGTGGGTTTATAAACGTGGCCTGAACGATTTCGCGCAGATGAGCGATTTGCCACGCGAGTTGCGCGCGCATCTGGCGTCGGCATGCGTCGTGACGACGCCGCTGATCGAGCGTGTCGAACGCTCGACTGACGGAACGACGAAATTTCTCCTGCGTCTTGGCGACGGAAAATACATCGAATCAGTCTACATTCCGGACACGCCGGCACAAACGTTCTGCATCTCGACGCAAGTCGGATGTGCGATGCGCTGCGCGTTTTGCCTCACCGGCCGAATGGGAATCGACCGCAATCTGACGACCGGCGAAATCGTGGGCCAGGTCCGCGTCCTCGCCGCCGAACTCGGCATGCTCGACCGCCGGTTCAACATCGTCCTGATGGGCATGGGAGAGCCGCTTCACAATTACGAAGCGACTATGAAGGCGCTGCGGATCCTGGCCGACGAGCATGGTTTCGCGATATCGGGACGCCGAATGACGCTGTCGACAGTTGGCGTTCTTCCCGCCCTCGAACGGCTCGCGACCGAGCCGCTCATGCCGAACCTGGCGATCTCCCTGCACGCGACAACCGAGGAGCAGCGCGATCTGCTTGTGCCCATCAACCGCAAGTACGGTCTGAAGGAGCTACTCGATGCGTGCCGGCGGTTCCCGGTCAAGCGGCGCGAACGGATCACCTTCGAGTACGTAATGTTGCAGGACGTCAACGACTCTCCCGAAGATGCCAGGCGGCTGGTGCGGTTGCTTCATGGAATCCGCGGGAAGGTGAATCTCCTCCCGCTCAACGAGGCGCCAGGGATTCCGTTCGATCGGCCGTCTGACCAGCGGGTCGACCGGTTTGCGCGGACACTCTCGGAGCACGGGGTCACGGTTTCCGTTCGTAAGAGCCGCGGCCGTGACATTCGGGCGGCGTGCGGTCAACTCATCACCGATTCGACGAAGAACGCCGCTCCGGGCAAGCGTCTCGCGATGTTGATGAGCACGTAAAGATAAAAGATAAAAGGGAAAAGGGAAAAGGGAAAAGGGAAAGCGCGGGGTGGGGCCCCGCGAGCAGAGAGAAAGCAGACAAGATCCTACGCGACGAGTTCTCCAGTAAGTCCCGATCCCACGGCCGACACCTTCACCCGCACGCGCTGATTTCTTGGCAGTCCGGCCGGAATCCTTACCTTCAAGTAGTTATCCGTTACAACTAGCGTTCCATCGTCGAGCGTAAGACCGGGCCGGACCGTACCGCATTGCGACGCGTGAAAGCGGTGCGTCAACTCGTGGCCAATCGCCCGCAGTGCCATGCCGCGCTTGCGCGTCACCGCACCGTCGACTTTGCCGCGCATCGTGCTTGCCACGGTGCCGGGTCTATCGGAGTAGGGAAACACGTGCAGGTGCGTGAGCGGGGAGTCGGGGAGATAGGCCAGGTTGGCGCGAAAATCCTCGTCGCTCTCTCCGGGAAAGCCGACGATCATGTCTGATCCGATAGAGGCATGCGGCATCAGATCGTGAATGGAATCGACCAGCCTGCGGTAATAGTCGAGCGTGTAAGGCCTTCGCATGCACGACAACATCCGATCGCTCGCATGTTGGAGCGGCAGATGGAAATGTGGCGCAAACCGTCCGCCACTCCGGCCAATCAGGTTGACGAGCGGTGGCGAACAGTCCATTGGCTCGAGCGAACTGACCCGAAACACCACGTCCGCGCTGATCCGTTCGAGTGCCCGTAGTAGATCAATGAGACCGACAGGCGTTGACAGATCGCGACCGTACGATCCGAGATGCACGCCGGTGAGAACGATCTCCCTGAATCCTGATGCCGCAATGCGCTCGACCTCGCGGAGCACTTCAGGCAGAGGAAGGCTCTGCCCCGATCCGCGCGTCGACGGAATGATGCAGTACGCGCACGGCTCGCCGCAGCCCGTCTGCACCCGCAGCGAAAAAGCCGTTCGGCCGCCGATGCCAGGCTCGATCGGCGCTCCACAGGGCCCATCGCCCGACATCGATCGCTCTACGAAAACGTCGGCAAGCCGCTCCTTGTCGCGATTCCGTATCACCTTGACGACGTTCGGAAGCGCCGCGAGATCGTCTTCACATCTCGTCGCATAACAGCCGGTCACAATGATGCGCGACCCGGGATTATCGCGCGCGATGCGACGAATGGTCTGACGCGCGCCTTGATCCGCCGTCGCCGTGACAGAGCAGGTATTGACGACGACCACGTCGGCATCGGCTGCAGCAGTGGCGGCACCTCCGCGCGCGCGCAACTGCTCTTCGATCTGCAATGAATCGGCCTGATTGACCCGGCAGCCGAAGGTGACAATGGAATACTTCATCAAGTCGGGATCCGTTGTCCGGGATCCGGGATCCGGGATCCGATCTTGCCTTTTCCCTTTTCCCTTATCCCCTTAATTTTTCCGCTGCCTGCTCCACTTTCTGCGCCATCTTCTTTTTGTACTCATCGAGTCGAGCGGCGACGTTCGAATCTCCGACGCCGAGGATCTGCGCCGCCAGGATTCCCGCGTTGGTCGCGCCTGGTTTCCCGATCGACACGGTGGCGACCGGCACGCCGGGTGGCATTTGGACGGTCGACAGCAACGCGTCCAGTCCTTTCAAAGCGGAGGAATCGATCGGAACGCCAATCACGGGACTTGTGGTGTGTGCGGCAACGACGCCGCCAAGGTGTGCGGCTGCGCCAGCGCCGACGATGAAAACCTTCACACCCCGATCGGGCGCCTCTCGGACCAGGCGCATCACTCGCTCCGGCGATCGATGCGCGGAGGCAACGGTCATCTCGGACGAGATACCGAGCTCACGCAACACATCGACGGCCGCTTGCATGATCGGCGCGTCGGAATCGGAGCCCATGAGGATCAGAACGTCAATGTCGGACATAGGACTTAGGGCTTAGGGCTCAAGGCTTAGGACTTTGGGCTTAACGTTAGTGCTTTCTGACCTATATCGCGGCGATAGTGCATGCCGTCAAACGATATCTTCGACACACCCGCGTACGCACGCGCAATTGCATCCCCGTAAGTCGGACCGCGTCCGACGACCGTGAGTACCCGGCCGCCAGCCGTCACGATCTCGTCGCCGCGCGCGGCCGTTCCGGCGTGAAAGACCAGCACATCGCGCTGTGCGCGGGCGGCACCGAGACCGACTATGGGCAATCCTACCGGTCCTGACGCCGGATAGTCCCGCGACGCCAGCACGACGCCGACATGAGCCTCGGTGCTGAAATTGATCGGCCGTGGATCGAGCGCTCCGTCGGCGGCGGCGACAAGCCTGGGCGCAAGTTCGTCGGCAATCATCGGGATAACGACCTGCGCTTCCGGATCACCGAATCGCACGTTGAACTCGATCACCTTGGGGCCGTCGCACGTCAGCATGAGTCCGGCATAGAGGAAGCCTTGGTACGGATTGCCTTCGGCCGCCAGACCCGCGATCACGGGAGTGACGATCTCCCGCATGATGCGCGTCTGCATCCCCGAATCCACGAGTGGACTCGGCGCGAACGCTCCCATGCCACCAGTGTTGGGCCCTTCATCACTATCGAACACACGCTTGTGATCCTGTGCCGACATGAGCGCCGATGCGCGGGTGCCGTCGCATATCGCGAAAAACGAAACTTCCGGACCGTCGAGGCATTCTTCGAGCACAACGCGCGAGCCTGCGTTGCCGAATTGCTTGTCTTCCATCGCGGCATGAATGGCAAGATCCGCCGACTCCCGATCGGATGCAACGACGACTCCCTTGCCTGCAGCCAGCCCATCCGCTTTGACAACGATTGGAAATCCGAGCTCGCCCGAGGCGACGATCGCGTGCGCTTCGTGTGCGGAATCGCACGCTCGATAACGCGCAGTGGGAATGCCGTGTCGCGCCATGAATGCTTTTGCGAACACCTTGCTGCATTCGAGCTGTGCCGCCGCGCGCGTCGGCCCGAAGATGCGCAACCCTCGCGATCGAAAGAGATCGACGATGCCTCGATCGAGCGGGAGTTCGGGTCCGACGACGGTGAGGTCGATGCCTTCACGCTCGGCGAGTGTTGCGAGCGCGGTGAGATCACCTGCGGAAAGGTCGGCGCGTCGCGCGATCGCCGCTGTCCCCGGGTTGCCTGGCACACTCCAGATAGTGTCGACTGACGGCTCCGAGGCGAGCTTCCAGACCAGGGCGTGTTCGCGTCCGCCCCCCCCGACAACGAGCAAATTCATGACGGCATTAACAAGTCCTGCAGATTCAATAGCTTGGGGATTGAATTTGGGACGGGATCCAACGTCGAATCTTCATTGACGCCGGAAGAGCTTTCTGCCTAGAATCCGCGTTTACCTGTGATAGCCTAGCATATTCGGTTGGACTCCAAGGGCCCTACAGAGAACCCGCGCGGTCCGGTTCGTCGCTGAACCGAATGCCGATGAGTTGTTCGAAAGAGGGGTGGCCGCGAAGGGGGTGTTGTCAAGCGTGGCTGAAGTCAAGGTACAGGAAGGCGAATCGATCGAGAGCGCACTGCGCCGTTTCAAGCGGAAGGTGCAGCAGGAAGATATCATCAAAGATATCAAGAAACATTCGTTCTATCTGAAGCCGGGTGATCGGCGCCGTGCCAAGCAGGCGCTCGCCCGCAAGCGAACGCGCAAGAAACAGCGTCGGGAAGTCGAGTAGGTTGCAGCGAAGAGAAGGAAGGTCGTCCGGAGTGAAGGACCGGGCTATCTTCGAGCTCGAACCACCACGCGTTCGAGTGGGATCGTTTAGAGGGAAGGACCGATGGAGTTCCAGGACAAGACGCTCACTTGTGTAGATTGCGGCACCGAGTTCATTTGGACTGCTGGTGAACAGCTCTTCTTCGCCGACAAGAATTTCAAGAACGAGCCGAAGCGATGCAAATCGTGCAAGGCCAAACGGGCATCCCGCCCGTCGGCGGGTGCCTCGGTCGGACGAGAACGCGTCGAAACGACCACCAACTGCTCGGCTTGCGGAAAAGAAACCACCGTACCGTTTCGTCCCACACAGGGGCGTCCGGTGTTTTGCCGCGAATGTTTCCAGTCGCGGAAGTTTGCGGGCGCGGGCGGCATTTAGTCCTCTTTCGTCCGTCAGCGCAATCGAAAGGCCACGTTCTCAACGCGTGGCCTTTTCTTTCGCCTGATCCAACAGCGCGGTCCAAAAACCGCGCCCTACACGGTCCGGAATCACCACGAGACCGGTTGTGTAGGCCGGGGTCTTGAAGACCCCGGCATCAGGAAACTACATCCTCGACCTGAGCCTGCGCGTCGGCGTATATCCTTCAGGGAGCCATGTCTTTCCATTTCACTCGAGTACACCGGCTCGCAGTCGCGCTGCACGTGTCAGTGCTCATGAGCACGGCCGGGTGCGGGCAAAGCGGAACTTCTTCCTCAGCCGCCGGCGCTCCGCCGCCGATGGGGGTGTCGACAGCAACGCTGCAGAAAAAACCGCTCGAGCAAGCGTCTGGCTTCATCGCCACGATCCGATCGATTCGATCGTCAACGGTTCAACCTGAGGTCGAAGGCGTCGTCACGCGAATACTCGTCAAGTCGGGAGACCGCGTCGGACTCGGCGCCCCACTGGTTCAGATCAAGCCCGACAAACAGGAAGCGACGGTAAGAAGCACCGAAGCGAGCAGGGCGGCCGTCGAGGCCGACGTGCAGTACTGGACACAGCAAGTGAAGCGGCTCGAAGCGCTGGTGGCGGCGGGAGCGATCAGCCGGCAGGAATTCGAGCAGGCGGAAAACTCGTTGCGAACGGCTCAGGCCCGGCTCTCGGCCTTGAATGCACAGGTCAACGAACAGCAGGTCGAGCTTCAGTACTATCGCGTCGCAGCACCGCAGGCGGGAGTAATCGGCGACATCCCCATTCGGACGGGCGACCGGGTGACAAAGTCGACAGTCATCACGACCATCGATGACAACAGCGCGCTCGAAGCGTATATCCAGGTGCCTATCGATCGCTCCCCAGATCTCCGCCTCGGTCTCCCGGTGCAAATACTGGATGCGGACGGCAAGGTGCTCGCGTCCAATCCGGTCACGTTCGTTGCCCCCCGTGTGGACGACGCGACCCAGACGGTGTTGATCAAGAGCCTGCTCAGGGAAGTGCCGCCTGCCGTTCGCACGCAGCAGTTCGTGCGATCGCGAATCGTGTGGCGCACGATCGAGGGGGTTACCGTTCCGATCACCGCCGTCACCCGGATTAACGGTAAGTACTTCTGTTTCGTGGTGCAGAAATCAAACAACGGCACGGTCGCCCGGCAGCGGCCTATCGAAGTCGGCGAATTACTGGGCAACGATTACATCGTGCTCAGCGGATTGTCGGTGGGCGAACAAGTCATCGTGTCGGGTATCCAGAAAATCGGCGACGGCGCGCCGGTAAGACCTCAGTAATGTTTGCCGATACCTTCATCCGAAGACCGATCCTCGCGTCGGTCTGCTCGCTGGTGCTGATTCTCGGGGGCCTGATCGCCATCCCGACGATGCCGGTCGCGCAGTATCCATCGCTCGCGCCGCCGGTGATCACCGTCACCGCCTTCTACACCGGCGCGAACGCGCAGGAAGTCGAGACCGCGGTCACCACACCGCTGGAGCAAGCGATCAACGGCGTCGAAGGCATGCTTTACATGGCGTCGTCGAGCACTAACAGCGGAGTGTCGACGATCAACATCACCTTCGACGTCACGCGCGATCAGGATGTCGCCCAGGTCGATGTGCAGAACCGCGTCAACCAGACCCTGGGCCGTATGCCGACGGAAGTGCGGACGACCGGCATCATCGTCCAGAAACAGTCGACCGGCTTTGTCATGGCGGTCGGTGTGTACGCCGAAAACGATCAGTACGATTCGCTGTTTCTCAGCAACTACATCGACGTGTATGTCAAGGACGCGCTGAAGCGCGTCCCTGGTGTCAGCGACGTCACCATCTTCGGCGAACGCAAGTACTCGATGCGCCTCTGGCTCGATCCGGATCGGCTCGCGGCGCGCAAACTCACCGCCGGCGACGTCGTCAATGCGCTGCGCGAACAGAACACGCAGGTGGCTGCCGGAAGTCTTGGGCAGGCGCCGGCGCCGGCGGGGCAAATGTATCAGCTCAGCGTCCGCGCGCTGGGGCGGCTTCGTGAATCGGCAGACTTCGACAACTTGATCCTGAAAAGCGGAGCCGATGGGTCGCTCGTCCGGTTGAAGGACGTCGGCCGCGCCGAGCTCGGCGCTGAAACCTACAGCGCGCAGTTGAAGTTCCAGGGAGTCGAAGCGGTTGGGTTCGGGGTCATTCAGCTGCCAACCGCGAATGCGCTCGACGTCGAACGAGCCGTCGTCGCGGAACTCGAACGGCTGAAGGCACAGTTCCCGCCGGGTGTGAAGTATCAGGTTGCCTTCAACACCACCGACGTGGTCGAGGAATCGATTCGAGAAGTCGTGAAGACGCTGGCCGAAGCGATCGTGCTCGTCGTCCTGGTGATCTTCATCTTCCTTCAGACCTGGCGGAGCACCTTGATTCCGGCGATCACCATTCCGGTGTCGCTCATTGGCGCCTTCGGGTTCATCAAGGTGATGGGCTTCTCCATCAACACGCTCACGCTCTTCGGACTCATTCTCGCGACCGGTATCGTCGTCGACGACGCCATCGTGGTCATCGAAAACGTCGAACGCCATATTCAGGAATACAAGGTATCGGCGCGCAAGGCTGCATCGGATGCGATGAAAGAAGTGCTGGGCGCCGTCATCGCGACAGCGCTGGTCCTCATCGCCGTCTTTGTTCCGGTGGCATTCTTCCCGGGAACGACCGGGCGCCTTTACGCGCAGTTTTCGATGACGATCGCGTTCGCGGTCGCGCTGTCCGCGTTTAATGCCGTCACGCTGACGCCGGCGCTCTCGGCGCTCTTGCTCGACCGCCAGAGCCATCACAAGGGACGTTTCTTCACCTTTTTTGAGCGTGTCATTTCCGGCGGCACGAAGGCATATGTGCACGGTCTGCGGCGTGGAATCGCGTGGCGATGGGCCGTCGTCGTGGTGTTCATCTGCACGCTCGGGCTGACCTGGTGGATGCTGCGCATCGTACCGCAATCGTTCATCCCGGAAGAGGACCCCGGTTATTTCCTGACGCAGGTGCAGGCGCCAGCGGGAGCTTCGCTGGAATACACCGGCAACATTGCCAGGCAGGCGGAACAGATCATTCTCAAGGACCCCGACGTTCTTGCGACGTTCTCGGTCATGGGCTTCAGCTTCAGCGGGGCCGCGTCGAACACCGGACTGATGTTCGTTCGACTGAAGCCGTACGATCAGCGCAAAGGCCCCGACCACGTACTGCAGGCGGTACTGCGTCGCATCAGCGGTCCGCTGTTCGCCATTCCCGGAGCGATTGTCGCCAGCTTCAACCCGCCGGCCATTCCGGGTTTGAGCCGGTTTGGCGGGTTCGAATTTCAGGTGCTCGATCAGACAGGCACGAACATCCAGACGCTCGCGCAAGGACTGCAAGCGGTCGTCGTGGCCGGTAATCAATCAGCGAAGTTGCGCGGCCTGTTCAGTCCGTTCACGGCAAACGACCCGCAGCTGCAAGTCACGATCGATCGCCAGCGTGCACTGGCGCTGGGGCTGCCGCTCGGTGAGATCACGAATGCGATGCAGATTTTTCTCGGATCGCAGTACGTGAACGACTTCGAGTTCAATAACCGCGCTTACCGTGTCTACGTACAGGCAGATCAGCGGTACCGGTCGAACCCGCAGGCACTGAAACAACTATATGCACGATCGCGATCCGGAGAGATGATTCCGCTCGAACAGGTCGTCACCGTGAGCGAGACGACGGCGCCGCAGGTGATCAATCATTTCAACTTGTTTCGCTCGGCAAGTGTGAACGGATCGGCGGCGCCTGGCGTCAGCTCCGGTGACGCGCTCATCGAGATGGAACGCATCGCCGAGCAACACCTTCCTGAGGGCATGGGCTATGCGTGGTCCGGGATCTCACTCGAGGAAACGAAGGCGGGTCAGCAGTCGCTGTACATTTTTGGCCTTGCTCTCATCCTTGTGTATCTGACGCTCGCGGCGCAGTACGAGAGCCTCGTTCTCCCCTTCATCGTCCTTCTCGGCGTTCCGCTCGCCGTGCTCGGCGCTCTTGGTGCGCAGTGGCTGCGCGGACTGTCGAACGACGTTTACTGCCAGGTCGGACTCGTCATGTTGATCGGCCTCGCCGCTAAGAACGCCATCCTGATCGTCGAGTTTGCCGAGCAACTTCGGGCGAGAGGATTGAGCGTGATCGATGCCGCGATCGAGGCGGCGCGAATCCGCTTGCGTCCGATTCTCATGACGTCGTTCGCCTTTATCCTTGGTGTTTTTCCGCTGGTCATTGCGACCGGCGCCGGTGAAGCGGCGCGGCACTCGGTCGGAACGGCGGTGGCCGGCGGCATGCTCGTGTCGACGTTCCTCAATCTTGTTTTTATTCCGGTTTTGTACGTTGTGGTGCAGACTATCCGTGGTGCGGGGCGAAAGACCGAGCAGACCGCGGACGCATAGACGTTCTCTTGCCGGGATGGTCGTCGCGGCGGCGATCCTGTCGGCGACCATCACTCTGGCGTCCGCGCTTGCTGATGGCGTCAGTATGCATGCCGCGCCACGGGCGGTGAAATCACAATCGGCGCCTCCATCCCTGGCCGCGCGAGTTGATCCATACACCGCGAAGGTTCGCGTCCTCGTTCTCACCGACATCGCCAACGAACCCGACGACCAGATGTCGATGGTTCGATTTCTCGTGTACTCGAATCAGTTTGACGTTGAGGGCCTGGTCGCGACGACATCGACATGGATGCGAAACAAGGTCCGCCCAGATGTCATACGAACGTTGATTGACGCATATGCTCAGGTTCAACCGAATCTTTCAAAGCACGAGAATGGGTTCCCGGCGGCAGCGACGCTTCGGGACCTCGTGAAAGCCGGCCAACCCGGCTTCGGCATGGCGGACGTTGGGTCAGGACGGACGTCCGAAGGAGCCGAAGCGATCATCCGCGCTGCCGACAAAGCGGACGATCGACCGTTGTGGATCACCGTTTGGGGAGGAGCAAATACGCTCGCCCAGGCGCTGTTTCAGGCTCGTGAAACTCGAACGCCGGCACAGGTCAACGCGTTGATCAACAAGCTTCGCGTGTACTCGATTTCGGATCAGGACGATGCGGGTCCGTGGATTCGCCGGGAGTTCCCGGCCCTTCATTACATTGCGATGCCATCTACGCCGGACGGCGATCAGTATGGCTACGCGACGTGGACGGGAATCAGCGGAGATCGTTTCTACAAGAACGCGCCAGGCGCGGATTTCACGACATTTTCCGATGATTGGGTGAACGCCAACATCCGAAGCAAGGGTCCGCTCGGAAGACTGTATCCCTATCCCTGCTGTATTCACGAGGGAGACACGCCGTCATTTCTCGGTCTCATCAATAACGGTCTCGCCAGTTTCATGAATCCGACTTTCGGCGGATGGGGAGGCCGATACGTATGGCGCCAGTTCTACGGCGAGACACGCCCCTCGTGGACCCAGGGCGGAGACGCATTTCCGGGAAAGGACAACTCGAAAGACACAGTCGTCGGCACCGACGGCAAGATCTATACGTCCGATCAGGCAACGATCTGGCGGTGGAGAACCGCATTCCAGCACGACTTCGCCGCGCGCATGGACTGGACGATCAAGGACCTGAGTCAAGCGAATCACAACCCTGAAGTGGTCGTGAACGGACAGGGGGGCAAAGCGCCGATAACCCTCGACGCACGGGTTGGACGGGCGTTGGCCCTGGATGCGGCCGGGACACACGATCGCGACGCAAACCGATTGAAGTACTCGTGGTTCTTTTATTCTGAAGCCGCTTCCGGCATCCCAGGGCAGCCGGTTGCAGCCGGTCCCGCCGTGCCGATCGGCGGGGGTGGCACGCTGGCGGATGGTGGTATACCGTCTGCGCCAGCAGGCGGTCCACGTGAGCCCGCCCCGAGGGTCACGATTGACAACGCGTCAACAGCGCGGGCGACGGTGATCCCGGGCGTTGCCGGCACCGCGCACATCATTCTGGCGGTCGAAGACGACGGCAGCCCCAGCCTGACGACATATCGACGAATCATTCTGAATATCGCGCAATAAAAGGGAAAAGGGACAAGGGAAAAGGAAAGGCGCAACGGAGCTGAACCATGAGACCGGCCGATCGGCTTCATCGAACGACTTTCCTCGCGGGGCTCATTGCGGTTGTCATCCTGGACGTTCCATCCGCGCAGAATCCCGTCCCGCCGTCGTCGTCACAATCCCTTCCCAGTGAAACTCCTGCGACGTTCAAGCCGGCGACCGACTCTTTCGACTATCTCAGACGCGAAGAGATGATCGCGATGCGTGACGGTGTCAAGCTTCACACGGTAATCCTCGTGCCGAAAGGAGCGAAGAACGCTCCAATGCTGTTGACTCGCACGCCCTACGATGCGGACGTTCTCACGGGGCACGCGCAAAGCGCGCATCTCGGTCCTATTCTCAGCGGCTACGACAATGCGACCGAGGTGATCGTCGAGGGCGGATATATCCGCGTGGTGCAGGATGTCCGCGGGAAGCATGGCTCCGAAGGCGATTACGTGATGAATCGGCCGCTGCGCGGCGGGCTGAATCCGACGAGCGTCGATCATTCAACCGACACCTTCGACACGATTGACTGGCTCGTGAAGCACATTCCGGAGAGCAACGGGCGAGTGGGGATTCTCGGCATTTCCTACGATGGATTTCTGCCGTTGATGGCGCTCGTCAATCCGCATCCCGCTCTGAAGGTTGCGGTTCCGATGAATCCGATGGTTGACGGGTGGAGAGGGGATGACTGGTTTCACAACGGCGCGTTCCGGCAGCAGAACATGCCGTATATCCACGACCAGGAGGCAAGCCGCAAGTCTGATATCAAGTGGTGGAGCAATCATTTCGACGACTATGACGTCTACATGGAGGCGGGATCGGCTGGAGAGTTGGGACGCCGGCACGGTCTCGAACAACTCGGGTTCTGGCGAAAGATCCTCGAGCACCCTGCGTACGATGCGTTCTGGCGCGAGCAGGCGATGGATCAGGTGCTCGGTTCGCGGCCGCTGAACGTGCCGGTGATGCTGGTGCACAGTCTGTGGGATCAAGAAGACATCTACGGAGCGATCGCTGTCTACAAAGCGCTCGAGCCGAAAGATGTCAACAACGACAAGGTGTACCTCGTGCTCGGTCCCTGGCACCATGGCCAGGAGATCGATGATGGCAGCCAGCTTGGCGCGCTGAACTTTCGGAGCGACACGTCCCTGTACTTCCGGCAGGAGATTCTTGCCCCGTTCCTCGCGCGATATCTCAAGGACGGGGCGGCGAGAGGTGACGTGCCTTCGGTCGCTGCATTTGAGACCGGCACCAACATCTGGCGACGGCTGACGTCCTGGCCGTCCGGATGTGCGAGTGGCTGCGAGATGCGGCGTTCGCCTCTTTATCTCGGGGCGGGTCTCACGGCAGCATTCTCGACACCGCGTACGGGCGACGCGGCCTTCGACGAATATGTCTCGGATCCGGCGAAGCCGGTGCCGTTTCGCGCGCGCCCGATTCAACAGATCGGTTATGACCCTCCCCTCACGTGGTCGGAATGGCTGGTCGACGATCAACGCGAGGCGTCAGGCCGTCCTGACGTTCTTGCGTTCACGTCCGACGTGCTGACCGCACCGGTCAAGATCAGCGGAGAACCCATCGCTAACCTGATCGCGTCCACGAGCGGCACCGATTCGGATTGGGTCGTGAAACTGATTGACGTCTATCCTGCCGAGGTCGCAGGCGATCCGTCCATGGGCGGCTATCAACTCATGGTTGCCGGCGACATTTTTCGCGGCCGATACCGCGAGAGCCTCGAAACACCAAAGGCGATTGCGGCAGGGGAACCGCTGCTTTACAAATTCGCGCTACCCACAGCCAATCACGCTTTCCTGCGCGGCCATCGCATCATGGTTCAGGTTCAATCGAGCTGGTTTCCCTTGTACGATCGCAATCCGCAAACGTTCGTTCCGAGCATCTTCTGGGCGAAGCCGGCCGATTACAAGAAAGCGACACAGCGCATCTATCATTCGTCCGAGCACGCAAGTTTTATTGAGCTACCCGTCGTTACCAACAAATAGGGTCATGCCATGACAACTCGCAGCCGACGTGAATTCCTTGGGTCGTCGTTCGGCGCAGCCACGATAGCGTTCGCCGGATCGAAACGACGAACTCGGGCACAAAACACCGCAACCACCGCACGCGCGCCGCGGATCAAGTTCGCTGTCATCGGCGTGAACCATAGCCACATCAACGGTCAAGTGCAGACGGTCACGCGCGGCGGCGGACAACTCGTCTCGTGTTACGCGAAAGAACCTGAGCTGGCGGCGGCGTTCTCGAAGCGATTCCCCGAGGCGAAACTCGCCCGCAGCGAGCAGGAGATCCTCGACGATCCAAACATTCAGCTCATCGTCAGCGCGGCGATTCCAAACGAGCGAGCACCGCTGGGGATCAAGGCGATGGAGCACGATAAGGATTTCATGGTCGATAAACCCGCCGCGACGACGCTCGAGCAGCTGGCGGAGGTGCGACGCGTTCAGACACGCACGAAGCGAATATTCTCCGTGCTCATTGGCCGACACGAGAACAAATCGATCAACAAAGCGGGTGAGCTGATTCGCGCCGGTGCGATCGGCAAAGTCATCCAGACCGCCGCGCTGGCCCCGCACAAAATGAATCCGGACACGCGCGCGCCGTGGTTCTTCAAACGACAGCAGTACGGCGGCATCCTCTGCGATCTGGCATCACACAACTTTGATGCCTACCTGTTTCTCACCTCCACCACCCGCGCCGAGATCGTCGCTTCACAAGTCGGAAATACGCATCATCCGCAATACCCGGAACTCGAGGACTTCGGCGACGTGATGCTCAGCGGGGATGGAGGGGCCGGCTACATTCGCGTCGATTGGTTTACGCCGGCAGGACTCACCACGTTCGGCGACGGCCGGCTGACGATTATTGGAACCGATGGTTACATCGAGCTGCGGGAAAACGTGGACATCGCCGGTCGGCCCGGCGGAGATCATCTCTTTCTCGTCGATAACAAGGGTTCGAAATATGTCGATTGCTCGGATGTGTCGCTTCCCTATGCACAGCGGCTGGTCGATGATGTTGTGAATCGGACGACGACGGCCGATTCGCCGGCGCGTATGTTTCTCGCGATGCAGCTTGGAATCGAAGCGCAGAACCGGGCGAGGCGACTAGTCCTCTCGTAGAACGACCATCGGTTCGACGAGCGTCGCGCGACGCGCCGGGATCCAGCAGGCCACGCCGGCAACGATAAGCAGGAGCAACGGGACACCGCCGAACACGCTCGCATCGATGGTGTCCACACCGACGACATCGAGGGCGATGACCAAGGTCAAGAGCCACCCGGCCAGCCCACCCACAACAACGACGGCGAGGTTCTCAGCCAGGAACTCTGCCACGACGCGACGCGCGGTAGCGCCAAGCGCCATTCGCACCCCGACTTCACGGCTGCGAAGCGAGACCGTGTAGGAGACGACCGCATAGATTCCGGTCGCCGCAAGCACCAGCAGCAGCGGACCAAGGATGGCGAACAATCGCGCCGGCACACGGCGAAACACGAGATTCGTTTCAACGTGATCGACAAGCGTGCGAACGTTGAAGAGCGGCAGGTCGGGATCCAGAGCGCGGATCACACGACGAATGTCAGATGCCACAGCGGCTTCGACACCGATCCGCGCACGAACGTGAATTTCACCCGCCAGCATCGGGCGATCTCGATACGACAGATAAATGACTGGTGTCGGCGGCTCGCCAAACGCGTTGGACAAAGAGTTACGAGCGACACCGACGATCACGTATGTCGCCCCGCGACTCTGCACACGTCGCCCGAGGGCCGTGTCGGGACGCGCCTCGTCGAGATAGTGGCGGACGAACGCCTCGTTGACGATCGCCTGCGCGGGAGCCGAGCCATCATCCAGCGGCGCGAAATCCACCCCGGCAACGAGCGGGATCTTCATCAGCGACAGATAGCCGGGAGTCACGGTGTTGGTCACCGCTTCGTCGACGATTCCGTCCGTCCGAACATGCCCCTCGAGCGTGAACGTTCGCGACGGCAGGCCGTGAATGTCGAGCGGCACCGAAGACGACACGGCTGCCGCTTCCACCGCCGGCAACGCATTCAGATCGCGAAGCAATCTCGACGCGAAGGTTCGTGCAAAGCCCGAGCGATCGGCGCCGATGGGGCGCCCGTTCAAGTCGTAGCCCGCCAGCAGAACGCCCTCGCGCTGAAATCCGGTGTCGGTGCTGTGCGTGTCGGCGAAGCTTCGAAGAAAGAGGCCGGCAACGATCAACACCACAATCGCCAGCGCCACTTCGATAGCCATCAGCACGTTGCGCGTCACGCTGCGGCCGCTGGATTGCGAGCCGGTGCGAAAGGCGACATGCGGATCGAGTCGCGATACCTGCAGTGCCGGCGCTGCTCCGGTCAGGATTCCGCAGGCAACGCCGAGAAGAACGGCAAAGGCCAATGCGGTTTGATCGACCTGGATTTGAAAGCGGATCGGCAAGCCGGTTAACGGCAGCGCAATCAGCGTCGGCGTCCACCATACCGCGATCGCGAATCCGAGAACGCCGCCGATTACCGAGAGAACGACATTTTCGGACAGCATGAGGCGAACCGCGCGCCAGGGAGAAGCACCGAGCGCCAGTCGCACACCCATCTCGCGCTGCCGTGCGCTCGCCCGCGCAAGCACGAGGTTTGCCGTGTTGCCACAGACGGCCAACAGAAGCAGCAGCATCAGCCCCTGCAGAATGGCGAGCGCCGCGGCGAACAAACGCTGCGGTCCACGCGGCGCGTTCCAGAACGTCAGCACATCGGCGCGCATGTTTCGGTTCGATTCCGGAAACTCCTCGGCCAGCTGCGCCATCACGCGATCGACTTCCACCTGCGCCGACGCCGCGCTGACGCCGTGACCAAGCCGTCCCAACGCGGCATAGCCACGGCTCGCGCGATTGGTCATCGGCGGTGATCCCTCGATCAGCACCGGCCCCATAGTCGCGGGAACCCACAGATCGAAACTCAGGCCAAGCACCGTTCCCTGGAACCGCCGGGGCGCGACACCAACCACCATCAATTCCCGGCCGTTGACCCGAATCGTGCGACCGACGGCATCGGCGGCCCCGCCAAAACGGCTTTGCCACAGCGAGTACGAAATCACCGCGACGGGTTCAGTGCCCGGTCGCTCCGCTTCGTCCGGGCGAAGGAAACGCCCGAGCGTGGGTCGCAGCCCGAGCGCAGAAAAGTAGTTGCCGGATACGAACTGCCCGTATGTCCGTTCGATTCGGCCAGGGTCGCCGATGTAGAAGGGAGCCATTCGAAACGCGATCAGGTCAGGCAACGAGGTCAACCGTTCGCGCATATCGCGGTATTCCGACCACGACATTCCTGGATAGGAGTCGCTGTCGGATCGCGGTTCGATGAGATGCAGCCGCCCGCTGTCTGCGACGCCAGGCAATGGATGAACGATGGTGCCTTGCAGCCACGAAAAGACCACCGTATTTACGCCAATGCCGATGCCAAGCGACAGCACGATGACGGCCGACAGTATTGGCGCGCGCACGATCATCCGCAGCGCGTGATGGAGATCCCGAATCATCCTTTTTTAGTCACTCGCGCGCTCGTTCGCAACGCGCCTTGTGCTTGTTTCGACAACACTTTAGCGATCACCGGCCGTGGATCGACATGATCCAGCGGTGTAGTCCGCCATGTCCTCGCGCCGCGAGCGCGACCGACGCAATACCTAGAGCGACGATCAAAATGATGACGAATGAGCGCGGTCGCATGACGGACTCCTTGTTGTTGAATCGCTAATCACTGATCGCTCATCCCGAATCACTCATCCCCGAATCCACGAATCGTCGAATCCCAGGCTCGTCGAATCGCTCCTGCAAGATTCAGGATTCAACGATTCAAGGATTCTGGATGAGCGATTCGAGGATTCACGATAAGTGAGTAGTGATCAGAGATTCACAATAGCTCGCCAATCCTGAACGAGGGCTGAACTGTTGGTTCATCTATGGTTCAGCCAAAGATGCGCTATAACGGCGGCAGGAGATCGCATTGCGCGCGTTGATCGCGGAAGACGAAGTCCATCTGTCGGAACAGCTGCGTAATGCCTTGACCGAGGCCGGGTATGCCGTTGACTGCGCTGTGGATGGAGAGAGAGCCGAGTTTCTTGGCCAGACGGAGACCTATGACGTCGTCGTTCTCGATCTCGGCTTGCCCACCCTTGATGGCTTGACCGTGCTCAGGCGCTGGCGGGAGGCCGGGCAGACGGTTCCCGTCCTGGTTCTTACAGCCCGCGGGAGCTGGTACGAAAAGGTGCAGGGCATCGACGCGGGCGCCGATGATTACTTGTCGAAGCCGTTTCGCATGGAGGAGCTGCTGGCGCGCCTCCGTGGTCTGATTCGCCGGTCGCGACAGATGGCGTCCTCCGAGATGCAATCTGGGTCGCTCGCGGTTGATTCGAGAACAGGCCGCGTCACGGTCAACGGTCAAGCCGTCCGGCTGACCGCCCTTGAATTCCGCGTGCTGCTGTACTTGATGCATCACCGCGGCCGCGCCGTCTCGCAGGGGGAACTCGCCGAACACATTTATCCCATTGATGCCGAGCGCGACTCGAACACGATTGAGGTATTCATCGCGAGACTGCGGCGCAAGCTCGGCGCGGGTGTCATCGATACGGTCCGTGGGTTCGGGTATCGCGTCGCCGACGGGGAGTCTCACCGGTGAGTTCGGTGCGCCGGAAGGTGCTGTATGGTGCCCTCCTGTGGACGTTCGGCATGCTCGCCGCGTTCAGTGTCGTCCTCACGTATCACCATCCGATGTTCGATGCGCTGCGAATCGTCCACCAACACGCACCGCTTATGGGGTTGCTCGCGCTCATCAGCATGGCGGCGGGATTGGTCGTGGTGCGCGCCGCACTCGCACCGCTGAACAACATCCGCCGGAATCTTTCCGCCGTGCGCGACGGATCGGAATTGCGAGTCGGCGGCACTTATCCAACAGAAGTACAACCGCTCGTCGACGACCTCAACGCGCTGCTCGCGCATCTCGAGAACGTGGTGGCTCGCGCCGGGACGAAAGCGGGCGACCTCGCGCACGGACTGAAGACGCCCCTCGCCGTGTTATCGAACGAAGCGGATCGACTCGCCTCGCGCGGCGATCCTCAACTTGCCGCGACGCTCGGCGAACAGATCGGAATCATGCGGCGCCATGTCGAATACCATCTCGCGCACGCCCGTGCCGCGGCCTCAGGCCCGGCGCTGCATTCGCGATGCACCGTCAGCGACTCGGCGGACGGCCTGGTGAGGACGATGCGGCAGATCCATGCGGACCGCCGGTTGACCATCACGTCCAAGGTCCAGACAGGTCACATCTTCAAGGGACGCCGCGAAGATCTTGACGAGATGCTCGGGAATTTGCTGGACAACGCGTGTAAATGGGCCAAATCGGAAGTGGTTATTGTATCGGTGGTCGAAGACGAGCGGCTCACGGTGACGGTCGAGGATGACGGGCCAGGATTAGACGAGCAGGCCCGCCGCACGGTGCTGCAACGAGGAGTTCGAAAGGACTTGGCGATGCCTGGCTCCGGACTGGGCCTTGCCATCGTGCGGGATGTGGCGGAGGTGTACGGTGGATCAATCGTCCTCGATCGCGCATCCAGCGGCGGCGTTATGGCTCGGCTGGCCCTGCCGGGGACGAACTAGGGGGAGCCGCCGAGTTCGTAAATTTGGTGTCTAACATACAAAAACCCGCGCATTTCTTGACACTCTTGCAATGCGCGTAGTACGCTGCCCGGTCTATTTCTTGTAAACCGTAGGGCCTGGCAGGCGCTTCGGGCGGTTGAACGTCAGGCCACAGGCGGGGGCTCAGACGGACCCGCCGGCGCAGTCGGACTTGGAGGAGCGGCGATGCTGCAGATCGACCAACGGGTCGTCAGTGGGGTGACGATTCTGGATCTCAAGGGGAAGATTACGCTCGGAGAGGGCGACGAGCTCCTGAAGAAAGAGATCGATTCGCTCATCCAGAAAGACCAAAAGAAGCTGCTGCTCAACCTCGAAGGCGTGCCCTACATCGATAGCGCGGGCCTGGGTGAAATCGTCCGCACGTACACCACGGTGAGCCGTCAGGGAGGGAAGCTGAAGCTGCTGAACCTCACCAAGCGCATTCAGGATCTGCTCGCCATTACGAAGCTGTTGACCGTGTTCGAGACCTATGAGTCCGAGCCGGATGCCGTCAAAAGTTTCGGCAGTTAGCCAGGCCGCGCACATACCCGCCGCGCTGTAGATGGCGCGACACAGTATTCCGGACATCATCGATCAGGCCGAGCCGCGCCAGGGAGAACTGCGTACGGAGACGCGGCCCGTCGCGTGGAATGTGATCCGGTCGCTGCGTCCCGAGCAGTGGACGAAGAATCTCATCATCTTCGGCGGACTGCTGTTCGGTCAACGGCTGTTCGATCTCCATTCGGTCGTGTACGCGACCGCCGCCTTCGCGGTGTTCTGCGCCCTGTCGGGGGTCGTCTACCTGCTGAACGACGTCGCCGATCGCGACGCCGATCGCCGTCATCCGCTCAAACGCCGCCGCCCGATCGCGTCCGGCGAACTGTCAACTTCAACCGCGCTCGTCGCGGCGGGGATCCTCGCCATTGCGGCCGTCGCCGTTGCGTTCTGGCTGCATACGGAATTTGGAGTGCTCGCGACCGCATACCTCGCGTTGCTCGCGTTCTATTCGGGTCCGCTGAAACACGTCGTCATTGTCGACGTGCTCACGATTGCCATTGGATTTGTGTTGCGTGCCGCGGCTGGCGCCGCCGTGATCGATGTGCCGATCAGCAACTGGCTGCTCTTCATTACGATTCTCGGCGCGTTGTTTCTGGCGCTGAGCAAACGTCGTCATGAGCTCGTGCTGCTGGCAGACGATGCGACGAGCCATCGCCCAATCCTGCAGGAGTACACACCGTATCTGCTGGATCAGATGATTTCGGTGGTCACCGCCTCGACGCTCGTCGCCTACGCGTTCTACACGGTCAACCCGGAAACAGTTGAAAAGTTCCACACCACCCGTCTCGCGCTGACGCTGCCGTTCCTGCTCTACGGAATCTTCCGCTACCTCTATTTGGTTCACCAGAAGGAAGGTGGCGGCAGCCCGGCTGCGATGCTGCTCAACGATCGACCATTGCTCGTCTGCGTCGCCCTGTGGGCGCTGGCAGTCGCGCTGATCATTTACGGACCGATTAAGTGAAGTGATGCCCAAAGCCAAAGTTGCTCTTCTTCGAACGTCGCCAGGCACGGTGCTGCGCGACTATCACACACTGCTGAATCTTGCCGGTTATCAGGACGTCATCGCGCGCGATGTGGATACGGCGCTCAAGGTCAATATCTCCTGGCACTTCTTCTTCCCAGGAAGTTCGACGACACCGTGGCAGCTCGAAGGCGTGATCCGGGCGATGAAGCAGGACGGGTACGATCCGTCGCTGATTCACGCGTGTCACAATCGCACGGTCGTCATCGACGCACACCTCGGTGAGCGGGAAAACAAGCAAATCAACGTCGTCCAGGCCCACGGGCTGCGCAACATCCACATTTACGAAACCGAGGAGTGGATCAACATACGCGAGGCCGTTGGCGACCTGACGAAGAAGTTTACCTGTCTGAACGAGGTCTACCCCAAGGGCTTCATGATTCCGAAGCGCTTCATCGGGGAGAACATCATTCACCTTCCGACGGTGAAGACACACGTGTTCACGACAACCACCGGCGCGATGAAGAACGCGTTCGGGGGACTGCTGAACGAACATCGGCACTGGACCCACCCGGTGATCCACGAAACGCTCGTGGATCTCTTGATGATCCAGAAAAAGATCCATCGCGGCGTGTTCGCGGTGATGGATGGAACATTCGCGGGAGATGGCCCTGGGCCGCGCTGCATGATGCCGTACAGCAAGAACGTCATTCTTGCGAGCGCCGATCAGACGGCAATCGACGCGGTCGCGGCAAAGTTGATGGGCTTCGATCCGATGTCAATCAAGTTCATCAGAATGGCGCACGATCTCGGCCTCGGCTGCGGCGATCCGCGGGAGATCGAGATTGTCGGGGACACGTCAGCCGCGGCAGAAAATTGGCATTTCGTCGGTCCGTTCAAGAAGATGACCTTTGCCTCCCGAATGCAGCACAAGATCTACTGGGGACCGATGAAGAAGCCGATCGAGTGGTCGCTGAAGACGGTGCTCGCGCCGTGGGCCTACATCGCCAGCGTCATCTATCACGACAGCTTCTGGTATCCGTATCACGCGAAACGCATGATGCGCGAGGTCCTGGACGGCCCGTGGGGACGGTTGTTCCGCAACTGGGAGCGCGTTGCGCCAAATGCCGAAGGCTACCCGGACCTCGGGGCTGCCGGCGCGGAGATCACGCTGACCGGCGGACGGGCACTCGCCCGCTCGCTCGGCATCCTTGGCACCTGCATCGTCCAGGCTCCGGAATTTGTTCACAAGAAAGGCGCGGGAGCGCGCAACTCATGACTGATTTCTCCATTCGCTCCGACAACGTCGACGTCGAGCAGATCATGCGCCAGATCAGGGCGCGCATTCGCGAGAAACGCGGCGTCGACTACACAGAGGAGGAAATCCGCGAGCTGGCCAACGTCAAGCTCGAGAAGTTCCTCGACCCGCGTGGTGTTCGCTCCGATCTGCTCGAACAATTCCGCCGCAAGCGCGAGGCGTCGCTGCCGCCCAACTTCAAATTCGAGGACTCTACGCTCTTCGAAACACATCGCGGGCTGCTGGCTTTCATTCGCCGGCTGCTGCGCCCCGTACTGAAGCTGTTCTTCAATCCGAACCCATTGATTGACGCCCTGCACATTCAATCAAAACTGAACGCGCAACAGGCGGCGCTGGAGCCGCTGTACTACGAAGTCATCCACAATCTCGTGCTCGAAACGACACGACTTGGCATCGACGTCAAGAACTTGAAGATGCGCGTCGAGTCGATGTCCAGCCGCCTGGATTTCGATGAGCGGCGAGCGCGAGCGCTCGAGGGGGTCGTGCAGTATCGTCCCGGCGCCGTTGCTCCCCTTCAACCGCCCAGCGGCGGAGGGGATCCGCGTGAGACGCGTGGGCCCGAATCCCCGGAGCAGTCGGAGCGGAGGAATCGGCGGAGACGCCGGCGTGGTCGCAGGAGGCCGGACGATCGAACGGGTGCCATGGGTGCCCAGGGTGCCATAGGTGCCAGGAGTGCCCAGGGTGCCAGGGGTGCCACGAGTGCCGAGGGTGCCCCCCCAGCCCCAGAGGCCGAGCGGGTGCCGTCGGAAAGTGGGTATTCGAGCGACCGGGGTCTGACCACGGGTGGGCAATCCGACGACCGGGGTCTGACCCCTGTACACCGTGACCCGGACGGGGAACCCTCAGAATCGTGAAGCTCGCGGTCGCGGCCCAGCGCTACGGCGCGGATATCAACGGCGGCGCTGAATTGCACGCGCGCTATATTGCCGAACGCCTTTCGCGTCACGCCGACGTCGAGGTAGTCACGACCTGCGCGCGCGATTACGTGACCTGGAAGAACGAACGGCCTGAAGGCGTCGAACAGGTCAACGGCATCCCCGTGCGCCGGTTTCCGGTGACGCACGAGCGTGATCCGAATCATTTCGGCCGACTGTCGCGACGTGTCTTCGATCAACCGCACTCGATTGCGGACGAAATCGCCTGGCTCGAGAGCGAAGGACCCGCGAGTCCGGCGATGATCGATTACCTCGAACGATCCTCATCGAAGCTCGACTTCATTCTCCTGTTCAGTTACCGGTACTACCACGCGTGGCACGGCGCTCGCCGGGTGCCCTCTAAGGCGCTGCTGGTGCCGACGGCGGAACGCGACCCCGCAATCGGCCTCGGGATCTTTGGTCCGACTTTTCGTGGTGTGCGTGCGGTCATGTACAACTCACACGAAGAGCGGGCGATGATTCACGCAGCCACGCGCAACGAAGAGGTTCCGGGAGTGGTCGTCGGCGTTGGATCGGAGATCCCGGCCCGGACCGACAGCGAACGATTTCGCCGCAAACACAACCTGCGAAAGCCGTTCGCCATCTATGTCGGACGGATCGACGAGAACAAAGGCTGCAAAGAGCTCTTCGATTTCTTTTTACGCTACGCCAACACGTTTCCTCGAGGACTCGATCTCGTCCTGATCGGCAGCGCGATTATGCCGATCCCTCAGCATCCGCGCATTCACCATCTCGGCTTCCTGCCTGATGACGATAAGTTCGACGCCATTGCGGCGTCGGACCTGTTGATCATGCCGTCGTATTTCGAGAGCCTTTCGATGGTCGCGCTCGAAGCCTGGGCGCTTGGCCGGCCGGTGCTGGCCAACGGCCGATGCGACGTGTTGAAGGGGCAATGCATCCGCAGCGGCGCGGGCCTGTATTACGAACGCTACGAGGAGTTCGCGGAAACCCTGTATGCGCTCGAGTCGAACGGTCCACTACACGCGCGGCTCGGCCGGAACGGCCGCGATTACTTCACCCAGCACTACACCTGGCCGGTGATCGAGCGCAAGTATCTCGAGATGTTCGATCGATTGAAGCGTGAAGACGCTTCCGTCGCGCGTCGCCGCGTAGAGTCGATTGGCGGATGGTTCGCTCGAAGACAGCGGAGCCAGCCGGCCGCCGCCGAAGTGCTCGCAAAGATTCCATCAACAGCCGTCGTTCCGGGCAGCAGGTCAGCGGGCAACCTGTCCAGATCGGCATGAACGCCCGGCAGCCATCGCGTCCTCGGGTCCATCAGGTCCTCGCGACGCTGGGGTACGGTGACGCCATCGGACACGAGGTGCTCGGGATTCAGCGCGTGCTCCGGCGTGCTGGATACGAATCGGAGATCTTCGTCGAGACCGCCGATCCGAGGCTCGAGTCGTTCACGATTGACTACCGCGACCTCGTCGGGGCGGTTGGTCCCTCGGATGTTCTGATTCACCACTTCTCGATCGGTTCGCGCGCCTCGCGAACGGCCTATGCACTCCCAGGACGGATGGTGCTCGTCTACCACAACATCACGCCGCCATCGTATTTCATCGGCATTCACAAGGAGCTCGTGAAACTCTGCTTTCATGGACGCCGCGAGTTGACGGCATATGTCGATCGCTGCGAGCTGGCACTTGGCGATTCTGAATACAACCGTCAGGAGCTCAGCGACCTCGGCTACCCTCGGACCGCTGTCCTTCCGGTGGTGCCGGATTTCAGCCATCTCGATGGCGACCCCGATCGCCGGCTCGCGGACCTCGACGACGAGTGGACCAACGTCATGTTCGTCGGCCGCGTGATCCCGAACAAGAAATTCGAGGACGTGATTCGCGCCTTTCACGCGTATCGAACTCGTCACAACCCGAGGTCACGACTGCTGCTCGTCGGCTCCTACAGCGGCTTCGAGAAATACCTGGCAATGCTGCAGGCGCTCGTTGCCAGGCTGGGCACGCCTGACGTGCACTTCCTCGGGCACGTGTCGAACGAGGAGCTGACCGCGCTGTACGATGTCGCGGACCTGTTTCTCTGCGCCAGCGAACACGAGGGATTCTGTGTGCCAATCATGGAGGCCTTCTACAAGCGCATTCCCGTGCTCGCCTACGGAGCGACGGCGGTCCCGGCCACGATGGACGGCGGCGGCGTTCTGTACGACACGAAGGATCCGTTGGAGATCGCACGGTTGATGGACGCCGTGCTCGATCCGCTGATCGAGGAAGCGGTCCTGCAGTCACAGGACGCGGCGCTGCAACGTCTCCGCGCCAGGGATTTCGGCGGCACGCTTCTGCGGTTCGTTGACCAGGCCCTCGCATCGCCGCCTCGCGAAGCACCGGAAGTCGCCTGGGATTTCTGGCATCAGTTCGATCAATTCGATCGATTCGAGGAATTGCGGCAGTTCAGGCCGGCATTGTATAAGGCGCTGCCGGTGGCGCCGGCGGTACCGGGATCCGTTGTGCGTGATCCGGGATCCGATCACGCCCTTATGCAGGATGTGGCCCAGAGCGCCGGATCCCGGATCCCGGATCCCGGATCCCGGCAATGATCATCAATCAGTGGGTTCCTGCCGCCCACCATGGAGATGCGATCGGCGACAGCGCGCGCCGTGTGCGCGGCATGTTGCGTGCCGCCGGACACACGTCGGATCTGTTTGCGTTGACGATGGATGATGCGCTCCGGGGAGATGTGCGGCCGTTCAGCGAACCGGAGGCGCGAGGTGGCGACATAACGATTTTCCATTTCGCGCTCCCCTCGCCGATGACGCAGGCGTTCGCGACGCTCGATGGCACTCGTGTGCTTCAGTATCACAACATCACGCCGGCAGCATTCTTCGCGCCCTACGACCCGGGCCTGTTCAGACTCGCGGCGATAGGCCGTCAGGAGCTGCGATCGCTGCTCGGACACGTCGATCTTGCCCTCGGTGACTCCGAGTTCAATCGGGGAGAGCTGGAAGACCTTGGGTTCGCACGCACCGGCGTGATGCCCATTGCCGTCAACACTGAACGGATTACGTCGGCACCACGGCGTCCCGCCCTCGAGAAAATTCTTGGCGACGGCCTGATCAATATCCTCTTTGTCGGACGCATCGTTCCGAACAAACGGATCGAAGACCACATCCGGCTGGCCGAGGCATACAAGCGCTACGTCGATAATTACTATCGCTTCATCTTCGTTGGTCGCTATGACGGCCTTCCGCGGTACCACGCACAGATCCAGGCGCTCATCTCGGAATTCAAGATGTTACCGGATCGCTTCTGGTTCACCGGAGCGGTTCCCGACGAAGATCTGGCGGCGTTTTATCGCTGGGCAGACGCCTACGTATCACTCAGCGAGCACGAGGGCTTCTGTGTGCCGCTCGTCGAAGCGATGGCGGCGGACGTTCCGGTACTGGCCTACGCAGCCGGGGCGGTCCCGGAGACACTGGGCGGTGCAGGAATGCTGTTCAAACCGAAAGATCTCGAACTGGCCGCCGAAATGCTGGGGATGCTCGTATACGATCGCCCGGTGCGGGAGCGCATCATTCATGGACAACGTCGTCGGCTCCTGGACTTCTCCCCGGCGCGAATTGAGGGCAGGCTCAACGAGATCGTGGCGAGCCTGCGATGAAAGTGCTGAATGCTGATTGCTGATTGCTTGGAGCTGAATGGGTTCGACACAACAATCAACAATCAGCAATCAGAAATCAGCAATGTCGAGGTTTACTCATTGAAGATTGCTTTTATCGTCCAGCGTTATGGCACCGAGATTCTCGGCGGATCCGAGTATCACTGCCGCCTGATTGCCGAACGGCTGGCGCCCAGGCACCACGTCGAAGTCCTGACCACTTGCGCGCAGGACTATATCACCTGGAAAAACGAGTATCCGGAAGGATCGGACCGCGTGCGTGGGGTCACGGTGCGTCGCTTCGCGAATGCGCGCTCGCGCGACATCCACACGTTCAACCGCTACTCCGAGTGGATCTTCACCAGCGCGCACTCGCGCGAAGACGAAATCGAGTGGCTCAAGCAGCAAGGGCCGTGGTGTCCTCCACTGCTCGAGTACATCGACCGCAATCAACATCAGTACGATGTCCTGATCTTCTTTACTTACCTCTACGCTCCCACGGTGATGGGCGCCAAGATCGCACCTCATAAGAGCATCCTCGTGCCGACCGCTCACGACGAGCCAGCCATTCACTTGGATATCTACAAGGAGCTGTTCAGCCTTCCCGCCGGTCTCGCCTATAACACCGACGTCGAGCGACGATTCTTGACGACGCACTTCTCCATTCGGGCAATCGAGGAAGAAACGATCGGCTGCGGAGTCGACTTACCGCACGCACAACCATACCCGCGTGAACACACTTCACCCCGGCATGGCGAAGCAGACGAGGGGACCGACGATCCGGCGGGCGTGGATGATGCCTCACCGACCTTCCGTCCTCATCTCGCCCATCGCGGCTCGATGTTCCGTCGACGTCACCGGCTGCATGGGCCGATCGCGCTGTATGGTGGCCGGATTGATCCGGGCAAAGGGTGTGAAGAGCTGATCGAGTACTTCAGCACCTATGTGCAGGACGGCGGGGATGCCTCGCTGGTGCTGATGGGCGTAAAGCTGATGCCGCTCCCGGAGGAGCCGTTCATCCGCTTCGCCGGCTACCTTCCGGACCAGGAACGCGTGCAGGCGCTCGAAGCCGCCACCGTGGTCGTCGTGCCCTCCCCGTACGAGAGTCTGTCGCTCCTTGCGCTCGAATCATTCGCTGTCGGCACGCCGATTCTTGCGAACGCGCGCAGCGAAGTGCTGGTCGAGCATTGCCACAAGAGCAACGCCGGCCTGTACTACGCGGATCGCGATGAGTTCGTTGAAGCGCTGAAGATGCTGATGGCGGAGCCCCGGCTTCGCGCCCGAATGGGGCGCAACGGCCGCGATTACGTGAGAACCAATTACCGGTGGGACGTGATTCTGGCGAAGTACGAACGCATGTTCGCGAGGTTGAGAACGACGACGCCGCAGCGACGATCGACGGGCTAGACCCACATCGTTCACTGTCGCGCTGCATTACGTGTCGTTTTGTCCGTTCCGCTCCGTTCCTAATCCCGGTTCACGGCGCCGACCTCGTCTCCCTCATCGATGTCTTCGACATCAGGGAGATCGGCCCCGGGACGACTGGCAAGGGTGCCTCGCTTACGCCTTGGACGGATGTCGTACCTCTTGATCATCTCGTTCAGCGTCGTCGCCTTGATGTGGAGCAGCTCGGCGGCACGCTTCTGCACCCCGCCCGCGGCTTCGAGCGTCGACTCGATCAGCCGCTTCTCGAAGTCGGTAATGACTTCCTTCAACGAGATGCCCTCTGGCGGGACGACGAACTGCGGCATCTGGAAACGCTTGCTGCTGCGCACGTGGTCGGGGACGAGATCGGCATCGATCTTCGCACCGGTCGACAGCACCACAGCGCGCTCGATGACGTTCTCCAACTCACGCACGTTTCCCGGCCAATCGTATTCCTGAAGCAGATCGAGGGCATCGGCAGTGAGTTCGAGATGCTTGTTGTTCTCTTCACCGTACTTCTCGAGGAAGTGCTGGACGAGAAGCGGAATGTCGTCCTTGCGTTCGCGCAGCGCCGGCAGTTGCACGGTAATCACGTGGAGGCGGTAGTACAAATCCTCCCGAAACTTTCCCTCCTCCATCATGTGGCGCAGATCGACGTTGGTCGCCGCGATGATGCGCACGTCGACCTTGATGGTTTCGACGCCACCCAGGCGCATGAACTCGCGCTCCTGGATCACCCGCAGCAGTTTCGCCTGCGTCTCGAGCGGGATGTTGCCGATTTCATCGAAGAAGATGGTGCCTTTATCGGCGAGCTCGAAGAGTCCTTTCTTCGGGTAGACGGCGCCGGTGAATGCCCCTTTGACGTGGCCGAACAGGTTCGACTCGAGCAGATCGGGCGGCAGGTTGCCGGAGTTGACGGTGATGAAGGCGCGGTCCGCGCGTGACGAGTTCTGATGCAGCGCCCGGGCCACGAGCTCTTTGCCCGTGCCGCTCTCGCCGTTGATCAGGATGGTGGTCCTACTCGGTGCCGCCTGGATGATGAGATCGAACACCTGCCGCATGCGAGAGCTGCGGCCGATGATCGAGCCAAAGCGATTCGCCCGCGCCTGCAGGTTCTGCTTGAGCGCACGATTTTCAGCGACCAGCCGCCGCTGGGCCAGCGCGTTGCGCAGCACCACCAAAACCTCGTCGTTCTTGAACGGCTTGGTGATGTAGTCGTACGCACCGCGCTTCATCGCGGCGATCGCGTTCTCCACCGACGCAAACGCCGTGATCATCAGCACCGGCATGTCGTCGTCGATCTTCTTGAGCTCGTCGAGCGCGGAGATGCCATCCATGCCCGGCATCATCATGTCGACGATCGCGGCGTCGAACGGCACCGAACGGGCGTGTTCGAGTCCTTCTGCCGCGCTCGCGGCGAGACGGACCTCGTATCCCTCGCGGGTGAGCAGCGTCTCGAGGATCTCTCGCATGATCTCCTCGTCGTCGATAACGAGGATTGAGCCCGGCCGCGTCGCGGTCTGGGAAACGTCGGGAACGGAGGACCGGGGCATCATCATGCCTGCCTGTTGCTGGCCGCCGAGGCCACGGATTTCGTCGACACGGTCGGGAGCGACAGCGTAAACCGCGTGCCCTGCCCAATCGCGCTGTCGCAGGTGATATTCCCGCCATGTTCCTGGACGATCCCGTAGGTGATCGAGAGCCCCAGACCGGTGCCCTTGCCGAGGTCTTTGGTGGTAAAGAAGGGGTCGTAGATCCGCGAAAGCTGCTCCGGAGGAATACCTGACCCGGTGTCCGCGATCTCGACGATCGCACCGGCTTCTTCCTCGCGCGTCGCGATCGTCAACCATCCGCCGCGGGGCATGGCATCGCGAGCGTTGAGCAACAGATTGAGAAACACCTGCTGCAGCTTGTACTCAACACCCTGGACAAGCAGCGGTGACGCGGTCTGTTCCTTTCGCACCTGGATGCGGCCGGTACGAAGCTGATGTTCGAGCAGCGCGAGGACGTCGTTGATGACCACGTTCACGTCGACCGCGGCGCTGTCAGTCTGCGCCGGCCGGGCGAGATTCAGAAGGCCGTTCACGATCTTTGCGGCGCGGAATGTCTGCCGTTCGATCTTCTCGAGCACCTTGGTCTTCGGATCGTCAGGCTCGGCCCCTTGCAACAACATCTGAGTAAAGCTGGAAATGCCGGTCAGCGGTGTATTCACCTCGTGGGCCACGCCGGCCGCAAGCAGACCGATCGACGCCATCTTCTCGGAGATTTGCAGCTGCTCCTCGAGCTGCACCCGGGCCGAAATGTCCTCGATGATCACGATGGTTCCGGCAATCGCACCATCGGAGTCGCGCAGTGGCGTCGTCGCCAGGTTGACGAGCAGCCGTCTCGCTGGTTCGTGTCTTGTCGTGAGCGGCACACGATAGAACGCGGCCCCCTCAGGAGACTGGCGACGGGCGGATCGAAGCACTTCGAGAAAGCCAGGCTCAAAAATTTCGTCGAGACGACGGGAAACCGCCCCCTCGTGGCGGATGCCGTACAACTCTTCCAGTCGCCGATTCCAGCGGACGATGCGATCGTCGCGGTTGACCACGGCGAGCCCGTCATTCAGCGATTCGAGAATATTCTCGCTGAACTCCCGCATTCGTTCGAGCTCGTCCGCCTTGTTGCGAAGCTGCCGATACAGTCGGCCGTTTTCAAGCGCGGTCGCCGCCTGCGCCGCGACTGCCGCGAGCAGCGCCATGTCCTCGCTGCTCAGCGGTTCGTTGCTCGCCTTGCGGCCGAGTGCCATCACCGCAATGGTTCCTTCTTTCGAGACGCATGGACCGAAGTAATGGATTCCCGCCTCGCGCCAGAAGTCGATTTCCCGGGCATCGACCCGGCGCTGAGTCAAGGGATCGTCGAGCGACAGCGTGTGGCCCGCGATCAATCGGGCTCCAGCCTGGGATCCGCGGGGCAGCAGAGCGGGTGCACCGGCAAATCCGATATGAGCGATGGTGATGAACTCCCCCTCTCTGCCGGTCGCCGCCGGCGCGAGCATGAGTGCCATCCGATCGACGACCAGCGTCTCCATGACTCGATGCACGAGCCGTTCACTGAGGCGCTGCAAGTCGAGATCGCTGTTGAGATC
>DASTVZ010000150.1:0-55182 GCA_035758845.1 Vicinamibacterales bacterium
CTCGAGCATGTCGGCGGTCGGGAACCTGAACGACTACGTCAAGTTCCAGATGGCGCAAGGCATGGAGAAGGGCGGCAGCTCAGGCGGGATGGCGACGGAGCTGGCAGTCGGTCTGTCGATTGCGCAACAGATCATGCAGCAGCAGGGTATGCCTGCTGTCGCCGGGGCCGGCGCGCCGCGAACCGCTGCCGCTGCGCCCGCGAATGCCGTGGCGGACCTGCTTTCGCCCGCCGACGTGGCGCAAGCGCTTGGCGTGCCCGAATCAGATGTGATGACGATCATCGAGTCCGGTGAGCTGGCGGCGAAAAAGATCGGCACGTCGTACCGGATCAAACGAAGCGTGCTCGACGAGTATCTCGCCCGATAACGTCGCGCGCGCCTGCCGATGCCAGATATTGCTGCACTCGAAAAGCATGCATGCGCCAATTGCGGCGCGCAGGCTGAGTGGAACCCTTCGAAGCAGCTGCTGGTGTGTCCATTCTGCGGCGCGGCTACGCCGTTCACTGTCGATCCTGAGTCCGGCGCGCTGGTTGAAAACGATCTCGCCAAGGCGCTGCGCGAGCTTCCGGAGGAGGCGCGCGGCTGGCAGACCGAGAAGCGGACCGTGCAGTGTCAAAGCTGCAAGGCGGTCTCGGTGTTCGATCCTGAGCGCGTCGGACAGAATTGCCAGTTCTGCGGATCACCGTCACTCGTCGACTACAAGGAGATCAAAGCTCCGATTCGGCCACAGAGTCTGCTGCCTTTCAAGATCAGCGAGAGTCAGGTTCGCGAGCAGATCCGGCGATGGTACGCGAGCAAGTGGCTGGCGCCAGGCAAGCTGAAAGATCGAGCGCTTGTCGATCGCGTACGCGGTGTTTACATCCCATACTGGACGTTCGACGCGCAGGCGGTTTGTCCCTGGCAGGCCGATGCAGGGCACTACTACTACACGACCGAGACCTACCGCGATAACCAGGGGCGAACCCAGACGCGTCAGGTTCGGCACGTGCGATGGGAACCCGCATCCGGAGTCGTCGAGCACTTTTTCGACGACGAACCGGTGCCCGGGACTCACGGCGTCTCGCACGCGCTCTTACGACAGGTCGAGCCGTTCGCGACCAAGGAACTCGTTTCCTACGACACTGCCTTTCTGTCCGGCTTCATCGTCGAGCATTACCAGGTTGTTCTGGTCGAGGCGGCTCAGGCGTCGCAAGATTCGATGGTCGCGCAGTTGCGCGAGATGTGCGTGCAGCAGATTCCGGGGGACACCTATCGAGATCTCGAAATGAGCCCGACATTCTCTGCCCAGACGTTCAAGCACATTCTCGTGCCGATCTGGCTCTTGTCGTATCTCTACGGAACGCGATCGTTCCAGGTCGTCGTCAACGGTTATGACGGTCGAATGGCGGGGCAGTATCCGAAGAGCCCGTGGAAGATTGCGCTGCTCGTACTTCTTGCGATCATTGCGTTCATGATCTTTGTAATGTTGAGTCAGAATAACTAGAGACGATGAAATCGCTGAATGCTGATTGACTCGCGGAGAGACAACCGTGCTTACCAACAAACTTAAGCTGGCATCGAAAGAAACCGCCCTGCCAGGCCGCTCCGAGAAGATGGTGGTTCCACCGAAACATCATGTCAACGGCGCACGTCTCGAGCCGCCGTTTCCTGAAGGACTCGAGCGTGCGATGTTCGCGCTTGGATGTTTCTGGGGAGCCGAACGAAAGTTCTGGCAGACTCCGGGCGTGTACACGACCGCGGTTGGCTACGCGGCCGGCTACACACCGAACCCAACCTACCGAGAAGTTTGCAGCGGTGCGACGGGTCACGCCGAGGTCGTGCTTGTGGTGTTCGATCCGCGCAAGGTTTCGTACGCGGATCTGGTGAAGGTGTTCTGGGAGACCCACGATCCGACGCAGGGAATGCGGCAGGGGAATGATGTCGGTACGCAGTATCGATCGGGCATCTATTACTTCGACGATTCACAGCGTGACGTTGCCGAACGTTCGCGGGATGCATATCAGCAGGAACTCGCGCGAGCGGGATACGGCGCGATTACGACCGAAATCGTGCCGGCGCCCGAGTTCTACTACGCCGAGGATTATCACCAGCAGTATCTTTCGAAGAATCCAGGCGGATACTGCGGGCTTGGCGGAACCGGTGTGTCGTGTCCTGTCGGCCTGGTCACCAAGTGAATCTGGCGCCAGGTGTTCGGTCTTAGCCCGACGCAGATTACAAGCTCGCCACCTACGATCAACCGGAGGCTTTTCGCATGACCGAGCTGTCGTCGTTGGTGTTCCCGATCGTCCTGTCGGCCGTCTTCGTGTTCATCGCCAGCTCGATCATTCACCTGGTGTCACCCTGGCACCGGAGCGACTACCCGAAGGTGCCGAACGAGGATCGGGCGCGCGAGGTGCTGCGCGCGCTAGCGATACCTCCTGGCGATTACATGATTCCGCGCCCTTCGACCCGCGCCGATCTTCGCACCCCGGAGTTTGCGGCAAAGATCAACACCGGCCCGGTGATGATCTTGACCGTCATGCCCAACGGTCCGATGCCGATGCTGCGTAACATGGGTTTGTGGTTTGTCTATTGCGCAGCAGTCAGTTCGTTTGCCGCGTACATCGCTGGACGAGCTCTCGCGTCGGGTGCGGAATATCTGGAAGTGTTCCGATTTGCGGGTGCCACGTCATTCATCGGCTACGCGGTGGCTCTGTGGCAGCTGTCGATCTGGTATCGCCGATCCTGGGTCACGACGTTGAAAGCAACGGTCGATGGCCTGATCTACGCGTGCTTGACGGCGGGGACAATGGGGTGGCTGTGGCCACGGTAGCTGATCGTTGAAGCTCCTGGTTGTTGGCGGCTGGCTGCTGGGTCTGCGCGAAGCACGGCCTTTACACGAAGAGCGACGAGCCAGACGCCAGAAGCCGAGAGCCGAGAGCCAAGTTACTCGTACCGCAACGCCTGCATCGGCTGAACCCGCGAGGCGCGATACGCCGGGATATATCCCGCGCCGAGCGCGACCAGTGTCAACAGCACCACGGAACTCGCGATTACAATCGGATCGTACGGCTGCAGCTCGAACAGGAGACTGGCGGCGGCTTTGCCCAGATAGTAGGCGCCAGTGACGCCGACGATGGCTCCGACGAGCGTCATCCATCCAACCTGCGTCAGGATCATGCGTCGGACGCGCGCGCTGTCGGCGCCAAGCGCCATGCGCAGCCCAATCTCGCGCGTGCGCTGCGACACGGTGTAGGCGAGCACGCCGTAGAGTCCGACCGCCGCGAGCACCGTCGCGAGGAACGCGAATGATGCCGACAGCGTGCTGATCATGCGATCGAGAAACACATTCTCGCGGACCTGCTGCGGCAACGTCTTCAAATCTTCGATGGGCAGATTCGGATCGAGCCGAGCGACGATCGCTGGAATACTGCGAAGGAGCTGCGCTGGATCACCAGTGCCTCGTACGTAAACATTGATGGACCCGACGCGACTGGACTGACGGTAGGGATTGAAGAAAAGCGGCGGAACCTCCTGCTTGACCTCGCTGTATTTGGCGTTCTGCACCAGTCCGACGATTTCGACGTCGAGTTTTCCCTTTCCCCGCGCCATGTGTTTGCCGACGGCGTCGCGTCCGAGATTGAACTTCTTCGCGAACGCTTCGTTGACGATCGCCACTTTTGTCGCCGTCTCGGAGTCGGCGGCGGTGAACTCACGACCGGCAATCAGTGGAACACCGAGCGTCCGGAAATACCCCGGACCGATCTCGTTGAAATTCGCGTCCGTATCGCTGTCGGGACCGCTCGTGAACCCCTCAACCGACACGTTGGTTCCCGAGTTGTTGCCAGCGAGTAGCGCGATGCGCGCCATCGCGACGCCGGTTGCACCCGGAATGCTGCCAAGTTCCTGTTCAAGCCGTTCGTACAACGCCTTCGAGCGTTCGGGCGTATAGCCGTTCAGCCCGGGTGAAATTCCAAAAACAATGACGTTGTCCACCTTGATTCCGAGATCGACGCGACTCACGTTCGCGAGACTCTTGACGAACAAGCCGGCGCACATCAGCAACGCCATCGAAAGCGCGATCTGGGCGGTGACAAGCGACGAGCGAAATCGCGCTGCCGCACGGGCGCCGGACGGTTGCCCCGCCTGCGCTTTGATGGCCGAGACCAGATCCGGCTTTGTGCTGTGCCAGGCGGGAAACAAGCCAAAGACGAAGCCAGTCGCAATTGACAGCGCCGCGGCGAAGAGTACGACCCGGCCTTGCAGCTCGAACTCGAGCGTGTTCGTCGCATCCGGCGGGAGCAGCGACGCCACGAGCGCGAGCGTCCATCGCGCAACCACCAGTCCAGCAACTCCGCCGAGTACTGCGAGGACGCATGACTCCGTCAGGAGTTGAGTGAGCAACTGCCACCGGCCTGCACCGAGTGACAACCGGATCGCCATCTCCGTCGAACGTCCTGCACCACGAGCGAGCAGCAGGTTCGCGATGTTCGCGCAGGCGATGAGCAGGACGATGCCCGTGACTGTCAGGAGAAACATCAGCGGAATCTTCGCCTCGCGGTGAACCGAGCTCTGTCCGCGAGAGCCAGCCTCGACCTCGATGACCTTTGCCTTGAATTTCGCCATCGTCTGATCGCTCAGGCCCTTCTGGAGCGGCGCTTCGACGTCGGTGATGATCGGCCGGTAGACATTGTTCAAGCCGGCGCGTGCCTGCTCGAGCGTCACGCCGGGCTTGAGTCGTCCGAACAGGTAGGCCCAATAGGTCTGGCGATCCTCGAACCCCTTCCAGCCCGGAATCATCAACCCTCTCATCGTCAACGGGACGAAGACCTTCGGCGCAGTGCCGAGCGTCGTCCCGGAAAAACCGCGAGGGGCGACGCCGACGATGGTGAGAGACTGGCCATTGACGACGATCGTGTCGTTCAGTGCGGCGGGACTGGACCCGAAGGTCGAAGTCCAGTAATCGTGACTGAGGACCGCGACAAAGTGGCTGGCGATGTTGACATCGTCCTCGCTCGTGAACAGACGTCCAAGCGCAGGCTGAAGCCCAAGCACCGGGAAGTACGACCCCGAGACGAGCAGTCCTTGGCCATTCAGCGTCTGTCCGCGGTAGGCGAGGTTGGCTCCGAACCCAACGTGTGCCGCGACGCCCGTGAAGACCGTTTGCAGCCGCTCGATATCGCGGAACATCGGATAGCTGAAGATCTCCTGACAGCTCCCGGCCTGCCCGCACGAATTCGAACCGGGTTTCGGGCCGGGCGCCGATAGATTGACCAGTTCAGAGGGACGGACGACGGCGAGGGGCCGCAGGAGCGTTTGGTCGAAGAGAGAGAAAATCGCCGCGTTGGCGCCGATTCCCAGCGCAAGCGAGACGATCGCGACGAGACTGACAAAGGGCGTCTTGACGAGCCGGCGGACGGCGAGCCTTAGATTCATGACTGGTTCTGAGACGAATGTAGGGATGAGATAGTTGCCTATTTTCCGCGGGCGGCACCCCACTCCGTTCGCACCGTCGGACCCACCGCCCAGAGGATGCCGTTCCTGACAAGCCGGTGGAACATCGGGTGGCCCCACACGCGTTCGTCGTGTCCATACGCCGTGTAGAAGACGCGACCTTTGCCTTGCTCGCGCACCCACGTCCAGGGTTCACGGCCGGAATCATCGACGCGCTCCATCAACACCGTCTTGTCGGGATTGATCTTGGTGTGGACGTAGGTTTCGTCCCACACCTGGAACGGCTGAATACCGTCGAGCACGGGGTGAGTTGGTTGAACGATTGTCGTGGTGAACTCGCCGGTCCCGTGCTTCAGGAATTGCGCGCCGACCAGCGCGATGTAGGCCGGAGAGTTCTGGAAACAGAACGACGCGCAGTGGATCGGCAGGAATCCCTTGCCGGAGTTGACGAAGTCGAGGAGCGCCTTTTCCTGGTCGGGGGCGATCGTCGTGTGATTGGCGTAGATCATCAGTGCGTCGTAGCGCGCAAGGTTCGCGGCATTGAGCTCGTTCGGATCGGCCGTGTAGGTGAAGTGGAATCCCTCGGCCTCGATCGCGGCGGCGAGCATCGGCTCGAACCGCGCTGAATCGTGATGTTTGCTGTTGTGGCCAAGGAAGAGCACCTCAATCGTCCGCCCCTTCTTCGCGGCCGGTGTCGGCGTCTGCGCAATCATCGATGTCGCTGCCAGAGTGACTGCGACAACGACCGCGATCCGGGTCAGCGTCGATCGTGAGATGCGATTCATGATGAACTCCTCAAAGCCAGCCTTCGCTCATGTTTCACGCGAAGGCTGTCGCGCCGAAGCGGCGTCAGCCGCGAAGGCAACTTAGTTAGAAACGCGGTATCTCGATCTTCTCTCCACCATTGAGCGCTGACTGATGTGCGCAGATGCCGACCAGCGTCCAGTTGACCGACGTTTCGGCATCGGGCATGGGCGGTTTTTCGCCGACGCAGGCGATCAGAAAATTGTGCACCAAGTGCGGATGCGATCCGCCATGCCCTCCGCCTTGGAGGAACGACAGGTGGTCGGCGTCCTGGATCGCGGCCGGTTGCGTGAATCGACGAATTGGTTCCGGCAACAGCTGCGCATAGTCGGGAACCTTGGCCCGCTTTGGAATCTCCGTCTCGGACAGCGGATGCGTCTTCGTACTCCTCGTATGGATGACCGGATCTTCGTTTTCGATCTGCTGCCACTCGAATGACTTCTTCGATCCGTACGCGTCGAAGCTCTCGCGATACTGTCGCGCGGTTGCGAACAGGCTGCGCGTCACTTCGGCGCAGACATCTGAATCACGCAGCTTGAACGTGGCGGTTTCGATGGCGAACGGGCTTCCGTACTTGGGGATGAGTGCCTCGTCGATTCGTCCGGAACCGTGGCAGACGACGTGCTCCGCATGCTTGCCGACAAGGGCAAGACACGGACTGACGCAGTGGGTCGCGTAATGCATCGGCGGGAACCCTTCCCAGTAGCCCGGCCATCCTTCCATGTCCTGCTGATGGCTCCCGCGAAGAAACTGGATGCGGCCGAGCTCTCCCGAATCGTAGAGCTGCTTCACGAACAAGTATTCACGGCTGTAGACGACGGTCTCCATCATCATGTAGACCTTGCCGCTCTTGCGCTGCATTTCAACAATCTGGCGGCACTCATCAACCGTGGTGGCTGCCGGAACAGTGCTGGCGACATGCTTGCCGGCTTTTAACGCCGCGATCGACTGCGGGGCGTGATCAGCGATGGGTGAGTTGATGTGAACGGCGTCGACGTTCGGGTCCGCCAGGAGTGCGTTGTAATCGGTGTAGCGCGTTGTTACGCCAAATCGATCGCCGCACGCATCCAGTTCCTTTCGATCGCGCCGGCAGATCGCATACATTTCTGCATTTGGATGGCGCTGGTAGATCGGGATGAACTCCGCACCAAAACCGAGGCAAACAATGGCCACACGAATCTTCTTATCACTCGTCATTGAGAACAATCCTTAGGATCGCGGTCGGCGCGCTTTGTAACACGGTTCCAGACGAAGCGTCAACGAACGCGACCACGGAAGAACACGGGCCACGGAAGAACACGGGCGCCACGGAAGAACACGGGCCACGGAAGAACACGGGCCACGGAAGAACACGGATCAACACGGAATCCGGATCCCGGATCCCGGGATCCCGGATCCCGCATCCCGGATGACGGATCCCGGCGCGCACGCTGCGCCCCGCCCGGAGTAATATTTGTTGCTCGAAAGGTGTGCCCATGAGATTGCATGGTTCCCGGCGGACGTTTGCGTGGTCGTCAATAGTCGGCGCGGCCGTTCTGGTACTCGGTTGCTTGTCACTTGTCGCACAGTCGCGGCCGCCGTCTACCACGGCAAAACCTCGCCCGACCCAGGCGGGCGCCGCGCCTGCTGCTGCGCCAACGGCGCGGCCGATCCGTGTCCTGTTCATCGGTGCCGACGAAGAGACGCCGCACAATCCCACGAAAATGTTTCCGCTGCTCGCGGCGCCGCTCGCTCGGCGTGGCATCCAGATGACCTACGGCCGTACGGCGCTCGAGCCGTTCGATCCGGCGAAACTCGAGTACTACGACGCGGTGATGATCTACGGCGACCAGCTTTCGTTGACGCCGGCGCAGCAGAAAGCCCTGACGGCTTTTGTCGACAGCGGCCACGGCCTCGTTGCGCTGCATGCTGTCGGCGATCTCTCACTGGTTGGCGCCAGGCTGATGTCGGAGGGCGGGGCTGAATTCACCGCCGAGATCGTTCAGCCCGCGAACCCAATCGTCCAGGGCTTACAGCCATTCGCGGCGTGGGAAGAGCCGATGGCGCCGATGACGGGTGGTCAGCGAACCGTCGTCATGGAGCGCGTAAATGGGCAGATCCGTCAACCGTGGACGTGGCTTCAGACTCGAGGGAAGGGGCGCGTCTTCTACACGGGCTATGGCCATGATGAGCGGACGTGGGGTCAACCGGGCTTCCAGAGCCTGGTTGAACGCGGGGTCGTCTGGTCGGTGGATGAGGCGCGGCGCCGGAACTGGCAGGCGCTCGAGATGCCGGGCGTCACCTACGTCGACGGCTTCAACGTTCCCAACTACGAGAACCGTCCCGACCCTCCGAAATTCCAATTGCCGTTCACGCCCGAGGACGCGCAGAAGTTCATGCAGACGCCGGCGGAGTTCCGGGTTGAACTCTTCGCCAGCGAGCCACAAATCATCAAGCCCATCACGTTCACCTTCGACGAGCGCGGCCGTCTGTGGGTCGTAGAAGCCATGGACTATCCGAACGAGATGCTCAACGGCAATCCGGGTGACGATCGCATCAAGATTCTCGAAGATACAAACGGCGACGGGCGCGCGGACAAGATCACGGTATTCGCCGAGCATTTGAACATTCCAACGAGCCTGACCTTCGCAAACGGTGGCGTCATCGTGGCCCAGGCCCCTCATTTTCTGTTTCTCAAAGACACCAACGGCGACGACAAGGCGGACGTCCAGCAGGTATTGAATACCGGTTGGGGCATTCGCGACACGCACGCGGGTCCGTCGAACCTGCAATATGGACCCGACAATCACATCTGGGGAGCGGTCGGATACTCGGGATACAACGGCCAGATGAACGGCAAGCCGCTGCAGTTCACGCAGGGGGCGTATCGCTTCAAACCGGATGGCAGCGAGTTCGAATACATGACGCAGTCGACCAACAACACGTGGGGGCTCGGCTTCTCCGAAACATTCGATGTGTTCGGTTCGACGGCGAATAACGATCAGAGTTGGTACATGGCCATCCCGAACCGGTATTTTGCCGATGTCCAGGGATTGCCGGGAACGGGTGGACGCGGCGCACCTTCCGGCGGCGGGTATCAGAGTTCAGCGGCGTTCTACTCGGTGCACCCGACAACGCCGTATATCCGCCAGGTGGACGTGTGGGGTGGCTACACCGCAGCGGCTGGTCATTACCTCTACACCGCTCGTTCGTTCCCGAAAGAGTATTGGAATCGTGTCGCGCTGATCACTGAACCGACGGCGCATCTGATTGGTCAGGCGATCCTGGAGAAACAGGGTGCCGGATTCGTGGCGCGCGATGGATGGAACCTGATCTCCAGTGCGGAGGAGTGGTTTGCACCGGTCGCCGCGATGGTCGGGCCCGACGGCGCTGTATGGTTTGCCGATTGGTATAACTTCATCGCGCAGCACAATCCCACGCCGCAGGGGTACAGCACGGGCAAAGGGGCGGCATACGAAACGTCGATGCGCGATCATCTGCGCGGCCGCATCTACCGAATCGTGTATCGCGGTGCGCCTGCGGCAAAGAAACGTTCGCTGTCGAAGAACGATCCCGCAGGACTGCTGAGCGCGCTTGCGTCCGACAACATGTTCTGGCGGCTGCACGCGCAGCGCCTGCTCGTCGAACGCCGGCAGAAGGATGTCGTTCCGCAGCTCGTTGCACTCGCTCGCAATCCATCGGTCGATGAGATTGGCACCAACGGTGGCGCATTCCACGCGCTTTGGACTCTCCACGGCCTCGGCGAACTCAATTCGACATCGAGCGACTCCTATCGCGCCGCGGTGGAGGCGCTGAAACACCCGGCGGCCGGAGTTCGCAAAGCTGCGGCGATGGTGCTGCCGCACACGGCCGAAGCGAGCCGCGCGATCATTTCGGCGGGACTACTTCACGATCCGGATCTACACACGCGGCTGGCAGCCGTGCTTGCCTTCGCCGATATGCCGACATCAAACGAGGCCGGGCAGGCGTTGTACACAGAGAGTCAGAGGACCGAGAACTACACAGACAAGTGGCTGAGCCGCGCGTTCTACATCGCCGCGAGCCGACATCAGAAGACCTTTACCCCTGCCTACCACGCCGATCGCAATGCGGTGCCGTATGCGGCGCTGCCGATTGCCGTCCGACTGGGTGAAACAAAACCCGATTGGCGAATACCTGGCACGCAGGACCTCTCGACTGATTGGTCCGACATGCAGGTGCCGGGCAACTGGGAGTCGCGCGGGCTTCCCGACTTCGACGGCGTGGTCTGGTTCACGCGCTCCTTCGATTGGAACGGTGCACCGCCATCAACGCTGTCCCTCGGTACTCTGCGCAACACTGGTGAGGTGTGGATCAATGGGCAGTCGCTCACACCGGCGCCGTTTGTTCCCGGAGCGGCGCGCGGTGCCGCACCTGCGGGTGGCGGACGTGGCAACGCCCCTCCGACCTACGCGATACCCGAAGGTGTCGTTCGCGCCGGCAAGAACACGATCACCGTTCGCATTCAAAACGGGCGCAACGAAGGAGGATTTCTCGGCACACCCGAGGTGATGTACGTCGAAGGGGCCGCGAACAATCGTCTACCGCTGGCCGGCCCTTGGAAGTATCGAGTCGAGCGGCAAACAAATGCTGGCGCGCTGTATACGAAGCCAGGCCAGCTTGCCGCGCACGTCGCGTTTACCGCCGAAGGCGGAGCTGCGGGCGCGGCAGGCGCTGCGCTTCCAGCCGTCGCGCCACAGGCGCCCGACGTCGCAATCCGGCTGAGCGTCATTCCAGGCCAGTTGAAATTTGACAAAGCCGAGTTGAATGTTGCGCCGGGTCAGCTCATTGAAGTCGTCTTTACGAATCCGGACGTGATGCAGCACAACTTTGTGCTTGGTGCCCCCGGATCGTTGAACGTGATTGGCGAAGCCGGCGATCGGCTGGCGACATCTCCGAGCGGACTCGCGCAGGCGTACGTACCTGATCTACCGCAAGTCCTCTACTCGACGAAGCTGCTCGAACCAGGACAGACGGTGACGTTTCAGTTCAGAGCACCCTCCGCTGCGGGCCAGTACCCGTACGTGTGTACGTTCCCGGCTCACTGGCGCACGATGAACGGTGTGTTGAATGTCATCACGCCAGCAGGACGCGGTGGACGGGGCGGAATCTGAGTTGGTGAATTGGTGAATTGCGCCCACGAGTGCTATGGGTGACAAGGGTGCTCGCCGCCGGTCACGTTCGCGCTCCACTGAAACGCCGCAGCAAGGACCTGGAAACTCCGGTTCCGGTCGCGAAGATCGACGTAGTCGGGCGAGATCGCATCGCGGTCGACTCCGAGCCGCCGGCCGCTGACTTCGACCAGTCGTGTCGCATTCGGAAATGGCAGTGGGTTCACCAGAACGGCGTTGACCAGGCTGAAGACGGCCGTGTTCGCGCCGATGGCGAGCGCGGTGATGAGAACGGCGGTGGCGGCGAAGGGAAGATGCGCGCCAAGTGCGCGCCATGCCTGGCGAAGTTCGTCGCGAGCCACGATGACCTGCCTTGCTGGTGAACATGCCTGCGACGGTCAAGGTAACAGGGCGACAATGTGTGTCACAAACTCATTCTTTTCCTGAAATCAATGAGAAATCTTCATGCAGTACGCCGACCACTGGCAGGAACTTGTGCCGGCAGCGCTCGCGCGGCGACGAGGGTGATGAAGTCGTCGAGCCACGGCGGCAGCGTTTGCGCCTTCAGTGTCGCAGCCGTCCAGTGACGGCGAATGCCGCGGCGCGTCAACGAAAGCGGCACGACCGACCGCGCCGCGATCGCCTGCTGCGCAGACCATCGCGGCAGCACCGCGACGCCAAGACCGGCGCGCGCCATCTCGATCATCGCCTCGGTCAACATGATGAACGAAAGGCGAGCTGGCGCGAGACCCGCGGGGCCCAGGACTCGCTTCAGGACGAAACTCTCGTCGGGTGAGCTGGAGTACAGAAGGAGGTGCTCGGCCGCGAGTTCGCGCGGCGAGATCCACGTGCGGGTCGCGAAACGATGGTCGCGCGTCACGACCGCGATCATTTCGTCAGCGAACAATCGCCGCAGCCGAAGGCGCGGATCGGAAGGTTCGTCGGTGAGAATCGCAAGATCGAGCTCCCCCTCGAGCAACGCCTGAACCGGCCGATCCGTGTTGTCCGGCCGGATGCTGATGTTCACACGAGGATGTTTGCGGCTGAATGTTGCGAGCAGCGGTGGCAGCCAGTGATATCCGGTGTTGCATTGGGTCGCGACGCGAATGATGCCCTCGCCGTTCCCGGCGATTCGGCGAACGTCGTCTTCCACACGGGCCAGCTCCTCGAGAATGCGCGTGGCACTCTCCAGAACCCGGCGGCCGGCGGCGGACAACACCATGCGCTTTCCGACTCTGAGAAAGAAGGGCGTGTTGAAACGCGACTCGATGTCGCGGAGCTGATGGCTCAGGGCGGATTGGGTGAGGTGAAGGCCGTTTGCGGCCTTGGTCATGCTGCCGTCGCGGGCGATGCCGGCCACGAGCTGGAGATGTCTGACATCGAGGTCCACGGGGATCTCCCTGATATGAGCGAATCTCATCGGATTGTAAATGATGATGAGGATGGTTCGATGAGGTTCCACTGACGTTTCACCAGGTCTACTGACTTCTTGAACAGGAAAAACGAGAGAAACGAGAGAAAAAATCGTCTGAGCTCCCGTTTCTCCCGTTTCTCGTGTCTGGTACTCTTAATCGATCGGCGGCTCGTAGGATCCGTAGTTGCTGCGCTACACTGGGCTATGGTTCGGGTTCGAGCGTGGCGCGCGCGTGGAGTGCTGCTGCTGGTCGGGGTGGTCACGGCAGGAGGTGCTGGCTTGGCGCAGCAGCCACAGCCGGCTCCAGCCGACGACCGGCCGGCGCTTCGAATCGACGCCGTAGTCACCGACTCGCAGGGTCGCCCGATCCTGGATCTGCGGCCATCCGACTTTGAGCTGCTCGAAAATGGCGTCGCGCGGCCGATCGAGTCGGTTCAATTGCGAACGCTTCCGCAAGACGGTGGCGCGGCAGAGGAAATTCGAAGCCAGGCCGACGAGGAACGTGCCGCGCGTCAGCCCGGCACGCGGGTCTTCGGGTTCGTGCTCGACGAATTCCACGTCAACGCAGGCCCCTCCAGCGATCGCGCGCGCGCGGCGATCAACGAGTTCATCGATCAGAATCTGCGGCCCGGCGATCTCGCGATCGTCATAAAGCCTCTCGACAGCGTTGCGGTCATCAAGTTCACCCGCGATCGAGCGTTGCTTCATGGCGCGGTGGACTCGTTCGCTGGACGGCGCGGTGACTACACGCCGCGTACTCACTTTGAAGAGCTGTATATCGGGCGCGCCCCCGGGGCCGTCGCTGCCGCACGCCGGCAGATCGTCGGCGCAGTGTTGCGCGAGTTGACCATGCGCTTGGGTGAGTTGAAGGCGGACCGTGGCGTCATCGTGCTGGTGAGTGAAGGCTTCCAGCGTGACACGATCCCCTCGGGTCGCGGTGCGCGCATTCCAGAGCTCGACGGCGTGGTCCGCGCCGCGAACCGATACCATCTGCCGATCTACACGCTGAATCCATCAATTGCGGCGGAGGACGATCGAGACAGTGGCGAGCGCGATCGATCGGTCGCGATGCTGCAATGGCTCTCGACAGAGACTGGCGGCCGCGCCATGGACGGAAGCGGGATGGTCGCAGGCATGGCGCGTTTGAAACACGATCTCGAGGCGTACTACGTCGTGTCGTATCGGCCGTCGCAGTCCGATGGCCGATTTCACCCGATCGCATTGAAAGCGAAACGCCGGGATGTGATCGTCCACACCGCGCCCGGATACTGGGCGCCGTTTCCCGCCGAGTGGCGCGCAGCCATGGCGTCGACGGCAAACACGTTATCCGTCTCCCGCCGGGCGCTGCGCCGGAGCCCGCTCATCGACGCATGGGTGGGCGTCGTCCCCAAGGCGGACGGCCGCACCGAGATGGTGATTACCTGGGAACCGCGGGCCAGGGGCTTGACTGCACCGCAGGTCGTTGCGGTCAAAGCCCGGACACCCAGCGGCACGACGCTTTTCGAGGCACGTGTCGGCCAGGTTGGCTCCGCCTCATCGGCGCCTTCGGACCACGCGCGGTTTGAGGTCAAGACCGGGCGCGTCGAGATCGACATGACGATCTACGATGTCGGCGGACGAACGCTCGATACCGATGTTCGCGATTTCGACGTACCAGACCTGCGGCGGCAAAAGGCAGGCCCCGTCCTGCTGGCGCCGGAGGTCGTGCGCGCCCGGACGCTCCGCGATTTTCAGACCGCTATCGGCAATCCAGAAGCGGCGCCGTCGTCGGTCCGCACGTTCGCGCGCGGCGATCGACTCTTGATTCGTGTTCCCGCATTCGACGCAAGCGGCACCGCGGTTCAAGTGACAGCGAAGATCCTGAATGGATGGGGCCAGCCGATGCGCGACATCGATTCGCTCGCCACCGCGCCCACCGGTATGTCGCAGTTTGCGCTCCCGCTTGCGTGGCTGGTGCCCGGCGAATACCAGATCGAGCTCCAGTGTTCGAACGCCAATGGCGCGGTCCGTCAGCGAATCACGATTCGAGTGACAGGTTAAATGCTGAATGCCGAATTCTGAATGCTGAATTGGCTGAAATTGCTGATTTTCGATTGCTGATTTCTGATTTGGCGCGCCTGCGGTGCGCGTCTTCAAATAAAGTCAATCAGCAATCAGCATTCCGCAATCAGCATTTTCAGTTACCTCGTTAGCGGTACCACCAGAAACGACTGCGGTTGACCGATCGCGGTGACAGTCTCGCCGCTCAGTTTTCCGAGAGTCGCCCGATATCTGCCAGTTGGAGCCGGCGGCCCGCTCTGTCTTCCTCGACCACCGGATCCCTGCGCAGGTTCCTGTGGAGTGTCCGCGGCGCCGCGTCCGCCTCGTCCGGGCGCGGGCGCCGGCAGATCGCCGCGCAGGTCCCACGCGATGCGATGCATACCGGGATCCTTCGAGAGATCGATACGCCGCACCTGCTTGCCAGTGTCGTCGGCGATCGTCAAAACCAGCTTGGCATCGCCAGACGGTGGTTGACCGACGCTGTAGGTAAACAGCGCGCCATACGGCGGGTTCGGCGTCGTCGGATCGCCCCAGGTCGCGGTCGTCTGATCGAGGATGTCGAACATATAGGCGTCGCGAATTGGATACAGGTGCGCTTCTTCCGACAGCGTCGCGGCCGTGACCTCGCGAAGTCCTGTGTAGTCGTCGAGGATGAAGGCCCCGCGGCCGAACGTCCCGACGACCAAGTCGGCTTCTCGGCGTTGAATCGAGATGTCGCGCGCCTGTGCGGTGGGTATTCCTGCCGTGAGCTGCACCCAGTGCGCGCCGCCGTCAGTCGTGAAATACACTCCGAACTCCATCCCGGCAAACAGCAGGTTTGGATTCACATCGTCCTGCACAATCGACCACGCCCCGGATCGAGCGGGCAGGTCGCCTGCAATCGATGTCCACGTCCGGCCGCGATCGTTACTGCGCATGACGTACGGTTTGAAATCGCCGCGGAGATAGTTGTTGACCGTCACGAAAACAACGTTTGAGTCGCGTGGAGATGCATAAACGTCGGTGACGTACGTGTAGTCGGGCACGCCGGGAAACGATTCGACTTTGCGCCATGTTTTGCCGCCGTCCTCGGTGATCTGCACCAGTCCGTCGTCGGTGCCAGCGAGGACGAGGCCGTCGAGAAGCGGCGATTCATCGAGTGCGGTGATGGTGCTGAGCGTTGTCGTTGCTTGATTGAACGCCACTGAATCGCTGGGCCATACCTTGCCCATGATTGGAATCTTCGTCGCGTCAAGTTGACGTGTCAGATCGCCGCTGATTGCGGTCCACGAATCTCCTCGATCGTCGCTTCGATACACGCGTTCACCAGCGAAATAGAGACGACGCGAGGAATGCGGACTGACGATGAGCGGCGAATCCCACTGCCAACGGCCGAATCGGCCGCCACCGCGTCCTCCGCCGCCCTGTCCACCTCCGCGTCCCGCTGGCGCGCCCGATTGCGTGGGCTCCGCCGCCTGCTGCGGAACTGGTCCGCCAACGGTGTTTCGCGCGCTCGGCCGGACTGGCGTGTACTGGCCGGTTCGCAAATCGAGACGCTGCAACGCTCCTTCCTGCGACTGTGCGTAAACAATGTTGGGATCTTCGCTGTCCACGCGTGGCTGGAAACCATCTCCTCCGCCGACGCGAATCCAGTCGCTGGTGCGAACGCCAACGCGATTGAGCGTACGTGACGGCCCACAGATCGAGCCGTTGTCCTGCGCGCCGCCACACACGTGATAGAAGGGCTTCGCATTGTCGGTCGCCACCCGATAAAACTGCGAGAGCGGCAGGTTCGTGAAGTGACGGAACGTCTTCAAGCCGTCCCACGACTCGTAGAGGCCACCATCATTCGCAATGAGGTAATGCTTCGCGTCGGCTGGATCGAAGACGATATCGTGGTGGTCGACGTGAACACCAGGTAGCGGCACTTGCTTCCACGTTTTTCCGCCATCGGTGCTGCGATCGATATTGGTCTGAGTGGACCAGATCGTTTCCGGGTCGTGAGCATCGACGAAAATTTCGTTGTAATAGCCCGGATCGCCGCCGCGATACCAGTCATCCGATGAACCGCGCCCCTCGGGTGTTTCTCCTCCTGGAGCCGGACCACCACGCCCGGTCTGCACCTGTTTCCCAATTCGCGTCCAGCTCGCGCCTGCATCGTCTGAACGAAAGAATCCTCCTTCGCCTTTCTGTGCGGTGACGAGTGCGTAGACGATCCGAGGATCGCGCCAGTTGATGCCAAGACCGATACGTCCGATTTCAACCGTCGGCAATCCCTTTGTCAGCCTGGTCCACGTGGTACCGCCGTTCGTGCTCTTGTACAAGCCGCTCTCGGGACCGCCGCCAATCAACTGCCCGACAGCGCGCCGCCGCTGCAGCGCAGCGGCGTAGATCGTGTCCGGCTTTTTTGGATCCATGACCATGTCCGTAACGCCCGTGTCCGGACTGATCGTCAGCACCGCCTTCCAGGTCTGGCCGCCATCGGTCGTCTTGTAAAGGCCGCGGTCGCCCCCCGACGCCCACAGTGGTCCGATCGCTGTGACGTAGACAACGTTCGAGTTCCTCGGATCGACGACGATGTTCTGGATGTGTTCTGAGTGCTCGAGCCCCACGCGCTTCCAGGTGGCACCAGCATCGGTCGATTTGTAGAGGCCATCACCAAAGCTCACGCTTCGCTGATTGTTGTTCTCGCCGGTCCCGAGCCAGACGATGTTGGAATCACGAGGATCGACGGTGACGGCTCCAAGCGAGTACGACCCGTAGGTGTCGAAGACCGGCGTGAACGTGTTGCCGCGATTATCGGTCTTCCAGAGACCGCCGATGGCGGCGGCGACATACCAGACGCTCGGATTCTTCGGATCCACAGCGACATCAGAGATTCGTCCCGACGTCAGCCCCGGACCGATTGAACGGAACGCGTAGTCCTTGAACGTGTCCGCGGTCATGCGGTTCGCTTGTCCGTGAACCGCGGCGGCAACGGCACAGACCAATACCACGAGCAGGCTGCGCCATACTCTGTACATCCGGTTCATTGATGGTGCTCCGTTCAACGAAAGAAGCGAGAGGCGGGATTATACATTCCGCAGGCGCTCGGCGGCGCGCTCGAGTGTCTCATCTTTCTTGGCGAAGCAAAATCGGAGGACGGGGGGTGCCGGCGATCGATAGAGGAATGGCGAGGTCGGAATCGACGCGACGCCGCGCTCTTTTGTGAGCCGAACGGCAAAGTCGGCATCATGCTCGGTTGTAATCGCCGAGTAATCCATCAACTGGAAGTAACTGCCGCGACTTTTCAGCGGGCGGAACCGGGATCCCTCCATCAGTTTGAGGAAAAGATCGCGCTTGCGCTGGAAGAACGGCGACAGCTCGTTCAACCCGCGCCGCGCCGATACAAAGTCTGCCAGTGCGTATTGCACCGGCGTGATCGTCGAAAACGTGACGAACTGGTGCACCTTGCGGAACTCGACGGTCAGTTCAGCCGGCGCGACCGCGTATCCAATCTTCCAGCCGGTCGTGTGATACGTCTTGCCAAACGATCCGACGACGAAACTGCGCTGAGCGAGCTCGGGATGGCGCGCCATGCTCTCATGCTGCACGCCGTCAAAAATGATGTGCTCGTAAACCTCGTCGCTGACGATCACGAGATCGGTGCCTTTCACGATCGCGATGAGTTCCTGGATATCAGATGCTGTCAACACCGCTCCCGCCGGGTTGTGCGGGGTGTTGATGATCAGGAGACGCGTCTTTGCGGTGATCGCCGCGCGAACGGCAGGCCAGTCGACGCTGTAGTCAGGATACTGAAGCGGCACGATGACGGCGACGCCGCCGCTCAATTCGATCGCTGGAATGTACGAGTCGTAACAGGGTTCGAGGACAATCGCCTCTTCACCTGGGTGCAGCACCGCTGTGACCGCGGCGAAGATCGCTTCGGTCCCGCCCGACGTGACCGTTACTTCCGTTTCCGGATCGTATCGCCGGCCGTGGAATTCCTCGTACTTTCCGGCGATGGCCTCCCGCAACGCTGGTACGCCCTGCATCGGTGCGTATTGGTTCCGCGCGGCGCGCATGTGGCGCGCGACCGCCTCCACCAGCTCGGGATCGCAATCGAAATCCGGGAACCCTTGCGAAAGGTTGATCGCCCCCAGATCGGAGGCGAGCCGCGACATCACGGTGAAGATCGTCGTTCCAACCGAGGGAAGTTTCGAGCGCAGCCTGACGTCGACGCTCATGGTGTATTCACCAGTTCAAAGGAGCCGGTTTCCGTATTCTTCCTCACACCGTCCCAGGGGAAGTGCTGGCCGTTCATGGCAATGTATACGCCGGCCGGCAGCACCTGCGCAAAGGACAATGCCGAGCCGAGGTTGAACAGGCCGTCGGAGCTGCCAAAGGCGTACGGCACCATGGCGCCAGTCAAGACCACCGTCTTATTCGAGAGCGCCGCATTCGCAATCGCGCGGGCGGTCTGCACCATCGTGTCGGTGCCGTGTGTGACGACCACCGCGGTCTCGTCACTGGCGCGCACGCGCTCGACGATCCGTGCGCGTCCATGATCGTCCAATTCGAGGCTGTCGATCATCATTACCGTCTCGATCGTCACGTCCAGGCGACAGCGTCCCAGCCGCAGCATCTCGGGGAGATGTGTCTCGCGAAAGAACAGGCGGCCGGTCAGCTCGTCGTATTTCTTGTCGAACGTGCCCCCGGTCACCAGGATACGGATCTTCCTCATAACAGAAATGAAACTGGCTTACCGATTCGCGGGTCGATCGGGTTCCATTGTAGTCGGGGCGCGGCAGGCGCCGGCTATCCGGCACCTGCCAAGTCACTCCAGCCGTGGAGGTTAGCGCGCCTGTGCGAAGGTGTAAACCGGATCGGCACCCTGCTTGCCTGACTCGACTGAACCGAGGAGGTAACCATGTTCGCTCTTTCAGCGATTCTGATCGGGGTCATCGGCGTGTTCTACGTTCGCCGCCGCAGCGCCCGAAAAAAGCAGCAGGCCTAACGCACCGCGCGAAACAAATCGTCCGCCGACGCGAGGACGATTCGTCGAAGCCTGTCCGGGTAGTCTGGCGGAAGTTCGGCAAGGAAGGTTCTGACCATGCGCGCGGCGCTCGAGGAGCTATGGCCCGAGAGCGTCGCGTCCATCCAGCGCTTCGGAAAGAAAATGTCACCCGTCCGCTGTATCTCCTCGAGCATTGCCAGGCTCGGCGGGATGTGATGGAGCGAACTCTCCGCGCGGAGCGGATGGTGCAGGTACGACAACCCCTCCAGCACCCACGGCTCGCGGCGTCGATTGGCGACGTCACGCAAACTGGCAAAGAACGCGTCTCGTGTTGCTTCGTCTGAGGACAACGCCGGCTGCACGAATGCGAACCGCGCTTTGCGATCGGGATTCTCAATTCGCGTGAACTGCTCGGCAAGAATGTCGCGCCACGCCGGCACGCCGCGCACCGCCAGTTCTTCGGCGAGTTGTATATAGTCCGGCTCGGCGAGCGGCAACCCTGGCACTGTTTCACTCTTCCGCCACACCCGTTCTAACCACGAGAGTGTTGTTGGCGTGCGAGCCGTGTCCCGCAGTGCGGTAAACCATGCCGCCTTGACGGTCGGCGTCGTCGCGGAGTCGAGTCCGTCGCGCAAGGTGCGTTCAAGCCGCGGCGTCAGCGCATCACGCTCGGCGATCGAGACGAATCGCCAGAACCCCTGGTGGATGTACGACAGCATTCGCTGAAGATTCAGTTCATCCGGTTCCCGTCGAACTGATGCGATCAGCTCTTCGACCACGTCGAGAGGTCGCGCCCGGTGATCCAGCATGTCCTCCCACAGCGTGACCATCGCGCTGCCGCGGGTGAGAGCGTCCGGGATGTCGCCGAGGTGATGCAGAAAATACTCGCGCGTCGCGCGATCGATCTCGAACCCGCCGTACCCGATTCCGCCGCCGGTTGGCAGGACGAATCGCGGCGCGGGCAAACTCCTCGCGGTCGTGACTTCGACTCGCGGAGTGTTGAGCGCAATCGGAATGCGTCGCGACGTCTCGTCGTATCCGAGGACGACTTCCATGCGCTCGGCCCAGACCAGCCCGCGCCGCGGCGCCGGATCCTTTTGCTCGAAGGCGAGTCGCGCAATTCGCCCGCTCTCGATGTCGAGATGGGTCGTGACGTTTGGCCGTCCAGCTTCGTCGACCCACGCCCGACTCCACGCACCGAGATCGTCGGGCGTCCTGGCATCGAGCACTTTGATCAGATCCGGCCAGCTCGCGTTCCCGAACGGGTGAGCATTGAGATATTCACGCAGGCCGTCGCGAAATCCATCCGCTCCGAGAATCATCTCGAGCTGCCGCATCACAATCGGCGCTTTCTGATAAATGATTGCGCCGTAAAGGGTCCCCGCTTCGTTCAGGTTGTCGAGCCGCTGACGGATGGCATTCGTGCCCGGCGTGCGATCGACGTCGTACGCAGCAGGGTAGTACGACAGCAGGAATCTCAGCTCGTGATTGATGCCAGGGAAGGACGGATTGACGATTTTCGCGGCCATGAAGTTGGCAAAAACTTCCTTCATCCACACATCATTGAACCAGCGCATCGTCACGTAGTCGCCGAACCACATGTGCGCGGTCTCGTGCGCGATGACGCTGGCCCGTCCGAGTTTCTGGTTTTGCGTCGCGCTTTCGTCGAGCAGTAGCCCTGAAGCGTTGTAGAAGATCGCGCCAGCGTGCTCCATCCCGCCGAACTGAAAAGAGGGAACCAGAAGGAAATCGAATTTTCCGAAGGGATACTTGATGGCGGTGTAGCGCTCCAGCCACTCGAGCGCGGCTGCATGCAGGTCGAAGATGGTGTCCCGGTTCCGCGCCACTTTCGCCGCATCGGTTTCCCGGTGGAACATCCGAAAACGGCGGCCGTTCCGTTCCGCGGTCTCGATCCGATAGCGGCCGGCAGCAAACGCAAACAGATAAGTTGGAAGTGGATCGGTTTCCGCAAATTGAATCCCAATTCGGTCGCCATTCCTGATCCGCGTATGTTCCGGCGCGTTCGCGAGAGCCTCCCAGTCCGCGGGAACGTCGAGGGACAGCGTGTATTTCGCCTTGAGATCCGGTTGATCAAAACACGGGAATGCCAGTCGTGCGCGAGCCGGCACGAACAGCGTATACATGAAATCCGGGTTGCGATTCAGGGCCGCAGTTCCGGCCTCGAACCGGAGAGTGATCTCGTTCTCGCCTTCGAGTAGATCGGCAGGCTGAATCAGGATGTGTTCGTTCGTCGCGACAACGGCGATCGGCCGCCCCCGGCTTTCCGCATGGACTGGGCCCGGTCCGGCAAAGTCGAGGACCAGCGCACGGCGCGGATCGGCCAGCGCGAACCGCAGCGTGGCCGTTGCATCGATGCGCGCCGACGGATCCGCAGGAATCGTGAAATGCAGGTCGTAGCGGAGATTGCTGACGCGGCGCGCTCGTTCGTCGGCGATGGTCAATGGAACGCCGGGAGGCGGCATTTCCTGTGCGGCGTGCGAGGCGAATCGATCGGGCGAAGCCATGAGAATGATCGCGAGCGCACTCAACGCGACCGAGGGTTTCATGACCACGGATAAACACGCATAAGCACCGACACCCCTTCGCATGATATCAGGCGATGGCGCGTGCTCTCAGGACATAAAGCCCGCCGGCGACAACGAAGTAGCACACGGTAATGATCGACAGCGACATGAAGACCCCGTACGCGGACCGACCCATGACGTCGTAAAGGCTCAGGGCAATCGTTGCGAGGGCGAATCGCGTCAGGATTTGAGCCGTCCGCGGAATGAGATCGTCGTAATTGACCAGAAGCATGATTGCTGGCGTGGAGATCAGAAACACGTAATCCCATCCTTGCGGCGACAGCAGCGGAATCAACGTCAGCAGAAACGCGCACTCGAGTCCTTCCGGCGCGCGAAGACCCTTTCGCCGCCCGAGCACCGTCGCGGCGAGTACCAGGGCAATTGCAGACGTGACCGCCGTCAAGCCTGTCGCGACGCGACCAGCTCCTATCCATTTGGCCCACATTGCGGCAATCGACACGTTGTCGGCATTCGTGAGATTGGGTGTGGTGGAGGCAGTCACCGTCATCCACCACTCTTCATGCAGCTGAATCGTTCCGTGCACACCATAGCGGAGCGACGGCAGGGCGAGGATGAACGCACAGCCGAGACCAGCGACGGCCATTGAGGTGAGGCGTCGACGCGCGACGAGCCAGGGAAGGAAGATCACCGCATACGGTTTGACGACGATCGCAAGCGCGGTGAGCGCGCCGGCTGCGGCTTCGCGTCCGTTGATTGCGGCGAGCGCGCCGGCCGTCGCGGCCACGCCAAACAGCAGGTTCATCTGCCCGAGCACGAGTTCATGGCCGTAGAACTTCGCCATCACCGCAAGCGTCAACGTCACGAGCACCCACGCTGGTCTTCGTCGCTCTGGAAGCAGCCGAACGCTCACTGCCAGGAGCACCATCAGCAGCGCAATTGATGTGAAGAACCAAATGACTTTCGCGGTTTCCAGCGGGACAGTCCCCAGCGGGATCGTCAGCACGGCAAAGGCGGGAAGGTACTTGAACTGGTAATGTCCGTCTTCAGCGCGGTAAAGCGGTTCGGCATGGCTCGCCCGGTTCGCGGCAGTCCAATACACCGCGAAGTCCGGCATCTTGCTAGTGACTCTGTGGATGAAGGGCAGAGCAACGACGGCAACCGCGACGACGAGGAGCAGTGTCGTCCTGATGCGCGCACGCGCTCGGACCGGTGATTCAGTGAGGGCCAACGAGATTAATAATGGATCATCGGCCTCTCGTTTGGTCCCGAGCTCACCCCTCTTTACTCGATGCGCAACGCGGACAGGGGATCAAGTCTTGTGGCGCGCCGCGCCGGAATCAGACAGGCACAAACCGTCACGAGACTAAAGACCAGCCCAATGCCCGCCAGCGTAATGGGATCGGTCGGCTTGATTTGGACGAGGAGTGTCTGGAGGACCGGCGCCGCAAGGAGAGCGCCGGCGGTACCGAGGAGGAGGCCGATCGCCAATTGCACCAGGCCCTGGCGGAGAATCAGCCACGAGACCTGGCGCGCCTGGGCGCCGAGCGCCATTCGCACACCGATCTCCTGCGTTCGCTGCGTCACCGAGTACGCCGTAACCGCATAGATTCCAACCGAGGACAGCACGAGTGCAATAACGGCGAAGATCGTGAACATCGTACCGAACACACGATACGGCCAGCGCTGCTCCGCCAACGTCTGCTCCATCGTCCGCACCCCGAACACCGGCTGGTCGGGATCGGTTGCCTGAACGGCTTCTCGTACGGCGGAAGTCAAAGCGCCAGGGTCGCCGCGGCCGCGAATCAGGATGGCCGTTCCCGCTGGTGGTTCGAGTCGATAGGACATGTAGATGACCGCGTCCGGCTCGACATCCTGCACGTTGCGCTGCCGTATCGAGGGTGTGACGCCAACGATGGTCATCCATGGCTTCGTTTTGTTGGCGTCAGGCCCGATGGTCGGGACCTGAAGGCGAATGCGTTTGCCGATCGCGTTTTCACCGGGATAGTGCTGCGCGGCAAATCGCGCGTTGACGACGGCCGCTTCCGAACCTGCGTTCCCATCGTTCTGTCCGAGGAGCCGTCCCTGGCGGGCGGTGACGCCCAGCGTGTTGAAATATTCGTCACTGACGTAGAAGGTCGTCACCGAGGGAACCTTTTTGGGATCTGGTTCAGGCCGTCCCTCGAATTCAATGCCGCGTGAGCTGGCGCCGTTTCCCGGCGCCGCGCTTGCGATCGACGCTGCCGCGACCCCCGGAATTGTTGCGAGACGCGGCAGCAGAGCTTCGTAGAACAACTGCCGCTTTTCGGGTGTCGGATATTTCTTGTCCGGCAGGCCGAGGCGCATGGTCAACATGCGCGTGGTATCGACCCCGATATTCATCGAGTAGAGCTTCATGAAGCTGCGGATCATCAGGCCCGCACCTGCGAGCAGCACGATCGTCAACGCCAGTTCGACGACCACCATGCTCGACGCCATCCAGCGCGCGCGGCGCCCACCGGCATTGCCGCGTCCACTCTCTTTCAGGATTTCATTGAGATTTGTTTTCGAGACCTGCAGCGCCGGGACGATGCCGAAGATGATCCCCGTCGCAAAGCAGACGGCGACGAGAAACGCGAACACCGTCGCGTCCATCGTGAACTTGATCCAGTACGGCTTGCCGACGTCCTGCACCGCGATGTCGAAAAGCCGGATGCCAACCAACGACATGATCCAGCCAAGCACGCCGCCGAGAAATGCGAGCAGCGTGCTTTCGACGAGCAGCTGACGAATGACGCGGCCGCGGCTTGCACCGAGCGCGATTCGGACTGCGATCTCTCTGGATCGCCGCGCCGATCGCGAGAGGAGGAGGTTGGCCACGTTGGCGCAGGCGATGAGCAGGACGAAGCCCACGGCGCCCATCAACGCGAGGAACACGATGCGGATGGGGCCGCCGTTGAATCGCTGATTGAACGTCATGATCTCGGCATCGATGGATTTGTTCGTGTCGGGGTACTGACGTTCGAGGTTCTTGCAAATGCCGCTGAGTTCCGTTTGTGCCTGCTCGAGCGTGACCCCATCTGCGAGGCGGCCGAACAGGTTGACGCGCCGCGCATCGCGCCGCTCCAGGTCAGTGTCGGGGACAAGGGGCGTCCACACATCCGTGTTCGTCGGGAAGCGCATGCCCTCCGCCATCACGCCGATCACTGTCGTCGAGACGTCGTTGATCTTGATCGACTTGCCGATGATGCCCGGATCGCTGCCGTACCGCGTCTTCCAAATGCCGTATCCCAATATGGCCACGGGTTCGGCCCCCTTCCGCTCCTCGTCGTCCCGGAAGTCCCGTCCTTGGATCGGCCGCTCGCCGATGATGCTGAACGCATTGGCGCTGACCCTTACGCCCGAGGCGCGCTCGGGGGGATGACCGCTGTCGCTGATGTTCATCGTTGTTTGCTGGTACGCCGCAAGTGACGAGAACGTGCGGGCATTCGCGCGCCAGTCCTGGAAGTCGGGATACGACACTCCCTGCGAGTTCCCCTCAGTGGTGTTGCGCGAGTTCAGATGAACGATTTGATCGGCGTTTGGGAACGGCAGGCCGCGGAGGAGCACAGCATTGACAAAGGTGAAGACGGTGCTGTTGACGCCGATGCCGAGCGCCAGGGCGACGACGGCAACGAGCGTGAACCACGGGTCTTTCACCAGCATCCGGAAGGCGTACTTCAAATGCATACGGTGCCATACGAAGATCTTCGTCACTCCGTTCGGCTGACCGGCGATAATTGTTGGAATGACTACGGCAACGCCCGATGAATCCCAGGCGCCGCGCATGCGGCGCAGCCTCCTGCCCCCTTCGTACGAGCGAACCCTCGGCCATGCCGAGCGAATTGAGTTGGCGGCCGATCGCCCGATCCGCGAGCGCAACAAAATCAGTTATCGATTTGCCCACTGGCCGATCTGGATCTTCGTCTTTTTCATCGCACCAGGGCCGCTGACATTCGATCTGTTCGCCCACGGTTTCGATGCGCGGATGGTCCTGTGGCTTGGCGCGGTCCTGGTCGGCACGGCCATCGCCGGGTTCTTCGGCAAGCTGCCCGGGGTCGAGCCGCGTCCCTACATCATTCGGTTCACCGAGGATCGTCCGAATCCGTTATACCGCCGCATCTGCTACACGCTCGCGTGGAGTGAAGTGATTGCATTTGCGGTGCTGAATATCGCGGGGCTGGCGATGGCGATTGCGACCGGCACCTGGCGTCTCCGCCAGTTATACGACGCAGCGTACTTTCCAATCGCGGTCACGTTGTGGGTTCTCGGCGCGCTCGGGCGCCTGCCCCGAGTGAAAGCCTCGACGCAGAACGAAGGTCACGAGCGTCGATACTTCTACGGTTCAGTCTGGGCCGTTTGCGTCGCGCAACCGATATTGTGGTTCCTGTGGAAAGTGTTGCCGCGATCAGCCAGCGGCGATGTGGTGAAACTCGTGGCGTTTGTCGGGATCCTCGCGTATGTCGGCAACATGGCCCGACGCGGTCTCCTGCCACGAACGCGACCGATTGTGCCGGGCGAGTTGGCGATCTCAGATTAGCGGCATCCACATATGTTGCTACAATCGATCGAGTGACCGAGGAGTGCGCATGAGTAGTATTCAGCTCGACAACCGCGGCTTCATCATTGCGTGCGACTCGTGCGGGCAGAAAAACCGCGTCCCGTACTCGAGCCATGAAACCCGATGTGGGAAATGTAAGACCACGCTGCGTCCGCCAGCGGAGCCTATCGAGGTCGCCAGCGTCGAAACGTTTGATGCCCTGATCCGCAGCGCCGGTCATCCAGTCGTCGTCGATTTCTGGGCCCCGTGGTGCGGGCCGTGTCGAATGGTTGCTCCGGAAATCGCGAAAGTGGCGGCCTCCAACGCTGGCCGGCTCATCGTCGTCAAGGTGAATACTGATGCGCTGCCGGAACTCGGCGAGCGATATCGAATCCGGTCGATTCCGACGATGGCGATCTTTGAAGATGGCCGCGAAGCGGCTCGCACCACCGGTGCAATGCCGGCTGCTCAGATCGAGAGTTTCGTCAACGGAGCGGTCAAGGTTTCCTGACTGCGGTAGGATGAGAGCGGCATGCACGGGCCGCAGCCAATCGCCGAAACCTTCAGGCGGGAATTCGGGGCGTTCATCCTTGAACGTTATCCGTTTGCCGCGACTTCGGCTCGTGAGGCGCTCGCGGCGGCGACCGGCGCCGCCCCCGTCCTCGAGAGCGGCATCGATCGACTGCGCGATCCCTTCGCGCGTGAATTCCGCGCCCGCCTTCAACGTCTCGCTCCAATCGATCTGGCCGACCCAACCCCCGGCGTGACCGCGAGCCGGCGTTTCGCGCAAGCCATCGATGACATCGTGGATGCATGCGACGGGTTTTTCCGCCGCGCGGCGATACGAGCCTCTCTGACTGCCGAGGAACGCCTCGAAATGCTTCGCGGCATGATCCTCACCCGCGCGACTGACAATCGCCTGAAAGCATTCTTCACTAACGGCGAAGTGCGATATGGCGACTCAGTGTTCCAAGGGAAGGGATTTCGCTCGCTCGGCCAGGAGGCAATCTACGGCGCTGCCATACGCTTGCGGCGTGGCGATCAGTTTAGTAGCGAGAAGGGTGAGTGGAAGGGCGACGTCGTCGCACCGTTGATTCGCGATCTTGGTGTCACGATCGCCATGCGGGCCGAACCGGAGACGATTCGTCGCGTGTTGTCGGCGCAAATGGGAAAGGCAGGTCCGCCGATGAACGGTAAGGATCTGCACATTGGCGACATGGAGCACGGCATCTGGCCAGCTGTGGCACCGCTGGGAACCGGGCCGGTCGCGATGGCCGGTCTCGCGTTTGCGTTTGCACGCGAACAGTCAGGGCGGGTGGCACTGTCGTTCATCGGCGAGGGCGGTTCGTCACTGGGTGAGTGGCACGAAGCCGTCAATCTCTGCGCCGTCCGAAAACTACCAGCCGTATTCGCGCTCGAGAACAATCAGACGGCGTTATCCACGCCCGTGCAGGAGCAATCCGCGGTCCGCGTTTTTGCCGACAAGGCGGTGGGCTATGGCATCCCGGGCATCACGATCGACGGAACCGATCCTGATGCGATCGCCGCCGCGTTCGACTGGGCCGTGCAGCGCGCGCGTGAGGGGCGCGGTCCAACGCTCATCGAACTCATCTCGATGCGCATGTGCGGTCACGCGCATCATGACGACATGCTTTATCTCGGCAAAGATCCACCCCTCGGCTGGGAATATCCGCCGCTGACGGGCGAGGGTTACGTGAACCGGGAGCGCTACGAATTCTGGGCGGCGCGCGATCCCATTCCGGCGTACGCCGCGCGGCTCGTGGCCGCTGGAATTATCGATCCCGACACCGTCGAGGAACTGAAGCGCGAAGCAGCAGCGATGGTTGAATCGCAGGCGAAGCTGGTGATCGAAGCCGACTGGCCTCGCGCCGAGGAGGCCGGCGTCGGTGTGCTGGATGGAGAGCCTCCGCGCGTCCGTGTTGACGTGCTCGATCCTGACCTGCGCCGGCGTGCGCCGCGAAACATTCCGCCGCTCGAACCTGTCGGTCCCTTTGAGAGAAAAGGGCAGACGTTTCTCGAGGGTGTGATGCTTGGCGTTGGCGACGCGCTTAGAGCGGATTCCAGGGTGTTCGTCTTCGGCGAGGACGTGGGAGGCCAATACGGGAACGCATTCCTCCTGCTTCGGCCGCTGCTCGACGAATTTGGCGAGCGCATCATCAACTCGCCGATTTGCGAAAGCGCGATTATGGGTGTGGCGATCGGGACTGCGATTGCCGGTCAGCGGCCGATCGTCGAGATGCAGTTCAACGACTTCGTAGCGACCGGTTTCAATCAGCTCGTGAACACTGCGGCGAAGATCCGCTATCGCTGGGGCGGCGCCGTGCCCATGGTCGTGCGGATGCCCTGGGGCGGCCTCCGTCACGCTGGTCCTTACCACAGTCAGAACACCGAGGGTTGGTTCTACCGCACTCCGGGGTTGAAGATCGTTGCGCCCGCGACGCCTGCCGATGCGCGCGCGTTGATGGCATCAGCCGTCGCCGACGGCGACCCCGTCTTGTATTACGAGCACATCGCGCTCTACCGCGATCCTCGGATCAAGCAGGCGCTCGGTGACGGCGCTCCGACGCCCATCCCCATCGGTCGTGCCGCTCTACGGCGCGAAGGCAACGACCTTGCGATCATCTCGTACGGCGCCTACGTGCACGTCGCGCTGCGCGTGGCCGACCGTCTGGCATCGAATGGTCATCAAGCGGCGGTGCTCGATCTGCGCTCTCTGATGCCGCTCGATCGCGAGGCGATCCTGGCCGTGACCGAACACTGCAGCCGCGTGCTGATCGTGCACGAGGATACCCGCACGGGAAGCATCGGGGAGAGCGTTGCCGCGATAATCCAGGAGGAAGCCTTCGAATTCCTCGATGCGCCGATCCGGATTATCGGCGCCCTCGATACGCCGGTTCCCTATTCACCTCCGCTCGAGGCGGCATTTCTTCCCTCCGAAGATGAGATCGAACGAGCGGCGCGGCGGTTGCTCGCGTATTGACCGATCACAGGCCTCGGCTCAGCATCGTCATTCCGTGCTTCAACAGCGAAGCGACTATCGGCGCGCAATTGTCGGCGCTGGCGGATCAAACGACGCAGTATTCATGGGAAGTTCTCGTCGCCGACAACGGGTCGCGCGACAACACCGTCGCCATCGCCACCCGCTTTCGCGACCGCATCGAAAGACTTCACATGGTCGATGCGTCGGCGCGCCGGGGCGCGGCCTACGCCAGGAATACAGGCGCGAAAGCCGCGGCAGGGGAGACGCTCCTCTTTTGCGATGCAGACGATGTGATGGGAGAGGATTACATCGAGGCGATGGGACGCGCGCTCGAAACGCACGACTTCGTCGCGTGTCGCTACGATTTCCGAAAGCTCAATACGTCGTGGCTCGCTGCTGCCAGAGGGCTGTCGGCGGAGGAGCAAAGGGAAGGTCTCGCAGGCGGCTATTGTCATCCGACGTTGCCCTATGCTGGTGCCGGAGGCCTGGGCATCAAGAAGTCTGTTCACGATGCGGTGAACGGCTTCGACATGACGCTTGGCGCAATGGCAGGGCAAGAAGACACCGACTACTGCATTCGTGTTCAGCTTGCGGGCACTCCACTGGTGTTCGTTCACGACGCCATCATGCACGTTCGCTTTCGCGAGACGGTGTCTGGCGTGTTTCGCCAGGCGTGGGCGTGGGCGGAGAGCGGCGCCCACGTGGCGCGACGATACGTGCCGGACGAGGCGGCTCGATCACGCCGGGTCATGGCGTACGATCTCGCGCGGCATCTTGCTTGGAAGTTCATGCGCGTCCGGACGCGCAGCGATCTGGCGCAATGGATTTGGCTCGCAGGATGGTGCGGTGGATTGCTGAGTGCTCGACGGACCCTGGAGCGCATCCGTGAGTGAAAGACCGTTGCGACTTGCGGTGGTCATCCAGACACCAAAGGATCAGCAATCGGCCGTCTTTATCGGGTATCAAACGCTCGCTCATGCGCTGGCCGAGCACCATCATTCTGTGACGATCGTCGCCCCATCGGATTTTCCTCGGGTGGCAGGACTCAGCGGCAGATGGACTCCGCTGGTGTATCCGATCGCAATCGCTTCGTGGCTCCGCGGGCGTCGCCGTGAGTTCGATCTCGTATTGTTCCACAGTTATTCGGGTTGGCTCGCGACGCTCCTCACGCGTGGACGCCCGCGGGCGCTGGTGATGTTCCACGGTGTCGAGCCGCTGTATCACAGCGAGCTGAGAGGCGAAATGGAGAGGAGCGGCGGCCGTCTGTCGTGGCGCTACCGAGTGCTCCAGGAAGTCGTGATGCCTGTGCTTCTCAAGACTGCGTGCCGGACGGCCGCGGGTGTGGTCTGTCTAAATCGCGCCGAAGCGGAATACCTGAAGGCCAAACGCTGGACGGAGACCGGCAACGAACACGTCCTCGCGCATGGCGTGCCGCCCGAGTTCTTCGTGGCCCCCCGCGCTCGACGCCCTATTCAGACCCTGCTGTTCGTCGGCCAATGGCTGCCGATGAAAGGCATCCGGTATCTCAAAGATGCCGCGACGACGCTGTTGAGTACGGATGCGAGCCTGCGCTTAGTCTGTGCCGGCACGCTCACCGGTGAACGGCAGGTTCAATCGGAATTTCCGCTGGAGCTGCGACAGCAGGTTCGGGTGCTTCCGCGGGTCGATCAGGCGGCACTCGCCGCACTGTATCGAGACTCAGACATCTTTATTTTTCCGAGCTTGTACGAGGGATTCAGTCGAGCAATCGTCGAAGCAATGGCGTCGCGACTGCCAATCGTGTGCACGCAGGTCGGCGTGGCGGGGGATGCGCTCCGACACGAAAAAAGCGCCCTGATCGTGCCGAAGCATGACGCCGCGGCGCTGGTTGCCGCCATCAACCGGCTCCGATCCAATCCTGAGCTGTGTCAGCGGCTGGCTGATGGAGCGGCCGATGTTGCCCGTGACTACACCCTTGCCCGCGTTTCCGAGCGGACGCTGACGGTCATCATCGACGCCGCTCGTCGAGCGCCATGAGCGACTCACTCCGCGAGCGCTGGCGGCGATGGTCGACATCCCCAGCACTCATCGGCTTCACCCGTCGGCGCGTCGCCCTTCAGTGGCGGATGCGCGGGCGACCGCTCCCGCCACCACATGTCGTCAAGCAGCTGGCGATCCTGCAGTATCAACGATCACGAAGATTCACCACGTTTGTTGAAACCGGCACATTTACCGGCGAGATGGTCGACGCGATGCGTTCGCATTTCCACCGCGTCATTTCAATCGAGATGTCGCCGGAGATTCACACCAATGCCGTGCGCCGCTTTGCGGGCGACCCGCGTATCGAATTACTGCTTGGCGATAGCGCGATCGTATTGCCTCGCGTCTTGCAGCAAATCCGTGATCCCGCCCTCTTCTGGCTCGACGGACACTTCATGGGCGGTCACACCGCCCGTAGCCATGACGACAGCCCGGTGCGGCACGAACTCACGTCCCTGTTGGCGCATCGTGTCCGTGGACATGTCGTCTTGATCGACGATGCGAGGCTGTTCGACGGCAGCGCCGGATATCCGACGCTGTCCGAGCTGCGCTCCTGGATTGCGCGTGAGCGGCCGGGGTCGGACGTTGAGATCGAGGACGACATCATCCGCTGTACCTTCGACAGCACGAATGCCGTATCCTAACGATGGTTGAACCTCCACCATTTCAGGGAATTCGCGCTGGTCGTCCGAAGGCTCCGTCCTTATCTCGAGTCGGAGCGCAGTCGGCTGGCCGCAGTGCTGGCGAGCTCGCTGTTCGTGATGGTGTTCGAAGGAGCCGGCGTCGGCTTGCTGGTTCCTCTCTTGTCGCTGCTTCTCGGTGGCGAGAACGCAACCCCGATGCGGCCGCTGCAATGGCTCGAACATCAGCTGCCCGGCCATTCCGCAGCCTTTTACGTCGCCGTGATCTGCGCTGCGATCGTTGTCGCGATTGCGGCGAAGAACGTTGCCGCCTACGTGTCGCAGGTGCTCGCCGCGGATTTGAAGAAGCACATCTCGACGACGTTGCGGGATGCCCTCTTCCGCCGCTTGCACACCGCCGATCTCGATGTCTTCGATCGTTCTCCCGGCGGCGAAATCGCCAACGTCTTCCTGGTTGAAACGTATCGCGTCACGCTGGCCATTGACGTGCTCGTCGCGACGCTCCAGCGGGCGTCAATCGGCCTCTTCTATCTGTGCGCGCTGTTCTACATCTCGTGGCAGTTGACGCTGCTCGTGATGGCCCTTGCCGGCGCGATTGGCAGCGTCCTGGCGTTCGTCTATCGGCGGATTACGATCGCAGGCGTCGAGTTGACGGAACTCAATCATCGCATCGCCGCGCTCTTGACTCAGTCGTTCGCGGGTGTCCGTATCGTTCGCGCGACCAACTCCCAGGCGCAGGTGATCGCCGACTTTCATGACCTCAGCACGTCGCAGGCGCGCGCGGAGGAGCGAAGCACACAGGCGTCATCGCTGCTCTTTCCGCTCACCGAGACGCTCGCCGTCGTCGGAGCGATGCTCATTGTCTGCTGCGCCTATATCTTCTTCGTGCGTACAGGTCACATGCTGAGCAGCTACCTGCTTGCCTATGGATTCATGCTGTTACGGCTGCTTCCACTGCTCAACCAGCTCTATGGCCTTCAAGGGCACCTGCTGTATCTCGCGGGTGGGGTGCGGGAAGTGCAGGTCTGGCTCGACACGCCGGTGTATCCGGAACGACCGTTTGGCACCCGGGTGTATACGCCGGTGCGCGATGCCGTGCGCTTCGAACGTGTCAGTTACACATACCCGAATGGCGCGACGGCGCTGCAGGGCGTCGAGTTTTCCGTGCCAACCGGGCAGACGGTTGCGATTGTTGGATCGAGCGGCTCGGGAAAATCGACGCTTGCCGCGCTGCTCCTTCGGTTTCGCGCCCCGACGCACGGGAGCATCACCGTCGATGGCGTGGACTACTGGGAGTACTCACCGGAGAGCTGGCACCGCGCGACCGCGCTCGTTGAGCAGGACGCGTTTCTCTTTCACGGCACGCTCCGCGAGAACATCGTCTATGGCTTTGACCGCGCAACGCCGGCGGCGCTCCAGCGCGCGATTGACGTGGCGAACCTGTCCGACGTCGTCGCGCAACTGCCGCAAGGGTTGGAGACGCTGGTCGGAGAGCGCGGGGCGATGGTCTCTGGCGGGCAGCGTCAGCGGATCGCCATCGCCCGTGCCGTCATTCGCGATCCGTCGATTCTGATTCTCGACGAAGCGACGTCACATCTCGACTCTGTTTCCGAGCAACTCGTTCAGCAAGCGCTGTTGAACGCCTCGCGAGGCCGCACCACGATCGTCATTGCGCATCGGCTCTCGACGATTCGGGAAGCCGACAAGCTCATCGTCCTGGAGCATGGTCGCCTGGTCGAGGAGGGATCGTGGGAGGCGCTGGAAGGCGCCGGCGGCGCGTTTCAACGGCTGCTTCGCAGCGTATGACCGGGGATCAACCACACTCGATCCTGTTCGTCTGCGATTTTGATCCGGGGTTCTCCGGCACCAAGCATCACACCCTCGGGGTCGGCGGTACTGAAGCGATGGTCGTGGTGCTGTCGGAGGCTCTGGCCGCACGGGGTATCGATGTCACGGTGGCGACGCGAAGCGCCGCAGAGGAGCACAACCGCGTTCACTATCAGCCGATCCATGCGCCGCGCGCACACGATCCGGATGTCACGGTCCTCGTCAAGCAGTGGAGCGATGCGGTGGGGAACGCTGGGTCAGAGCGAGTGTTCCTCGCCACCGATGTTCATGTGCCCGATCGGCAAATGATCGCTCGGTGCATCGGGTGGTGCACGAAAAGTCTTGCGCTGTCGCCGTTCATGCGAACCAGTCTGCAAGCGGTCGTCTCTGTTCCCGACATGGGTATTCTTCCTCCGCCGATAGCGATCGAGGACTACATCGCGCCGGACGAAGCGCGCCGACCGGTGCTGTTGTATTGCTCCGTTCCCGATCGCGGGCTCTACTACCTGAAAGATCTCTTTCCTGCGATTCGCACGCGCGTCAAGGACGCGACGCTGGTGATTACGTCCGACTTCACGTTATGGGGAAGAGCGCCAGCGAAAGAGGCATTCATGCGCTTCTTCGCACGAACGCCCGGTGTCGAGTATCTGGGCCACGTCGATCGATCGAGGTTGATTGCCGAACAGCGTCGCGCGCGAGTGCTCGCCTATCCTTGCATCTTCGAAGAGGGATTCTGCATCGCGGCGGCCGAATGCATGGCGGCCGGGGCCGTGCCGGTGACGACGAATGCCTTCGCGTTGACAACGACGGTCGGCGACGCCGGTGTGTTGATCGACGGCCGTCCACGAAGCTGGTTTTATCGACGACGTTTCGTCAAGGCGGTCACCGCGCTCTTGTCCGACGACGAGAAATGGCGCGCGAAATCGAGGGCGTGCCGGGCCCGGGCGCAGAACTACGGGACCGCCGCGGTCGCGGAAGCATTCCTCTCGGCCATCGCAGGTGTGAGACCAGTCGTGTGAACCTCGATCTCCCAGTCCTGCTTGTGATTCATCGTCGACCCGAGGCCACCGGTCGTGTGTTTGAAACAATTGCGGCAGCACAGCCGCGACGACTGTTCATCGCCGCGGATGGTCCGGCATCGGCGAACGATCGGAAGGCGTGCGATGAGACGCGCGCGGTGGTAGACAACATCGATTGGCCGTGCGAGGTGGCTCACGATTTCAGCGAGAGCAACCTCGGGCTGAATCGCCGGATGATTTCGGCTCTTGATTGGGTCTTCAGAGAATCCGAGGCGGCGATTGTCCTCGAGGACGATTGCTTACCGCATCCGCATTTTTTCAGATTCTGCGCGTCGATGATCGATCGGTATCGCGGTGACCCGCGAATTGTGCACGTGAGCGGTGAGTGCTATCGCGGTGAGCCTCCCGGTGAAGACTCCTACTTCTTCTCGAAGTACCCGCTGGCGTGGGGCTGGGCAACGTGGCGGCGCGCCTGGCGGCTGTTCGATCCCGAAATGACGTCGTGGCCGCATTTTCGCACTCAGCCGGCGGCGCGCCGGCTCTTCGACAGCGACGACGAGCGCAGCTACTGGATGTCAACGTTCGATGTGCTTCATCGAGAACAGTCAGCCGGCCGGATGGTTTCCTGGGACTACGCCTGGTATTACGCCTGCATGACTCACGGCCTTTCGATCCATCCGGCAGTCAATCTCGTCGCGAATATTGGGTCAGGGCCTCTCGCCTCGCATACCCATGACCTCGGTGATTTGTCGAACCGGCCGATAAAACCATTGAAAGAACCGTTTCGCCATCCCGCTTCGCTCGTTCGCGATCGCGAAGCCGATCAGGACACGTTCGATCGCCGTTTTCCGGGCGGGTTGTTGAAACGCCAACGATCGTTTGCGCATCAGATTGGCCGGCCAGCGCGATGGGCATTGCGGCTCGTTCGCGGCCTGCGCGGGGGAACGCGCTGAGCAGAGTCACGCGGACCCCGTCGGACACGAGACATCGCCTTGCGGCCGACCAGCTCGTACTGCTGGCGATCGCCGCACTGCTGATACTCGCCGGTGCGATGCGGCGTGAGTTCCTCGGCGACGGCGTTCGACACCTTCCCGCCATCCTGTCGAGCCGCATTCAACCGGGCGAGCCGCGTTGGCTCCTGTTTCCGCCGTTGGCGAATGTGTGGATTCGTTTGTTGTTGGCGATTGGCGTGGCCGGCGACGCCGAATCAACGCTGCGCGCTCTCCTTGTGTCGTCGATCGCCTCAGGGATCGTATTTCTTGTCGCGCTTCGCGCCTGGCTCCGATCCGAATGTGGTGATAACTCACGCCGCGCGGCCGCCCTGTTTCTCGCCGGGAGCTGCGGGCCCTTTCTGATCCTGTTCACCGACGTGGCGGAACCGCCGGTCGCAGCGGCGATCGCGGCTGCCGGTCTCGCTTATGCGCGGGCCTGCCGCGATGACAGCCAACACGGTGCCAGAGCGGCATACGGCGCCATCGCCGCGATTGCGATCGCGTCGATGATCTACCAGGGTGTGATTCTTGCGCTTGGCATGGTGCCGCTCGTGGTGTCGACAAAAACCATCACTCGCCGCCGCCTCGTCTTGGCGACTGGCATCGCCGTTCTCGCCGTGATGATGGCAATGGCCGCGGTCGAAGTCGGGAGAGGCACATCGGCGATCGCGGCTGCGGCGACGGTCGTTCGTGGCGAGCACAATCCTTTGATGCGTTCGATGATGGCGGCGGCATCGCCGCTGAAGTATGCGGCCGCCGTACTGGCAGGACCACCACAAGGGATCGTCGCGCTGGACAACTACGGCGGGTTGAGGGCGTTGCAGTCGTCGGTCGGCCGCGGCGATCGCACCGCGGTCGTCAACGTTGTTTTACTGCTTGTCGGGCTGCTCGTGACGGGCGTGCTCTTCCTCCGAGGTGTTCGCGATCGTCAGTGGTCGGTGCTCGCAGCGGCCGTCGTCCTTCTGGCGCTCCCGGTCATTCGCAATCAGCAATACGCCTACGTCAAGTTCTACGTGCTTTGGCCCATCCCGGTGGCGCTGCTGGCACTACGCTGTCACAGCCGCACCATCTTCGCCGCCGCGGCGATTGTGCTGGCGGCAAACGGATGGCTCCTCACCGAGCAGATACGACGTGGTCGCGAGAATTACAGTCACGCGCGCGCTGCGTTTGCGAGTGCGTCACCCTCGACCTGCTGGTTCACGAGCGGCTGGACTCCACCGTTCGCGTACCTCTGGCCCGGCAGTGCGACACCAATGCTGGGCACACTCGGCACCGGGACTGAACCAGATGTGCAACGAGCAGCGTTGACCGCTGCCCTTCGCCGCTGCTTCTGTGAGTCGGCGGCGGTGTGGACGGACACGACGATGCGAGATGGCCAGGTGGTCAGGTCCGTTGCTGATCATTTCGAATACAGCCGCATTGATTTTGCCTCGGTGCTGATCGACCCAAACGAGGCCGGTGGGAATCCTGTGCCCGGCATCTGGGCCTATTCGGCTCCCGCCCGTGATCGCGCCTGCCGTGCCGTATCGCGGTGAGATCAGATTCTGCATGGTTCTGCAGTAGAGCCCGGGGTGCGGTGTCTTTCACAACACATCGTCTGTGTCTCTATTGACACAGCTGATGAGTACTGGCAGGATAGCGTCGCCTCCCCGCGTTAATCCGTGTTTCCACTGCCCGGCACCCGGTCATTCAGAACCGGTGTGACTGACAGGGCGAAGCTGCGCCGACCTACTCCCATGCACCATCAACCAAGCGTTCGTTTTCGCGGGACAGTACCGCTGCCGGCCGAATTGATTGGGGCAGCACCATCGGTCCAGCGAGCCGCCGACGTGGCGCGCCGCGCCGCCGACTCCGACGATTCGGTCCTCATCGTTGCCGAAGCCGGGTTCTGTCCTGAGCGAATCGCGCGCTCAATCCATCAAGCGAGTCCCCGCGCCGCGGAACCGTTCATCACCATCGACTGCGCCGACGATCACGGCGTCGTCCTGCATCGTCTGTTCGGGACCGAACGGCAGCCGCGTGTCGATTACGAAGTCGCGCTTGGCGGCAGCGCCCTTGCGGAAGTTGGTCGAGGGACACTGCTGCTGAGTGACGTGAGTGAAATGCCTGCGGCGGCGCAACTCAGGATGTCGAGGCTTCTTCGCGATGGCGAGTTGCGCGTGCGCAGGACGATGGCGGCAGTCAGATTTCGCGTCATGGCGTCGGCCGCGCCCTCACTCGAAGCAGATGTTCATCAGCGGCGCTTCAGAGCCGAGTTGTATCGCCGGCTCCAGCGGTTGCGTGTCGACGTTCCGCCACTCCGCGATCGCGCAGTCGATCTTCCGGCGGTCATTGATGCGGCGCTGACCGAGATCTGTCGCTTGCGTCAGGTTCATTGCACGCTTGCCCCGGCGGCTCGGACCGCACTCGCCGCGCTCCGCTGGGCCGGCAATCTCGACGAACTTCGCGGATCGCTTGCACGGCTCGTCGATCGATGCGGGGGAGGAGTCATTCGGCAGGAAGATGTGCTGGCGGATCTGCAACAGCTGGAGACACACCCGCGCGGCGCCAGTACCGCATTCACCAGTCTCCGCGAGGCGCGTCAGACGTTCGAGCGAGATTACATCGCGAGTGTTCTGGAATCGTCGGGCTGGCGCATGACCGACGCGGCACGGATCCTCGGCATCGAACGCGCCAACCTCTACCGAAAGACGCGTCAACTCGGCATCACGCGGTTGAAGCCTCGCGAATGATGATCATCAATCCGGCTCCCGCCCGCATTGTTTTGGCGTGTGCGGTGTATCTGTTCCTGTCTGCGACGGCAGCCGGCGCGCAGACGCAGCCGCCGGAAGCCATTGAGTCGATGCCGATTCACGCCGGCCCGCTCGGCCTCCGCCCGTCGCTGTCGATTACCAACCTCGGTACTGATTCGAATGTGTTCAACTCCGCGGACCACTCGCAGGACGACTTCACCGCGACCATCGTGCCTCGCATTGTTGCGCGTGTGCGTGCCGGACGCCTGACGTTCTCCTACGGCGCCAACACCGATTTCGTTTATTTCAGGAAGTTCAAGGACGAAGAATCGGTGAATTTCGGATCCGAGGTGGGGCTGGATGCGAACCTCGGTCACCTGCAGCCGTTCATCTCGACCGGGTGGATCTCGACCAAGGATCGTTTGAACGCGGAGCTCGACGCCAGAGCGCCGCGTACGCAGCGAACGATCACAGGTGGTACCCGTATCGCTGTCGCATCACGGACGACGCTGGTCGTCAGCGCGCGTCGATTCGATCTCGACTTCGACGAGGGGACGGAGTTCGACGGCGCAGACCTGGCTCACAATCTCAACTCGCGCGCCGACAGCGTCGAAGGCGGCGTCCAGCTTGCGCTGACACCATTGACGACATTGAACATGACGGCATCGGTGCAACGCGATCGATTTGATTCCGAGCCCGAGCGCGATGCCGACACATTCCGTATTACCCCCAGCCTCCAGTTCGATCCCACCTCGCTCATTCGCGGTACCGTAATGGTGGGATACCGGCATTTCGAAACCATCGATGCCGCTCTGCCCGATTACAGCGGCGTCATCGCTCAGGTCCTGGCCGGCTACACGCTGCTCGCGCGGACGAAGTTCGATCTGGATCTCACGCGCGACGTGCAGTATTCATACGAGGATCTCGAACCGTACTACCTTTCGACAGGAGGACGGTTGACCGTCACGCATCAACTTGTCGGCCCCTTCGAGGTCCAGGGGTTTGGCGGTCGACAGTCGCTCGGATACCGGACCAGCGGCACGCCCGGAGAACGTCGAACCGATCGCGTGGAAACCTTCGGCGCCGGCGTGGGCTATCGATTCCATTCGCAGTTCCGCGTCGGGTTCACCTGGGAACACAACCGCCGCCGCAGCGATCTCCCCGATCGTCGCTATGAGAGAGACCGGCTGTTTGCGTCACTCACCTATGGAACCTGAGATATGTCGACGCTTCTGATTCTTCTGTTGTGGCTCCAGGCGTCAAACCCGGCGCTTGCGGCTGAATATATCGTCGGCCCGCAGGACCGTCTGGCGATCACGGTGTTCGATGAGCCGACGTTGACCAAGACCGTTACCGTCGACAGCGATGGGACGTTTGATTTTCCACTTGTCGGCCGTATCAAGGCCGGCGGTCTCGCCGTGCGTCAGATCACCGCGGACCTGAAGAAGCGCCTCGGACCGCCTGACGGGTTCCTCGTCAATCCGCAGGTGAACATTGAAGTCGAGACGTACCGCAGCCAGGTTGTCTATGTGAATGGACAGGTTCGTGCGCCCGGCGCGGTGCCGCTGAAGGGGGCGATGACGATCATGGATGTGCTCGCGCAGGCCGGCTCGCCTACGCCTGAAGCGGGTTCCTACATCGAAATCTATCGCAAACCCGCCGGCCAGACGGCACAGGGTCCGCTCGATCCGTCGAAAGCGCCCGCAGCGGAACGCATCACGATGGACGATCTTCGGAACGGCCGCGCTCAACAGATTCTCTTGCGTGATGGAGACACGGTGAATGTTCCAAAGGCGCAGACATTCATCGTGAACGGCTTCGTTCGAACCCCGAACACCTACGTGCTCGAAGGTGAGACTACGGTTCAGAAAGCGATTGCCATGGCCGGCGGCGTCACCGAACGGGGAGCCGTGAGCCGCACCAAGATTCAGCGGATGGTCAACGGCAGGTTGGTCGAGATCAAGGCGAAATTGACCGATCTCGTCCAGCCGAACGACACGATCGTCGTTCCCCAAAGGTTCTTTTAGGCCGTGGTGACGATTCTCCACGTCGCGAACGGCCGGCTGTTTGGCGGCATCGAGCGGATGCTCACGACATTCGCGGAGTGTGGAGGAGCGGCTTTTGAATTCCTCGTCGCCACCGACGGGCGCCTGCTTTCCGAACTTCGCGATCGTCGCGCCGCGGTGCATTTCTTCGGCGACGTGCGCCTCAGCCATCCGTCATCGGTTCTTCGCGCGCGGCATCACCTTCGCAACCTGCTGCGCCGCGTCCGTTACGCGGCGGTCGTCTGTCATGCTCCGTGGTCGCACGCGATCTTTGCCGGTGTCGCGCGTGGCTGCGGGATTCCCGTCATCCTCTGGCAGCACGACCGCGCAACCGGCACGCCGCTCGTCGAGCGCGCGTGCCGCGCCGCTGGTGCCGATCTCGTGATCTGCAACAGCAAATGGACCGCGACGACGGCGCACTTCCTCCAGCCGCACGCACCCCGTCGCGTCATCTATTGCCCGGTGAGTCTGGTAACCCCAACTGCGCAGGGGCGCATCGAGATGCGCCGCGAGCTGGGTGCCGGCGACGACACGGTCGTGATTCTCGCGGCCAGCCGGATGGAAGCATGGAAAGGGCACCTGGAACTGGTGCGTGCGCTCTCGAGCTTGAGCGCACTTCCATGGCTGCTGTGGATTGCCGGCGGTGCGCAACGTGCGGGTGAACGCGCGCATGCAGCGGCGGTCGCCGATGAAGTTCGGAAGCTCGGTCTCGAGTCGCGGGTGACGCTCCTTGGTGAACGAGGGGATGTGGATCGACTACTTGCTGGCGCCGACGTGCTTGCGCAGCCGAACGTCCAACCGGAGCCTTTTGGGATCATTTTTGCGGAGGCACTCCGATCAGGCGTGCCAGTCGTCACGACGAACATGGGGGGTGCGTCCGAGATCGTCGATGATTCGTGCGGCCTTCTTGTCGCGCCGCACGATCCCGCCGCTCTGGTGAACGCTCTCCGCTCGATTGTGTCCGATCGCGCACTGCGGGACTCGCTAGGGGCTGCCGGTCGGGGGCGCGCTTCGGCGTTGTGCGATCCGTCGCATGCGCTGACACAACTATCCAACGCCGTTTCCTCGATTGGGATGCCGACTGCCGCATGACGAGTGCACCCGACCTCGCGCTCGAGAGCCGGGCCCGGCAAACATTGGGCGCGAGCGACGATGTGATCTATGCCGCTGCGGCGAGCGCACTGCGTCGCCGGCACGCGCACGGGCGCATCGTCGATGTCGGCTGCGGCACGGGACGTCTGCGCCCGTTCCTTGGCGACATGCTCGAATCGTACGTCGGCGTAGACGCCGTTCACTACGACGAGCTCTCGAAGGGCACGGCGTTCATGCACGCGGACTTGAATCGTGATCCGATTCCGGTGCCGGACGCGTCGGCGGACGTGGCGATCTCGATCGAAACCATCGAGCACCTGGAGAATCCTCGAGCGTTCATTCGTGAACTGGTCCGAATTATCAAACCGGGCGGCTGGATTGTCGTCACCACGCCGAATCAACGAAGTCTGGTCAGCCTTGGCGCGCTGGTGCTGAAAGGACACTTCTCGGCGTTTGGGGTGCGCAACTACCCGGCGCACCAGACAGCGCTGCTTGACACGGATCTCTCCAGAATTGCAGGCGACAACGGTCTGTGCGACGTCGCGATCGAGTTCACCTGCGTTGGACGGATGCCGCTCTCGAGTGCGCGGTATCCGCGACTGTTTTCGCGAGTCTTTCGCCGGGCGATGTCCGACAACGTGCTGCTCCTCGCCCGCAAGCGGCGGTGAACATGCGGATCAGCTGTCTCAGCGTGTCGGATCAACTCGGCGGGTCGGAAGTCGCGCTGCTTCGGATGGTGACGGCGCTCGAACGCTTGCACCCCGACTGGCAATTTCAGATCGTTCTCCCGGGTGATGGTCCGCTGCGCGCCTCCCTGAATCAGACGCGCACAGTCTGTTCGGTTGTTCCGATGCCGGCCGCGTTGTCTCAGTTGGGTGAGTGGGCGGCAGTGCAGGACGGGTGGCGCACGGGATCGCAGGTTGCACTCGGCATCAAGCTGTGCGGAACGGCGGCGGCTTTGCCTGCCTACGAGTCGCGCCTCCGCCGCGTAATCTCCGAGTTTCACCCCCACGTCATTCATACCAACGGGTTGAAGGCGCACGTGCTTGGCGCCCGACTCGGAGCGCGTCAGGCCGGGCTGGTGTGGCATCTCCACGAGTACATATCGCGGCGCAAACTCACACGATGGCTGTTGCGGCGATATGCGTCGCGCTGTTCGGCGATCGTCGCGAACTCCGCGAGTGTGGCCAGAGACGTCGCGTGCAGTATCGGTCCGAAGTCTGATGTCCACGTCGTCGCCAACCCTGTTGATTTGGATGTCTTCGCTCCAACGGGGACGCGCCTCGATTTGGATCGACTGGCCGGACTGCCCGCCGCACCATCCGGAGTGACTCGCGTCGGACTCGTCGCTACTTACGCGCGGTGGAAGGGCCATGAGGTATTTCTCGACGCGATGCAGCAGCTCGCATTAGGGAGCTCGATTCGCGGCTACATCATCGGTGGACCGATCTACGACACTCCGAACAGCCAGTTCACCCGACGCGAGCTGCAGACAATGATCGATTCTCGTGACCTCGACGGCTGCGTCGGATTGACAGGTTTCGTCGAACCGGCGCCAGCCATGCGAGCGCTCGACGTCATCGTCCATGCCAGCACTGAACCGGAACCTTTCGGTTTAGTAATCGCTGAAGCAATGGCGTGCGGAAGACCGGTGGTCACGACCGGCGAGGGCGGCGCAGCCGAGCTGGTTGCTCACGGCCACGATGCACTTGTTGCCGCGACCGGAGCGGTCGGCGTTCTTGCGGACGCGATCCAGAACCTCGCAACCAATCCTGCGCTCCGCGCGGCCATCGGGCAACGTGCTCGGGACACCGCCCGCACCCGATTCGCGCCCGCGGCAGTGGCGTCACAGCTTGGACAGGTGTTTGAAACCATCGCCTTTCGTTCCGCGGTCGCGCAATCCGCATGACGCCCTCGGTGGCTCTCGCCAATGGCGTCGCGACCTCTTCGCCGCCGCCGTCCATTCAGCCCAGGGAGCGGTGGGGATTCCCGGAATTCTTCGTCATCAGCCAGACCCTAATTCCCGCGCTGCTTTATTTTCCCGGCACGCAACCGTTCCGCTTGTACATCCGTATCGCATCGTTCGTCATTTCTTTTGCGACGCTGCTGTGGTGGGCGAGTGCCGTGGCGAAGGGCTCTCGTTCACACCCGGCGCAGCCCTGGATCTTCGCGGCGATGGCTTACGTCGTCGTCATGTTCTTTCATCCGCTTACCGCATCGACCTTCGCTGGCCTGGCGCAGTTCGTCTTGTATCTCTCCGTGATCGCGCCAATCTTCTGGGCCGGCACGTTCGTACGTACACCGGAGCGACTGGCGCGATTGATGGCGCTGCTGTTGATCTGCAACGGCCTCAACGCGGTGGTCGGCGTGCTCCAGGTCTACGATCCAGGGCGCTGGATGCCTCCGGAGATGTCGCGGGTGATGACCGAGTCCGTCTATGGGCTTGGCACCGTCACGTATCGCGGACCCGATGGGCGAACGATCGTCCGTCCTCCGGGTCTGTTCGATACACCAGGCGCCGTCGCAGGTCCTGGAATGTACGCGGCGCTGCTCGGACTCGTTTTTGCGACGAGCGCAATTGCGTGGTGGAAGCGCGTGGCGGCCCTCGCCGGTTCATTTGCCGGGATCGCCGCGATCTACTTGAGTCAGGTGCGCGTGTCGCTCGTGGTCTCGGTGCTGATGCTCGCGTCGTACTTCTCTCTTCTACTGATGCAGGAACGACGATCGCGTGCCATGGTCTTCGGTGGCGCTGCGGTTGCGATCGTCATCGCAACCTTCTCGTTCGCGCTCGTTCTCGGCGGCGAGAGCATCGCCGAGCGAACGTTTACACTCTTTGCGCAGGATCCGCTGGCGCTCTATGCGGGATCCCGAGGTGGACAACTGTCGTACACGTTCGGCGAGCTGCTGCAGAAGTATCCGATGGGTGCCGGGCTCGGGCGTTGGGGGATGATTGCGGTGTACTTCGGCAATAGCGCCAAGCCGGGCGCCGAGCCGCTGTGGGTTGAGATTCAGGTTGCCGGTTGGGCGATTGACGGCGGCGTTGCACTCCTGTTGCTCTACATTGGTGCGCTGGTCGTCACCCTGATGACCGACGCTCGTGTGGCGGGGAGTCATCCTGACGCGCGAGTTCGCGCGTGCGCGTCGGTGGTGCTCGCGGCAAATCTCGGGACGGCCGCGCTCATCTTCACCTTCACACCTTTCGTGACGCAGATCGGCCTTCAGTTCTGGTTTCTGGCCGGTGCGCTGCACGGCCTGGTCGGCGTCGATCGCGTGCGTGTGGCCCGGCGATGACCCCGTGGCTATTAGCTTCCGGTGACTTTGTCCCTCTCGGCGGGATGGACACGGCGAACCATGCCCTTGCATCCTTTCTTGCGCGACGGTCGAACGGGCCCGTTCATCTTGTTGCGCATCGCGTGTCACCGGACCTCGCCGGGTTGCCCCAGATTCATGTCCATCGCGTGCCGCGTCCGTTTGGTATGCACAGCCTCGGTGAACCGTTGCTGACGACAATTGCGACTCGGCACGCGCGTGCGGTTCGCAACTGCGGCGGCCGTGTGGTTGCCAACGGCGGCAATCTCGACGGCGGGGACGTGACGTGGGTCCACTACGTGCACGCGGCGTACGAGCCGTTCGCAGTAGGTGCGCTGAACGGTCCGCTCGTCGCCGCCCGCCATCGACGCTACCTGGCCGCCGAACGGCGCGCCCTGACGCAGGCGCGCCTGGTAGTGTGCAACAGCGATCGCACGGTGCAGGACGTCGTGCGCATCGGTGTCGACCCGCGACGAGTACGCCGCGTGTATTACGGCATCGATGCAACCCGGTTTAACGATCGAGGCGAGCCCGGCAGGGCAAAGATGGCAATCGATCGCGATCCATCCATTCCGCTAGTTCTGTTCGCGGGAGCGCTCGGCGATCGGCGAAAAGGCTTCGACACGCTGTATGCCGCATGGAAGACGATGTGTCGTACCTCGCAATGGGACGCGCACCTGCTCATCGCGGGCGCCGGGGCGGAACTTGGACGCTGGCGCGCGCTTGCGGATCGCGACGGAATGTCAGCTCGTATGACCTTCCTGGGCTACCGGTCGGACATGTCGACTCTGATGGCTGCTGCCGATTTGGTGGTGCATCCTGCGCGTTACGAGGCGTATGGTCTCGCCGTGCATGAAGCGATTTGCTCCGGTGTTCCCGCCATTGTCTCGAGCGCCGCAGGCATAGCCGAACGATTCCCTCCCGAGGTCAGGGAGCTGCTCCTCGACGACTGTGACAGCGCCGCGGAACTGTGCACGAGGTTTCGACGATGGCGCGCGGAGGCGGAGGAATTCAGGCGCCGCACGCGAGCGTTTGGAGCGCAGTTGCGCACGCGAAGCTGGGACGACATGTCGCGCGAGATTGCTGACACGTCGACATCGTGATGCACGCCGGGTTTGTGGCAATCCCGGCATGCTGGGTATGCGGCTCCAGCACGTTCGCGCGTGAGCACGACGCGATTCTCGATCTCGAGCTCTATCGTGATCAGCACCCGACGCTTGCGGAGTATTCCGGCGAAACCGTATGGTTCGTCCGATGTTCACGCTGCGGGTTTACGCAGCCCGAACGCGTGCCCGCGCTGCCGGGGTTCTTCGATTTGCTGTACGACCAGCTCTGGTCTCCAGAGTGGGTCCAGCAGGAATTCGAGAGCGACTACAAGGATTTCATCTTTCGAACGATTCTCAACGGTCTTTCCGAGCGGACCGCGGCCGGGCGGCGCCTCCTCGACATCGGCGCGCACGCGGGACGATTCATGCACCTCGCACGCCGCGCAGGATGGCAGCCCGAGGGAATCGAGCTCAATCCGCGCACCGCAGCGTTTGCCGCGACGCGGACCGGCCTGCCGGTCCATGCCGTCAACGTCGATCGACTGCCGCTCTCGGAGGGGAGTTATGGCGCGGTCACATTGATTGACGTGCTCGAACACGTCCCTGAGCCCTTGACGCTTTTGTCTCGTGTGGGTGGCGCGCTCGAACCCGGAGGCTGGCTCGCGGTAAAAGTGCCGTCTGGGCCGGCGCAACGTGTGAAGGAACGAGTTCGCGCGCGTGTGCATCGAGGGTACCGCCCACGCCTCGCAGACAATCTCGTGCACGTCAATCACTTCTCGCCTTCAGCGCTGCAGGGGGCGCTGGAGCGCGTGGGTCTCCGCTCGGTAACCGTTGATATCGCGCCGCCCGAGCTTCCCTCGGCGCGCGACCACCGCGACGTCATCTCAAACCTGTTCCGTCGATCGCTCTACCACGTCGGACGCTTCGTGCCACGCGGCGTCGACACGCCGCTGGCGCTGAACCTTCTCGCCTTTGGACAAAAGCCTGGCTGATTTAGATCAAAACGAGCTGAGACTAACAGTGGTTCCTGAGCCGATTGCGCTGTCCGTGATCATCCCCACGTTCAACAACGAGGCCATCCTCCGGCGCGCTCTTGAAAGCTGGCAGACCGTCGCCGGCACGGCTCCGATCGAAGTCGTTGTTGTCGAGGACGGCTGTCGAGACGGCACGCAGTCCTTCCTCAGAGAGGTCTCCGAGAGCGAATGGGGCCGTGCGCACTTTCAATGGATCCACATGGATGACGCGCATGAGCTGCGGTGCACGAACGCGGGATTTCGCATCGCGCGCGGAGCGCTGCTGATGGCGTGGCAGGACGACATGTTTCTGAAGGCGCGCTGGCTCGTCGCGGAGCTGACGGAAATCTTCAATCGCCATCGCGATGTCGGACTTCTTGGATTGAGCCGCGGGCTCGACATGTTCCCGGTGCGCGAGCCGATCGAACGGTGGGAGGACTTACAGGATTGGCGGCGGCTTCGCAGCACGATTGGTCGCTTTCCGTGGAATTGGGTGAGGATTCAGGAAGTCGACAGCACGATCAGGCCGTGGGTGATCCGGCGCGACTGCCTTCAACGGGTCGGGATGCTTGACGAGGCATTCGTCCCGACGGAGTGGGATGAAGCGGATCTCGCCTTCCGTGTGCGCGCGGCGGGATGGAAGGTGGCGACCTGCGGGTACGAGCGCCTGGGAGCGTATCGTCACGTCGGAAGCAGCACCCTTGGAACCCTGTCCGATGCATACAAGGCGAAGGTGCTTCGGAACGGCCGTCTCTTTCACGACCGATGGGATCCGGAAATCCTCCGCAACCACGCGCGACGGCGCGCCACGTGGGCTCGTCCGATGTCACTCGAGCGCTGGGCCGTGACCGGGATGCAAGCGTTGCGCGCGCTCCCGCGACGTCTTGCGGAACGGCGGGATTGAGCGACTGATGAGAAACCCCGCCTATGCGGCTGCGCAGCGCGTCTATGCCGTGGGTCTCCGCACCCTGTACGCACGCACCGGCATGCCATGGCGCGTTCATGACGAAATCGTCCGCATCGATCCACGTGTGCGGCATTTTGTCCCGCACGCTTCCGAAAGCGCGCTGTTCGCATTTATCAAGCGGCACATCACGCCAGGAGCCGTAGTGTTCGATGTCGGATCGTTTCTTGGCGTCTATGCCGTCCTCGAGTCGCGTTTTGCCGGCCCACGCGGACGCGTGATCGCAATTGAACCGACAGAGTCGAGTGCATCAGTGGCCCGACGCCATCTCGAGTTCAATGCAGACGCCACGGCTGCCCCCGTGATCCTGTTCGAGGCTGCCGCTGGAGAGCGGCGCGGTCGGGCTACCCTCTACGAGTACGACGCACCTTACGTCAACGGCTTGACGCCGGCGGTTGACGTGAGTGGGCGCGCGCGGCACCGTGTTGTTGAAGTCGTCACCATTGATGATCTTTGCGACCAAATGAAGATTCGCCCGACGTTCATTCGCATGGACGTCCAGGGTGCCGAGTTTCAGGCACTACGAGGCGCAGGGCGAACAATCGCGGCGATGGGTTCGCGGCTGACGATCGTCGCCGAAATGCACCCGCAATGCTGGCCGTCGTTGGCAATTGACGAAGCGCACGCTCGCGAGACCATCGACGCCCTCGGATTGCGCGCGGCGCCGCTCGAACCAGGCGCGGATCTCTTCGCCCGCGACGGGCACATCGTCCTCACGCGACGGCCTGTATGAAGATCCTCATCGCTCAGGACGCGCTGCACTCGGAAGGAGGCGTCGAATCGTACCTTGCGGCAATTGTTCCGGCGCTTCGCAGCAGAGGACATTCGATCGCCATGCTGTTTGTGCGGCGGGGCGCGAAGACGCCGCTGACTGACCATTTGGATGGTCCTTGTGTCGGCATTGGCCTCGATCACGACGATTCGGCATTTGTCGAGCTGAACGCGTGGAGCCCGGATATCTGTTTTTCGAACAACATGGCGCCGCTCGAGATCGAGCGGCGCCTTCTCGACCGGTGGCCGGTCGTCAAGTTCATGCACGCCTACTTCGGCACGTGCATCAGCGCTTTGAAGACGCACGAGTTCCCCTCGGGCGCCGCCTGCGCCCGCACGCTCGGGCCTGCCTGTATCGCGCTGTATGGACCCCGACATTGCGGCGCGCTCAAGCCGTCGGCGCTTGTGAATGGGTATCGCTGGGCGCGATCGCAACAGCAATTGCTTGCGCGTTACCGAACGATCGTGGTGGCGAGCGAGCACATGGTCGACGAGTACGTCCGTCACGGAGCGCCGCGCGACCGGCTCGCAATGCTGCCATTGTTTCCGTCACTGCCGATTGGCGCCGACCGGTCGGAACCGAGCGACGTGGTTCTGTTCCTCGGGCGTATGACCAGGCTGAAAGGGGGCGACATTCTGGTGCGCGCGATCGGTCGCGCGACAGCAGAATTGGGCCGGCCTGTTCGGCTGATCATGGCTGGTGACGGTCCACAACGGGCAGAATGGCAGCGACTGGCTGAGCGGGAGCGCCTCGCTGCGAAGTTTCCCGGGTGGCTGGATTCCACGAGCCGCCTTGCTGCGTTGGCGCAGGCGTCAGTGCTGGCGGTCCCGAGTGTGTGGCCGGAGCCATTTGGACTCGTCGGTCTCGAGGCTGCGGCCCGCGGCGTTCCTGCTGTGGCATTCGACACCGGGGGCATCCGTCAGTGGCTTCAGCATGACGTCAGCGGTCTGCTCGTTCCCCCAGCAGGCGGATTTCGCGCCCTGGCCACCGGCCTGACGACTGTTCTCGACAATCGTGCGCTTCGCGATCGTTTGAGTCGCGGCGCGATCGCCGCCGCGTCGGCAATGTCGCTCAACGCGCACGTCGACGCGCTCGAGCGCGTATTCGCGAAGGCGTCTCAGCGCGTTGAACCGGTCCTCGACCTGGTGGGTCGCGCGTGAACACTCACTGGCACATCGTCACACCAGAGCTGCCACCTGGTTGCGGCGGCGTAGGCGACTACGCGTATCAGATCGCTGAAGCGCTTGGACGGCGCGGCGATGGCGTGTCGCTCTATGTGCCGCCGGCGCCGACGATGGCTCGCGGCCCGGCGGGCATCGAGATCGTCACGCTCACCGATCGCTTTGGCGTGCGCTCACGTCGTCAATTGTCGTCCCGCCTGAATGGGGATCGTGGCGGCCGTTTGCTTGTCCAGTACGTGCCCGCTGTCTTTGGCCGCCGCGGCACGAACATTCCATTTTGCCGGTGGCTCCTGGCTCAGCGTCGTGCGGGAACGGACGTTCGCGTCATGTTTCACGAGCCCTACCTATACCTTCGCTGGCGTCCCGATCACATCGTCACGGCATTCACACAGCGGGCGATGGCCGCGATTCTTCTCGACGCCGCAACGCATTTGTATCTATCGACCGACACGTGGCGGCGGTACCTCGCCCGTCTTCGTCCCGATGCGATTCAAAATGCGGTGACGCTCCCGATTCCATCAGCGATCCCGCGGGTGGACGCCGAACAGGCAGTGCGAGCGGCGCGAATGACGTCGCTCGGTGGCGCCACCTACCTGCTTGGACACTTTGGATCGTATGGAAGCCATGTCGCGCCGCTGCTTCGGCGCGTTCTGATGGACGTGCTTTCCTCCGACAGTCGTGTCGCCGCCATCTGCACTGGCGCCGGAAGCGATCGCTTCGTCAAAAATGTGCTCTCGACTCATCCCGATCTTTCCGGCCGGCTGGTTGCCTGCGGTCGCGCGTCTGCGCACGACATTTCTGTTCAACTTCAGGCCTGCGACGTCCTCGTGCAGCCGTATCCGGACGGCGTGACGACGCGGCGGACCTCGGTGATGGCCGGTCTGGCTAATGGATGCGCCGTCGTGACGACCGATGGCAAGCTGACCGAGGACGTCTGGCAGGCTGCCGGATGTGTTGCCATGGCGGCTGCCACCGACGGAGCCGGACTGGCGCGGCGAACGCGTGAGCTGCTCGCCGACGTGGCGGCACGGCAGGCATTACAGGCACGCGCCAGCGCCGCATACGAGACACACTTCGCGCTCCCGCACACGATTGATGCGTTGAGGGCGGATTGCCGTCAACGCGCGGCGCTCGAAGTGGCGAGTCGATGAACGATTCTCAACCTCGACTCACGATCGGGATCACAACGCGCAATCGTTCCCAGGCGCTGCGGACGTGTGTCGACTCGCTCCGCCATGTTCAGCACCTCGACCCTGAAATCCTGGTCTTCGATGACGCTTCGGAGACGCCCGCTGCCGAGATTCTGAAGTCGCATCGGCAGGTTCGGATCATCCGGGACGACGGAAGTCCCGGGAACATCGTCGGACGGAACGTATTGATGAAGGCGGCGCGTGCAGACACGGTGTTGTTGCTTGACGACGATGCGGCGTTGCTGAATGCCGAGGGGATTGAGCGCGCAATGCGCATCATTCAGTCCGATCGTCAGGTGGGCGCGGTCGCCTTCGCTCAGGCGAATATTGACGGCACGCCATGGCCGGAGGAAATGCAGCCGGGTGGTGGCAACGCACCGCGGTACGTCCCCGCCTTCATCGGATTCGCGCATCTTCTGAATCGCGCTGTCTTCCTCGATCTCGGGGGATACCGCGAAAGCTTCGTCTTTTATGGCGAGGAGAAAGAGTACTGCCTCAGGCTGCTCGATCGCGGTTACCGCGTCGTGTACTTGCCTGACGCGCTGGTGGTACACGCGCAGGATGCGGCCGGCAGAACACCGCAACGGTATTTGCGATACGTCACCCGCAATGATTGCCTCCACGCTCTCTACAACGAGCCGATATGGCGTGCCATGTGGCTGGTGCCGGCACGACTAGCGTTGTACTTTCGCATGCGTTCGCGGTGGGGCATCGATGATCCATTGGGGCCACGATGGATTCTCGCGGAGCTTGCCGCGAACGGCGGAGCTGCGCTGCGCTCTCGCCGGCCTGTCTCGCGCCAGACGCGCGCGTCCTGGCGCCGCCTCCGGGACGGCAGCGCACCATATCCGCCAGCCGGGCTCGTGCCGGTTCCTGCGGGGAACGCCGACTGAAACGACTCCTCACAATCGGTCATTCATATGTCGTCGCCGAGAACCGTCGACTGGCTCACGAGATGGCTGTGCAGGGTTCTGGCGAGTGGGAAGTGACGGCGGTGGCACCCGCGCGGCTGCAGGGAGACCTTCGCTTCATCGAGCTCGAACCAATCGCCAACGAGGCGGACCACTTGGTTCCAATCGACCTGTGGTTTGGATCGCATCCGCACTTGAGGATGTACAGGAGCACGCTGCGCTCACTCTTGCGACGCCAATGGGATGTTGTGCATGGATGGGAGGAGCCCTACGTCGTCGCCTCTGCGCAGATCGCGCGGCGCGTTCAACCGGGGGTGAGGTTCGTCCCAGCGACGTTTCAAAACATCAACAAACGCTATCCGCTACCAATCGATAGAGTCGAGCGCCGCGTCATGAGGCGCGCCGACGCGTGGATTGCATTCGGCCAGACGACTTACGAAACCCTGTGCGATCGGTCCGGATACTCGAACAAGCCCGCGCGCGTGCTGAGTCCCGGAGTCGATACCGAGACTTTCCGTCCTGATTCGATCGCCCGAGCCCGCATGCGGAAAACCCTGGGCTGGAGATCGGACGAGCCGGTAGTGGGGTTCGTCGGACGGTTTGTCGAGGAAAAAGGCGTCCAAACCGTTCTGCACGCGTTCAGCCACTCGACAGTGCGATGGAACGTGCTCTTCGTCGGCGGTGGCGCGCTGCAGCCTCGCATCGAATCACTTCGACTGCAACATCCGTCACGCGTTCGACTCGCACGTGATATCGGCCACAGTGACATGCCCGACTTTCTGCGCGCGATGGACGTATTGTGCGCGCCGAGCCGAACGACAGCGCGATGGAAAGAGCAGTTTGGTCGGATGCTGATCGAGGCGATGGCCTGCGGAGTACCAGTGGTCGCGAGCGACAGTGGTGAGATTCCGTACGTTGTGCAGGACGCGGGCATGGTTATTCCTGAGATGGATTTGGCGCAGTGGACCGAGAGCCTCGATCGATTGATCGCGGATTCCTCGACGCGGGCGCAGCTTGCCGCCCGCGGACTGGCGAGAGCGCGCTCGGAATTCTCCTGGCCGATCGTGGCGCGACGGCATCTGAAGTTCTTCGACGAGGTACTGGCGAGATGAAACGTTTGCGGGTCGCGCTGCTTGCCGATTACCTCGAAGAAGGATGGCCGAGCATGGATCTCGTGGCGGAAATGCTGTTGGATCGGCTCAGTCGCGAGCATGCGGCCACTCTGGAAGTGACCCTGATTCGTCCGCTGCTTCCGAGGCGACTGTCGCGTGTCTCAGCGCAGAAGCTGGCATTCGGGGTCGATCGGATGGCTGGCCGGCTATGGGACTACCCGCGTGTCGCGTCGAGCCTGCGCGAACGGTTCGATTTATTTCATGTCGTCGACCACAGCTACGCGCAACTGGTGCATCAGCTGCCGGCGAATCGTACGCTCGTCACCTGCCACGACCTGGATACATTTCGAAGCGTCCTCGAACCCGAGCGCGAGCCTCGGAGCGCTCCCTTTCGGGCGATGACGCGGCGGATACTGGACGGCCTGCGAAAGGCCGGTCACGTTGCGTGCGACACCGAGGCGACGCGCAGCCTTCTGATCGAGCGCGCCCGCTTCTCCGAAGACAAGACCAGCGTCGTCCATAATGGCCTGCATCCAAGTTTCACCACGGTTCGTGAAGCCGCCGCCGATCGCGAAGCTGCGCAGCTCCTCGGGCCTCGACGATCGTCAGTCGATATTCTTCACGTTGGCAGCGCGATACCGCGAAAACGGCTCGACGTGCTGATTCGGATCATTTCAGCACTGGGCCGACGAGTCCGTCTCGTGCGGGTCGGCGGTCCGTTCACGGCTGAGCAGACCGCTCTCGCCAGAGATCTGGACGTCTCCGTCCTCGTTTTGCCGTTCCTCGATCGCGCGACGCTGGCGGCCATTTACCGGCGCAGCACCCTCCTGATCATGCCGTCGGAACGTGAAGGATTCGGCCTGCCGCTCTTGGAATCGCTCGCGTGCGGCACACCCGTCGTCGCCAGCGATATTGCCGCCCTTCGCGAGGTCGGCGGAGACGCCGTCACCTACTGCGCAGTCGGTGAGATTGATTCGTGGACGGCGGCAATCCATGCGCTGCTCGACGAACGTCAGGAGCAACCGGCTGAGTGGGCGGCGCGGCAGGAGCGAGGAGTGAAGCGCGCCGAAGCATTCAGCTGGTCGAAATACGCGCGCGAAATCGCATCGCTGTACGAACGCATGCTGGACGGAAGTGCCGAAGAAGAGGGTTTCACCACTTGACGCTACGGCGAATGAGCGCGCGAGCGACGACGCGAGCGAGCGCCGCGAATCCATGTTGAGAGTCTTGCACGTTACGCTACGGCGAATGAGCGCGCGAGTGACGACGCGAGCGAGCGTAGCGAAGCCATGTTGAGAGTCTTGCACGTTACGCTACGGCGAATGAGCGCGCGAGTGACGACGCGAGCGAGCGTAGCGAAGCGAGCCAGGCGAACGGAGCGCGCCGCCGAAGCGGCGCGCGAGAGAGCCTGTAGGGGAGT
>DASTVZ010000231.1:0-7489 GCA_035758845.1 Vicinamibacterales bacterium
TGCGCCATGGTTGTCTCTGAGGTCAAGAATGCGCGAGCGACCTCCGACGTCGTCAGGCCGCCGAGCAGTCGAAGCGTCAGGGCGACCTGGACGCTTGTGGCGAGCGCCGGATGACAACAAGTGAAGATCAGCCGTAATCGATCGTCACGCACGTGTTCCTCCTCGTCCACGCTTCCGACGGTCGCGGGGTCTAAAGACCCCGCGCTACCAGAGGCGCCACCAGACATTCCGTGAAGCAGCGCGGCTTGTGCGTGCCGATCCTCGCGCGAGGCCTCGCGACGCAAGCGATCGATTGCCTTGTTCCTCGCTGTCGTGATGATCCAGCCGGCAGGACTCGGCGGCAATCCCGTCAACGGCCACCGTTCGACTGCCGTCGTGAATGCCTCCTGGACAGCTTCCTCGGCGATATCGATGTCGCCAAACGAGCGGACCAAGACCGCGATCGCGCGACCGTGCTCCGCACGAAACAGCCGTTCGATCTCAGCGGTGGTGGTGGTGGACATGCCTGTTCAGTTGCCTTCCTCTCTGAAGGGGCGGACCTCAATCGGCAGAGTCGTGGCGGTCGCAAGTTTGCGTCCCCATGCGAGTGCCGCGTCGAGATCAGCCGCCTTGATGATGGAAAAGCCGCCGATGTACTCCTTGCTCTCGGTGAACGGGCCGTCGATCGTCAGAACGTCCCCCTGCTGAGGTCGCAGCACCGTCGCAGTGCTCGGGTCGTGGAGGCCACCAGAAAACACCCACGCGCCGGCGGACTTCATCTCATCGCGGAGCGCGTACACGTTGCGCATGATGTTCTGCAGGGTTTCCGGCGGAGGTGTTCCGCCTCCTGCGGGCTGCAGGACACAGAGAAGATACTGCTTCATATCGGAATCCTTTGAATGTCCTGGCGAGGTTGCCAGTTCACTCTCTATACGAACGACTCCACCGCGGATCGACAGCGGTCGCGGTACGGGAATAGAGTAGTGCCGGGAGGTTGACGTTTGGGTTCACCTCGGTTCTCCGCCTTTGCCGTCTTTCTTAGTCTCGGTGTGAGTACGTCCTTCCTTTTACACGCGCAGCCAGGGCCCGTGCAGTCACCTGGTCAGTCCGCTCGCGATGTCACCATTCGTTACGTTCCCGACGATGTGCAGGAGACGTCGTGGCTGCGGCGTCTTGCCGCGGAGCAGGCGAAGGCGATATCCGGGGTCGGCGCCTTCCACAACTTTCAGTTCACTGACCGCGTCGCCGCAAGTGGCATTACCTTCAAACATCGCATCGTGGACGATGCCGGAAAGACCTACAAGGCTGCGCACTACGACCATGGGAACGGTCTGGTGATGGCGGATGTCGACGGCGACGGACTGATCGACATCTACTTTGTCACTCAAGTCGGCGGCAATCAGCTCTGGAAGAATCTTGGCGGCGGCAAGTTTCAAGAGATCACAGCCTCAGCCGGTGTCGCGGTGTCTGACCGGATCGGTGTGTCCGCATCCTTTGCCGATATCGACAACGATAGCGACGCGGATCTGTACGTCACGACTGTGCGCGGCGGAAACGTCCTGTTCGAGAACGACGGCAAGGGACACTTTCGCGATATCACTGCCGCGGCCGGCCTGACCTATGCCGGCCACTCGTCAGCTGCGGTGTTCTTCGACTACGACCGCGATGGACGGCTCGATCTGTTTCTCGTCAACGTTGGGAAATATACGACCGACACCCTGGCCGGTGACGGCTACAAGTTCTACGTCGCGTTCGAGGACGCGTTCTCCGGTCACTTGAAACCGAGACGAGCCGAGGCGAGCATCCTCTATCACAACGAGGGTAAGAATCGCTTCGCCAACGTGTCGAAGCAGACTGGTCTGGTCGATCTTTCCTGGTCCGGCGACGCCAGCGTCGTCGACGTCAACGACGATGGCTGGCCGGACCTGTACGTTTTGAACATGCTCGGTGACGATCAGTATTACGAAAACGATGGCGGCAAGCGCTTTCTGAAGAAGAGCCGTCTCGTATTCCCAAAGACTCCGTGGGGATCGATGGGGGTCAATGTCTTCGACTTCAACAACGACGGCCGCCTCGACATCTTTATCACCGACATGCATTCCGACATGAGCGAGGCCATCGGCCCCGAACGTGAGAAGCAAAAGTCGGAGATGAAATGGCCGGTATCGTTTCGTGGAACAGGAAGAACGAGCATCTGGGGAAACGCGTTCTTCATGAAAGAAGGACCGGGCAAGTACAAGGAAGTGTCGGATGTGATTGGCGCAGAAAGTTATTGCCCGTGGGGACCGAGTGTCGCCGATCTAAATGCGGATGGATTCGACGACGTGTTCATCGCATCGGGCATGAACTATCCCGAGCGCTATGAAATGAACTCGGTCAAGCTCAACGATCACGGTCAGAAGTTCGTGGATGCCGAATTCGTCCTTGGGGTCGAGCCTCGCAGCGGCAATCTCGCGACGGCGTGGTTCGAATTGGATGCATCGGGCAAGGACAAGGGACATGCGGATGCCAAGGGCGCAACCGGGCGGGTTCAAGTGTGGGGCGCGCGCGCGTCGCGGTCCTCGGTGCTGTTCGACGTTGACGGTGACGGCGATCTCGATATCGTCACCAACGAGTTCAACGCCGCGCCGATGGTGCTGATCAGCAACCTCACGGAGAAGACACGGGCGCATTACGTGGCGATCACGCTCACGGGCACGACCTCGAATCGTGACGGCCTCGGAGCGATTGTGAAGGTCACAGCCGGCGGGTCAACGTATACGAAGGTGTACGACGGCGACTCGGGGTATCTCTCGCACAGCCTCTATCCGCTGTACTTCGGCCTCGGCGCCGCGGATCGCGTCGACAAGATTGAGGTGCTGTGGCCGTCGGGCAAGAAGCAGACGGTCGACTCAGGGATCACGATCAATTCGACGATTGACGTACGGGAGCAGTAGACCAACTAGGTCGCCTTGACCCCTGCTTCCTTGAGATATTCAGTCATCGTCTTCGCGTAGTGCGGGAACGCGACCTCGGGATCCTCGATCTCGGGATGCCACTTCTTCTCCCACTCGAAGCAGTAGTAGCCCTTGTAGCCGGCGCTGGCGAGCGTCTTGACCTGCGCTTTCACCGGCACATTGCCGCTTCCGGTCAGCACATACTTGCGATCCGTTCCCGCAGGCACCGAGTCTTTCAAGTGCGTGTGACGAACCCAGCGGCCGAGCGCGGCCCAGGTTTCGGCCGGCTGTTCGTTACCGGCGGCAAATGTGTGGTGCGCGTCCCAGAGGATCGCGAATGCATCCGAGGCGACGCCGTTGTAGATCGCGATGATGTCTTTCGAATGCGTGAAGTCGCCGTGTGTTTCCTGGATCACGGTGACCCCAGCGGTTCTTGCGTAAGCGGCCATTTGACGGAAACCGTCGATGACGCGGGCGAAGACTGCTTCCCGCGGCTCGGTCGGTGAAATCTTGTCGCCAAACATGCGGACGTACTTCACGCCCATCGCGTGCGCCAGGTCGATGAACCGTCGTCCTTCATCGAACGCCTTTTCACGCGCGGCGCCGGTTTCGTGCATCACCGCGGATGCGCCGAGGTCCGAGACGGTCAATCCGAGGGCGGCGAGATCTTTTCTCGATGCCGCAAGCTGCGAGCCTGACAGCTCTGGCACCTTTGGCAGGTCCATTTCGCCGGCCACGCCGCGGAGCTCAATCGCCGAATAGCCAAGCCGGTCGGCCTGGTCGAGGACGTTCTTCCAGCTCCACGAGGGACAGCCGAGCGTGGAAAACGCGATTGGGTACCGCTGGCCTTTGCCGCGGATGAGTCTCGATGCGGCGACGCCTGCCGCCAGCGTCGTCATGAAGGTGCGGCGATTCGTTTTCATGACTGCGCATTATATTCCTGTCGCTCGTCGGTGTTGCAGTCGGGATCCGGGATCCGGAGTCCGGGATCCGTAGGCTTCTTGTGGCTTCCGCCTTGAGGCGGAAGGAGATGAAGCTTCGCGATTAGGGTTTGCGCGTAACAGGTCGATATCCAACCTTCGCATACTGCGGCGTCTGCGGGACGAACCTCGCGTCAAAACGGGGATCGGGCGGATCGAATGTGTTCGCGATCCGGTCGATCGTGTCGCGCAGGTCGTTCACGTCGCCGTGAATGAACGATCCGCGCACACCGGCCGCGTCGGCAATGTCGAGTTCGTAACGCGAGCCGGGAGAGATGCCCCCCTTGAGCGTGTTCTTCCAGAAGATCGAATCGACGTAGGTGCTGCCAGTCCCGTTGTCGTCGACGCCATTCCAGTTGCCGGTGAACGTGCATCGCGTCACGGCCGCGCGCGATCCTTCGAACACGGTCAGCGCACCCGACCCATGTTCGGCATGGTATTCGGCGCCGCCGAGAAGACCCACGACGTCGACTCCCAGATTGGCGACATTCCCGACGAACAGGCAGTTCTCAATCGTTGCGGCGCTGCCGTGCAGCAGATCGAGTGCCGAGCCGGTCGTCTGCGTGCGATTGTCGCGGAAGATGCAGTGGCGAAAGAGCACGGAATCCTGCGGCCGTCCGAGGTGTTCGACCGAAACACCGCCGCCGCAGGGACTCGAGTAGTTGCCAAAAATCTCGGCCTCCTCGATGACCGGATACGATCGCGCGTAGACCTTGATGCCGCCGCCGTCGGTATAGAAGAAGGTGGTCTTGCGAATCTCGTCCGACTCAATCGGAGACTTCTCGCCGGTGCCGGTTGTGAAGTTGTTGGCGCCAGTGATCTTGAATCCGCGGAAGGTCGTCTTCCGGGAAACTCCATCTCCGAAATAGACGACATGATTCACGATGGCAGGGGAGCCGGGATGCTGTGCGTCGGCGATCGCAGGGTTCACAGCGGTCAGGATCACCTCCCCAACAGCTTCGACCGTAATGCCGTCGTGGCGCGCATTGAACCAGATGAGCGCCTGACCTTTTGATGCCGGACGATAGGTTCCGGCATGGACATAGACCGTCTTCCTGACGGGATCGCGTGCCGCGGCTTCGAGCGCGTCCTGGATTGACTGGTTCGGGTAGACGTGGTGGCCGGTGCTGTTCGAGTCTGCCTTCCGCGCCGACTCGCCATCATTCGCGGGGTGTTGCCGTCGTGCGACGTGCGGCAACCCGCTGGCTGCCGCCAGGATCTGGAGGAACTCGCGGCGCGGCGTGAGCGGTCTCGTCATCGGGTTTCTACTGGGTTCTACATGGTTCTACTAGGTTCTGCGGGGTTCTACAAGGTTCTCGTCGGCCGACCATTATCGAACCCAGCCGAAACCGAGTAGATCCGTTGACATTGCCCGGCTAAGGCGAATATATTCGCTTGGCGCGAAAAAATTCGCTGCGCACGAAACCCTCGGCTCAGTCATACCGTCAAAGCTCTCGTCACCATGCCCAAGCTCACGAACGTCGATCTCACACGCCGCGAAAGTCAAATCATGGAGATCCTCTACCGCCGCCGTCGCGCGACGGTCGAGGAGGTCCGGGCCGAGTTGCCGGACGCTTCCAGCCCCTCGAGCGTGCGCAAGCTGCTCGATATCATGATCGAACGCGGCCTCTTGTCGCGGGAGTACGATGGCCCGCGGTATGTGTATTTTCCGGCAGTGAAGCCGGAAGAGGCCAGCCGATCTGCCTTGAAACAGCTCGTCCGCACTTTCTTCAACAATTCACCGGGTTCGGCGATTGCGGCACTGCTCGACATCCGCTCCACTCAGCTCTCGGCCGCTGAGTATCGGCAGCTGAGCAACCTGCTGAAGCGCGCCCGCGAACAGGGAGACGAACGATGATCACCTGGATTGCCGATCCGATGGCGCCCCCTATCCTCTGGTGGTTCGTGCAGGCGACGGCACTCGTAGGCGTCGCCGCGCTCGTTCAGGTTCTCGTGATGCGACGTGCGTCCGCCGCCACCCGCCATCTGGTCTGGATCTCTGCGCTCGTCAGTCTGCTCCTGCTTCCCGTTGCGTCGCAGCTGCTTCCCGCATGGCCCGTTGGCATGCGGTTCGTTGCGGCGTCTAAAGACGCGGCCGTACAGCCGCTCACCGAGCCGCTGACTGCTCTCCATGTTTCCCAATCGTCGGCGCCAGAACCTGTCTCGCCTGCAGCAGGCGTCGAAGCGCCTGCTGCCTCGTCCGTCGCGCTCGAACAGTCAAGCTCTCGCATCTACTTTGTCGCCTGGATCTACGCGTCAGGCATCATGGCCCTTCTCCTCTATTGGTTCGCCCAGCGATGGCAGCTTCGTCGATTCATCAGGCATGCAACCAATATCGATGACCGGGAATGGGTCCGCGTGTTTTCAGAATGCACTCGGGCGATCGGTGTCTCTCGATCGGTCGGCCTGCTCAAGAGCCGCGAACGTAACGTCCCCCTGGCATTCGGCACGCGGCGTCCGGCGGTTGTGGTTCCGGCGATTGCCGAGACGTGGGACGAAGATCGGCGCCGCGCAGTGCTGCTGCACGAACTCGCGCATGTGGTGCGCTTCGATTGCCTCATGCACAGCATCGCGCTCGCTGCGTGCGCGATGTACTGGTTTCATCCGGCCGTCTGGTGGATTGCGAAACGAATCCGCATCGAACGCGAGCTGGCTTGCGACGATCGGGTCATCGCTGCGGGAACAGAGCCGCGCGAGTATGCCAGCCACCTCCTCGAAATCGCGTACTCGTTCGGCGGCCGCCGCGCGCCGGCACTGGCGGTGTGCATGGCGCGTCCTCGTCTGCTCGAGGGGCGCATGCTGGCAGCGCTCGACGGTGCACGGAATCGCCGTCTTCCTTCGGCCCGAGTGCGTCTGGCTGGAGCGTCCATTGTCGTGTTCGTTCTTGCCGCACTTGCTGCCGCGCGCCCGGTCGTAACGACGGCGGGCGAACCGCCTTCCGCATCGGAACAGCAGTGGCCTAGAGGGTCACACGCGCGCGAGGTTGTCCACTCCGCGAAGGCCGCGGTCCAGCAGGAAGTGAAGGCGATTGCGGATCTCCCCGTCGATGGCCTGAAGCAGGTGCGGGCGGGCGTGCGAGCCGCGGTGCGAGCGGCGGCGGCTGGGATCGGCGTTCAGCAGGACAGTGTGCCGGGCACGTGGGAAATCCGTCCGAGCGAGACGAAAGGGATGGTTCACCTGCGCATCGTGGAACGGAATTCGTCGAGCGGAACGACTGTGCCAATTGACATGCTCGAAGGGCTTACTGGTGCGCAGCTCACCGGTGCGGGTGGCTCCGTGCAGTTTAAAGTCCGCCGGGATGCCGGGACGTTTACGTTTGAAGGCGTGATTCGCAGCGGCGTTGGCGCCGGCACATTCACGTTCCTGGCCGATCCCGCGTTTCCGGCCGAGATGGCCAAGCGCGGGTTTGCGCGACCGACTCCCGAACAGCAATACGCATTGGCGCGCCATGACATCGGATACGCGTTCATCGACGAATTGACGAAGCAGGGGTACGGCAAGCCGCAGACATCGGAATTGGTGCGCGCCGGTCAGCACGGCGTCCAGGCTACGTATCTCCGCGAGATGGGAGCGCTCGGTTATCGGCTTGGAACG
>DASTVZ010000257.1:0-4106 GCA_035758845.1 Vicinamibacterales bacterium
AGCCGTCGAGCTTGAGTTCGTAGAGCCATTGATCGCCGGACGGAAGCGCATCAGTTCGGAGCAGCAACATCGGATCGATGAAACGTGCGAATGAGGCCGGTGCCGCTGGCGCGCGGTTTCGTTTGGCAGTGGCTGTGCGGCGAATCCTGGCGGTCATATCTCAGTATCAGCATCCCCCCACTCCGCTGCGGTCCTGTCTCAGAGAAAAACAGGAGAACGAGAGAAACGGGAGGAAATAGGATCTTTTCGAGGAATGCAGTGTGACAGTGAACTCAGTACAATGTCGCACAGCCAGCCACCGCCAAGCGGATTGCGACCGCCGCGATCAACCAGCTCGGTCCGGGGGATCATTACGTCTCACTGCCGCTTGGAACACTCGCCCCTGGCGACTACCTGCTCAAAGTCGAAGCCAGGATGGGGGCGCGGGTTGCCGGTCGAGCCCTGCGCTTCATCGTCCGGCAGTAGTTCAACTCGACAGTAACGCGACAGCCCGCCGCGCGAGATGTGTCACGCGATCGCCAAAATTGGCGAAGCGCGCGTCGCTCGTCTGACCCTTCACGAATCGGTAATAGATCTGTTGAATCACAACGGCGACCTTGAACAGCGCGAAGACCTCGAAGAACTTCAGCCCACTCAGGTCGCTGCCGCTGCGCTCGGCGTAGCGATCGACAAGTTCCCGCGACGTCAACCAGCCAGGCAAGGTCGTCACCGTCGTGAGGGTGTCGTCCCGCGAAGCCGCGTTTGCCGCCCAGTACGCGAGAAGGATCCCAAGATCGACGAGTGGATCACCGAGGGCTGCCATTTCCCAGTCGAACACGGCGACGAGACGACCTGGGTCAGCGGCGTCCAACATCAGATTGTCCAACTTGAAATCGCCGTGCACGATGGTTGGTCGTCGCGGATTCTCTGGGAGTGATTCGATCAGCCAACGCGCCAACGCGTCCATGGCGGGCATTTCTGAGGTCTTCGATCGATTCCATCGATCGGTCCATCCGCGTACCTGGCGCCCGACGAAGCCGTCAGGTTTACCGAGATGCGTCAGGCCTGCGGCGGCGATGTCGATGGCGTGCAAGTCAGCCAGCGCATCGATCAGCGCAAGGCTGATTCGACGGCGGACATCCGGTTTGTGCTGAATCGGAAGGGGCTCTTCGTCGCGCACGACGATGCCATGCCGCCGCTCCATGACGTAGAACACCGATCCAACGATCGAAGGATCGTCGCAGAGGGCAAAGACGCGCGGCGCGAGTGGAAAGATCGAATGCACCGCCGACAACCATCGATACTCGCGACCCATGTCGTGCGCCGTCGGTGGAACCGGGCCGAAGGGCGGCCGCCGGATCACCAGCTCGGTCGGGCCAAGGCGCACGTGATAAGTCAGGTTGGAATGGCCGCCGGGAAACTGCGCGACCTCCATGCGCTCGCGACGGTTGAGCTCAGAATTGTCCGACGGACGCAGGTTTTCCCGTAGCCACGCCTCGAGTCGCGCCCAATCGAGTTCTTCGCCGGCGCGCACCGGCCTGGTGTCGGAGGTCGTCACCGCTTGTAATACCGAACGAGCCACTCGGCGACAACGCAGGGCTTGTCACTACTACCCTCGCGCTCGATGGTGATGTTCCACGTCGCCTGCGTGCTGTCTCCGATGTCGTCGACTTTGCCAAGCGCTATTCGCGCGCGGACGCGCGAGCCTGACGGTACTGGCGAGACAAATCTGACGCGGTTGAGCCCGTAGTTCAGCGTCATGCGCAAGCCGTCGACGTTGATTGCATTACGCATCAGTGGGCTGAGGAGCGAGAGCGTCAGGAATCCATGCGCGATGGTTGCGCCGAACGGCGCCTCCGCTTTCGCGCGCTCAGCATCGACATGGATCCATTGATGGTCGTCGGTGGCGTCTGCAAATGCGTCGATGCGATCCTGCGTAACCACGATCCAGTCGCTGACGGCGACCTCGTGCCCGACGATGCCGGCGAGCTGCTGCAGGTCCAGGACCATCATGCTTCGCTGTGAAAGCCGCCCCCTTCGCTGGCGAGTTTCTGCAGCAACGGCGAGGGTTGCCAGTAATCGCCGAACTGCCGGCGGTACTCGAGCACTCGCGCAAGAACTGTCGGTAGTCCAACCGTATCGGCGTAGAACATTGGGCCGCCACGATGACGGGGAAATCCGAACCCGTTCACGTAGACGACGTCGATATCGCTCGCCCTGATCGCGAACCCTTCTTCGAGGACGTTCGCCCCTTCGTTCGCCAGGGCGGTCATGATGCGCGCGATGATTTCTTCGTCGGTTACGATCCGCCGCGTGATCCCGCGCTTGGCCGCTTCCTCAGCGGCAACTTCGTCAACGGTCGGATCGGGAATGCGGGTGCGACTGCCCGGCTCGTACCGATACCACCCTGCGCCCGTCTTCTGACCGTAGCGGCCCATTTCGTAGAGACGATCGGGCACGGCGGACTGCGGCCCTTCCGCGCGCGTCTTCCCCGACGACTTCAGATGTTGCCGAATGCGCCAACCGACATCGATGCCGGCGATGTCCTGCATCCCGAACGGCCCGACCGGCAGCCCGAAATCTGTGAGCGCCTTGTCGATCCGTGAAACGCTAGCCCCTTCCTCGAGCAGCAGATACGACTCACGCATGTAGTAGGCGAGCATTCGGTTGGCGACGAAGCCGAAGCAGTTGCCGACCACGACACCAACCTTATTCAGTTGCTTCGCGAGCTTCAACGACGTTGCGACCACTTCTTTGCTGGTTTGGCGGCCGCGCACGATTTCCAGCAATTTCATGACATTCGCCGGACTGAAGAAATGATGGCCGATGACCTGTGCCGACCGGCCGCTTGACTCCGCGAGTTCATCGATGTCGAGTGTCGATGTGTTCGACGCGAGGATTGCATCCGGCCGGGTCACTGCCGCGAGCTCGGCGAACGTCGCTTTCTTCAAATCCATGTTCTCGAACACGGCTTCTATGGCGATGTCGACGTCAGCGAATCCGTCGTAGCTCGTTGTCGGAGTGATAAGTGCCAGCGTCCTTGCCATCGCTTCCGGCGTGATTCTTCCTTTCGACAACGTCGACTCGTAGTTCTTCCGGATGACCGCCAATCCTCGGTCGAGTGCGGCCTGATCGACATCCTTGAGCAGAACCGGAATGCCGGCATTGGCGTAGGTCATGGCAATGCCGCCGCCCATCGTGCCGCCGCCGACGACGGCAGCACGCGTGATTTTGCGAGTCGGAGTGTCTTTGGGCACGTCCGGGATCTTCGCAACCTCCCGTTCGGCAAAGAACAAATGCCGCATGGCCTTCGATTCGGTCGACAGCACGCAGTCGGCGAACAGCTCGATTTCGCGCCGCGACCCCGCCTCGAAGTCCATGGTGATGCACGCTTCGATGGCATCGACGGCGGCGAACGGAGCACGCGCTCCTCGGGCCGTCTTTGCGAGTGATGCACGCATCGCCAGCCAGGCAGCCATCCCGGTCGAGCGATCGCGGATCTTGTCTTGTAGATCTCGCGTGCGGCGGCGCTCGCCGGCTGCGGCGCGTGCTTGCGCAAAGGCGATTGCGCCTTCGAGGAGATCGCCGTCGATCACTGTGTCGACGATGCCGGCTTCTTGCGCGCGTGATGCGTCGATCGGCTTTCCGTCGGTGCACATCTCGAGTGCGACGGCCGGGCCGCACAATCGCGGCAGGCGCTGGGTTCCTCCTGCGCCTGGAATGATTCCCAGATGGACCTCGGGCTGACCCACCCTTGCGGTGGCGACCGCAACCCGGTAGTGGCACGCCATCGCAAACTCGAGGCCGCCGCCAAGAGCATGACCGTGAATCGCGGCGACGAGCGGCTTGCCGGCATCCTCCAATTTCTTGAGCCGCGCGTGCACGGCGCGCGATCGTTCGATCGACTGCTCCCGGGTCGTCAACTCTTTGAAGATATTGATGTCGGCACCAGCAATGAACGTCGTCCCGGCACCGATCAGGACGATCGCGTCCGCCGCCGGATCCTGGTCGCCGCGTTCGACCGCTTCGCTGATGCCTTCGGGAACACCTGGGCCGAGTGCGTTCACCGGCGGATTGTCGATCGTGACGACGGCAACGCGATCCCGGATCTCGTAGCGAACCAGCTG
>DASTVZ010000260.1:0-6744 GCA_035758845.1 Vicinamibacterales bacterium
GGCCGAACTGCAGCTGCCTGGGAGCGTTCGCCTGCCCGCTGATCACGCCGAAGGATGATGACGTCACGCTGGTGTTCGGCGCCGAGAACTGCACGCGATTGAACGCGTTCAGGGCCTCGACACGGAACTGTGCCGTCACCCCCGACTTGATCGCGAAGCTCTTGAACAGCGACAGATCGAAGTTGCGGATACCGTGCGCCCGGAGGATCGGCGAGAAGATCGGCTCGTTGCCGAACGTGAACGCCGACGGCTGGCTGTAGACGGTCGTATCGAAGTAGCGTCCGAGCCGGTCCTCGACCGGTCCGCTCAGGCGCGGATCGTTGCCGTTGTTGTTCGGCTGCGTTCGCGCGCCGAAGATGCCCGCCGTGTTGTTCGCGGTGATCGACAGCGGCGTGCCGGCCTGCAGCGTCGTGATGCCGTTGAATTGCCAACCGCCGATGATCGCGTTGATGAACGGGGACGCGTCGGAGAAGAACCGCCGATCCCGTCCGATCGGAAGTTCGTAGAGATAACTGATGACGAACCGGTGGTTGATGTCGTACGAGGCGAGCGCCCAGCTCGCCTCGAGATTGTAGCTGTCCTGGTGACTCATCCCGATTTCTTCCGCCTTCGCGAGGGTGTACGATCCCTCGAACATCAGCCCCTTCGACAAGCGCTTGCGTCCCGTAATCTGCAGCGCGTTGTACCGCGACTTCGCGCCGGACGCATACAGTGGAATGATGTCGGTGAACTGGGGATAGGGCCGCAGCAGCTGCGCGCGGCTGACGGTCGGCTGTGTCAACACACCGTTGTTGACGATGCCGTAGAAGGGATTCGGTACCTGCTGATTGAGCTGCGATCCGAGCGACATGTATTGTGGATCCAGCTGATTCAGGCTCAGTCCGCTTTCGCCGACTGACGACAGGTCGTAGCCGCGGGTTCCCACGTAGGCCACCTCGACGAACAGCTGCCACGGCAGTTCGCGCTGCACGTTGATGTTGTACTGAATCGCCGAGGGCGACGGTGTGTCCTGCAGCGGCGCCTGTAGATTCGCACCGGCCTGCGTCAGGAGCCCTTGAGATGAGCCCGGCGACGGCAGAAAGCCGTTTGGATAGGGGTTCTGAAGCGTGTTCAGCGGCGTGATGCCGTCGATCGTCGTGACCCAGAGATTCTCCGTGCGGAACCCGAACGGTCCAACGGTGCCCTGCGCTCCCTGATTCGATGGACCGAAGATATGGCTGTAGCCGGCGCGCACCACCGTCTTCTGATTCACCTGATACGACATGCCCAGGCGGGGCGCGATGTTGTTCGTGTCCCAGTGGTACTGATACCGACTGTGACCGTCGACACCCACGAACACGACGCCGCCCTTGAGGCTCGGAAATCCAGGAACCTGCTGCGCGAGCGGCGACGGCGCGACAGGATCGAAGTAGTTCATCCGGTTGTACCGCTCCGTCCGCGGAACGTCGAGGTCGTACCGCAACCCGAGGTTGAGCGTCAGTTTGGAATTGAGCCGCCAGTCATCCTGGCCGTATCCGGCCCAGTAGAAGCTGTTCGACGCGACGTTTTTCCAGTTCTGAATCAGCACATCGTTCGGTTGGCCAGTTCCGAGGAGGAATGACGCGAACCCGAAGCCTGCCGTGCTGCTCGCCGTGTTGGGATTCGGTCCCTGCGTCTCGTTCGCGCGAAAATTGAACGTCCCTGCGCTGCGCGCTTCCCACACGTTCACCCGCAGCATACGTCCCTCGAATCCGGCTTTCAGCGTGTGATTGCCATACGCCTTCGTGAGGCTGGCAGCAGCGGTGTAGCTCATGAACGCGTTGTAACGGTGATCGTTGCCGCCGAGCGTCACCATGCCACCGACACCGAACCGTGGGAACATCAGGCGATCGACGTTGTCATCGATCGACGCCGGCAAGCCGAGACTCGACGGCCTGAACCCCAGTCCCTGATTGTCGAAGATGAAGAGCGTCCGCGCGAACCCCAGCCGCGCGTTCAGCACGGTCGTATTCGACACCGTCCGGCCGTAGTCGATGACGACATTGTGAGCGCGGTTTTCTTCGTTCACCCGGCCTTCGGCGATGGCGATGTCCTCCGGGAAAAACGTCGCAGGCGCGCTGAAGGTCTTCCGGTAGGAGTAGCGCACGAACGTCTTCGACTTGTCGGAGATCTGATGATCGACGCGCCCGTCGATATTATCGACGTTGAGCTCGGCTGTTCCGGTCGCGAAGTAATTCTGGGCTCCGGTGATCGGATTGCCTGCTTGATTGGGGAGTGGAAAGTATTGAAGGACGTTGCGGGCCACCGGGTCCATCTGGCCGATCGGAATGACGTTGTTGACGAACTGGTCGCGAATGAAGCCGCCCGCCGGATTGGACCGCGTCGTGAACGGGTCGAAGATTCGAATCAGCTGGCCGTTCTGCGCGAACGTCTGGGAGAAGTCTCCCCGACGTTGCGCAAGTGTGGGGACGGTCGTCGTGGTCTGTGACAGACGCCGCTCACGCAGGCCTTCGTACGAGGTCATGAAGAACGTCCGGCTGCGTCGAATCGGCCCGCCGGCAACACCTCCGAACTGGCTGCGCCGGTAATCGCCAAGCGGCTGACCGGCCAACTTCGAAAAATAGCTGTTCGCGTCAAATGCCGAATCTCGAAAGAACTCGTACGCGCTGCCATGGAAGCTGTTCGTGCCAGATTTGTAGACAACGTTCAAAACGCTTCCAAGGCTGCGCCCGTATTCAGCCGGGTAGTTCGCCCCGAGTACCTTGAATTCCTGAATCGCGTCCACTGAGGGAAACACCGAAATACCGGTGAAGCCATTGACGGTCGGAAACGACGCAGTGACGCCATCAATGACGGTATCCATCATCGTCGGGCGCGCGCCGTTCACCGTGTAGCTCATCGAGTTGTAGTTGTTGCCGATCGATCCGGCGACGCCCGGAGTCAGGAAGATCAGCGAATACACGTTACGGGTATTCAGCGGAAGCTCGAGGATGCGCTTGTTGTCGACCAGTTTGCCAACGGTGCCCGTAGTGGTCTCAAGCGCCGTGGCGTCGGCGCGAACTTCGACCGCATCGGTCAGCGTCCCGACTTCGAGGGTGAAATCGATGACCACCGTGGCACTCACCTGAACGGTGACGTTTGCCCGTGCCGCGCGGCGGAAGCCCTGGAGTTCCGCTTCGACACGATACTCGCCTGGCGGCAGCGGCAGCGACGCGTAGCGGCCTTCGACGTCCGCCGTGACGGACTCCTGCCGATTGGTTTGCAGGTTTGTCATCGTGACCGTCGCGTGGGGAACGACGGCGCCACTGGAGTCTTTGATCGACCCGACAATGGTGCCGGTGGAGGACTGGGCGTACAGGAGCGACGGCGACAAAACGAGCGCGATGTACAGAATGCTCCGAGTCAGGCGCATGGCTGGCCTCCGGTCGCGGAGATTATACGCCTCGATTGTTCGTGGATGAGCGAGAGGATCGCCGTGTCGGCGCTGATGGTGTCACCAGGCTGGGTTCCGCAAAATGGAAGTCATTCCCCTGGGTGGACCGGCCAGCGCCGGCGTGGCGTACAAGTAGCCGGCCGCGAGCCACCGTCCCGTCAACGGCGCGGTGGCTCAGCGCATAATCTCGATTACTGCACGACGTCGACCTCAGAACACGAACTTTACCGACAGCTGGACTTGACGTGGATCTCCCACGCCAAGACGTAGGAACCCATCGAAGTTGAACAGCGCCGGCGTCACCAGCGGATTGATGTTGTTCTTGTTGTTGAATGTGTTGAACACCTCGAATGTCGGAATCAACTCGTAGCGGTTACCGAACCGGAACGGCCGCATGATTCGCCAGTCGAACGTGAAGAATTCGTTGTCCTTCCGGATGCTGTTCCGCTGGTCGGGACCGCCACCCGTCGGGGTGATTGGCTGTGCGGTGCGCGCCTGTATTCGAGAGTTGCCGATGATCCCCGCTGGCAAATTGCCGTAGGCGAACAGGTTGAACTTGTGGCGGATGTCGCGGTCGGACGGCGCGTAGAGGCGATCTAACTCGGAGAGTGGAAGATCGAAGCTGCGGTCGGTAAAGGGATCGCGCTCGCTCGAGTCCGTGTCCATGTCTTTCGAAAGCACGTAGTTCGCCTCGAGCTGGTAGCCACGCGAGAACCGCTTGCGGACCGCAAACGTTGCGCCGCGGTAGAGCGAGTGCGCGAGGCTCGTGTGCACGAAGACGTCACTCAGCTGCGGACTGAACGGCGCTCCCCTGCCAGCGGTGTTGATGTTGAGGAACTGACTCAAGTCGACACCCTTCGACCATGTGAAGTCGAGATACAGCGACCAGTCTGGTGCCAGCGCCTGTTCGAGCGCAGCGTTCACGGTCCCAATCTTCGGATTGTGGTAATCAGACGCGGTGACACGCACGGCGGTAAATAGCGGAAACTGGCCGGGCGGAAGCGGCGGGATCTCGACCAGGCCTGGCCACGTGGGCATCGGAACCACCCCGGGCACGAGACCGGTGACGGCCCCACGAACCGCCCCCTGATTCTGGAGTCCGTTCGCGGTGACCGACCCGGCCTGACTCAACATGTTGTTCCGCGCGTAGTACAGACCGGCGTTCGCGCGGACGACGGTTCGACTGTTCGACTTGACATCCCACGAGATGCCGAACCGCGGTTGGAACTCTTTCAGTTGATTTGGAATCGTACCTTCCGATAAAAACGCCGGGTTCTTCACGAACGACGCATACGCCGTCGTCGCTGGATCCACGGTGTCGGCCATCAGCTGGGCGTCCCAACGCAGCCCATAGTTGAGCGTCAGGTTGGAACGCACCCGCCATTGATCTTGAGCGAACAGCGCCAGGTCCTCGTTGATGAGCAGCGATTTGCCGGGAGGATCAACGTTTGGAAAACCGGTTCCGGTCTCCTGGATGAATAGAAGGAGGGGCGTGCCGGCTACCGTGCTGCCCGCCGGACACGGCGTCGGACTGGTGACCCACGAGCCGTTTGAGCAGGCCACCGCGTTGGGACCAAAGCCGCCGGATGCCGCAGGCGAGGCATACCGCAGGAAGCCACTCACCGTGCTGAACAGGTATCGGCCCTCGAAAAAGCCACGGAAGACCTGGTCGTTCACAGTGTGAAGCCACTCGCCTCCTACTTTGAACGTGTGTTGTCCCGACACCATGGACAGGTTGTTCTTGATCTGCGTACGCCAGAGCGTTTCGTCAACGCTGGGACCGAGAAAGTACGGATGGCCGAAGCGAAAAGCAGGATCGCCCATTCCCGTGTCCGCCGGCACGTTGGACTCGACCGCGTTGCGTGGGCGCAATTCGCGCGCGTAGGTCACATGGAACTCATTGAACTTGTTCGAAGACAGCGTCGACAGGAAATTCACGTTGAGAACGTTAATCTTCGATGGCCCTTCGACGCCGTTGGCGGAATTACCGTAGGTGCCGACATCAAACGTCTGGTTCTCGTTGTTTGAGTGATCGAAGTTGTACGACGCGCTCAGGGTGTTGGAGGGGGTGAGCGCGGCATCGACTTTTCCCAGGATGGCCGTGTTATCGATGGTGTGGTCGATCGGGTTGCCTTCCTCCTGGTTCCGGCTGGTGCGGAAGAAATTCAGCAGAGCCCGGCGCTGGCATTCGGTGTTGCCGTTGATCAACGCTTCATGCGCAGGATTAGTAATGACTGGCACGTCCACGCTGCACGTGCCGAGCGGTTGACTCAGATTCGCCCGCTGAAGTTTCTCGTTGATGTGCTCCACGGCAAGGAAGTAGAACGTCTTGTCCCGCTTGATCGGGCCACCCACCGTTCCGCCGAATTGCTCGCGGTGGAAGTCAGTCGGCGGCGTTCCGTCCGAAGCGTCCGCGGTCAATCCCTCGAGGCGCTGGAAATGGAAAATGCTGCCGTGGACGTCGTTTGTACCCGACTTGGTGATGACGTTGACGACGCCGCTCGCCGTGCGACCGAACTCCGCGTTCGCGCCAGTGGCGACGACCTGGAATTCCTTCACCGCCTCCAACGTGATGTCGATCGCCGCGCGCTGGCCGCCAAGCTGCTCGCCGAAGAACCCGTTGTTGTAGTCGCCGCCATCGAGGCTGATGTTGTTGTACATGCCTCGTTGTCCGCTGAACGTGATCTCGTCGCCGTCCGGCCCCTGGACGACGCTCACCCCGGGAGTCAGCGTGAGGAGATCCTCAAACTTGCGTCCCAGAATGGGCGTGGTACTGACAGTGGTTTCATTGAGGGTGTTGCTGACCTCCGTACGGGTGACGTCGATGAGCGACGAGCCGCTGACGGTGACGGTCTCCGTTGCTCCTGACACCTTCAACACGGGATTCAGCGTTATCGCCTGCCCCACCGTGAGGTCCACGTCCTTTTGTATGTGTGTCGCGAAGCCCTGCAGAGTGACCGTCAGCGTGTACGGGCCGGGGCGGAGCTGCACAAACACGAAACGACCATCCGCGCCGGTGGTCTGCGCACGGGTAGAATTGGTGTCGCTATTCCTGACCTCGACATTGGCACCCGGGACTAGTGCGCCGCTTTGATCGGTTACCGTGCCCTGAATGACGCCGGTCGTGATCTGCGTCTGGCCCGACGCCGACGGGGCGATCGCCAGAATGATACCGACGATGGCTGCCATACATCTCGTCATGAAGACCTCCAACTAGTCAGTAGGATTGAAGTCGCGGGGGCCCATTGAATGTCGGTGTGTTCTTATACTCGGGGATGAGGAAGCGCACAAGAGAATCTGCCAACTCCGTAATCCCCACGTCTCATTCCGGA
>DASTVZ010000074.1:0-15681 GCA_035758845.1 Vicinamibacterales bacterium
GTGTCGCGCGCGATTCCCGTACCAGCTTCTGGCCGTACACGTCGTACTTGTTGCGGCTTTCGGCGCCGAAAGTGAATCGAGCCTCACGCCGCGGTGGCGGACTCACTCGCGTAATCACCAACGTCGTCTCGGTCTGCGTAACCAAGGCCTCTGTTCCGAACCAGAACTGGTCGTACGCCTGGCGCTGCGGACTGATGGAGGTGAGCACCCAATGACCGGCGAAGGAGGGTGACGGCTGCGTACTTGCGGCGACGGCTGCGGCAACAACAACTGTGCCTGCGAGGAGCCATCGGACTCGGATCTTCATGCTGACACGTGACCGGTTGATCTAGGTCAACTTCTTGACCCACATATTGCGCACGGACACCTTCGTCGTCGCTTCGATCTCGATGCCAAACTGTCCGGCCTGATTGTTCGACGACTCAGGATCGTCGTCGATCATCACGGCCATCAGTTGACCATTGAGGATGTGAAGGAAAGTTCCGCCGCGCGCAATCACCGTGTACTGGTTCCAATCGTTCTGGCGCACAACGTTGCCGAGGGCTTCGCGATCGGCGATATTGCCCATTAGTCGCTTGCTCTTTGCCCCGAACCCTTCGACGACTTGTCCACGCCACGCGAGGATTCGCATCGGCGTGTTCTCCGAGTAGAACTGCCCCGTGTAGACACGGCTTGGCCAGAAGTCGGCCTGCGGCCCGGTCATCATCCAATTGAGATTGACCGGTCCGACATTTGCCGTGACGTTCGCAGGTATATTCGCGAGCCAGGGTAATCCCGTCTTGCTGCGGTATTGAATGCCGCTGCCGCCGCTGCCCTCGATTTTGATCTCGAACTTGAGGGTGAAATCCTTCGCCTCGAGATTTCGATACGCGATGTAGCTGTTGCCGCTTGGATTGGCGGGTGTCGATTCACCGACGATCGCGCCGTCCTCGACGCGCCAGAATTTCGGATTGCCGTCCCATCCCTTCAAGCTCACGCCATCGAACAGGGAAACGTAGCCTTCGTGATCGTTGAAATCCATCGGGCTCGGTTCGGTGAAGGCCATGCCTCGTCCGCGACCTTGCGCCGGTGTGGTCGGGGCCTGTGAGTGAATGGGAAGGCCAAGGAGTAGGCCGATTCCGAGACCGAGCACACCTGTTCTCAACGGTCGATCCATACATCTCTCCCGGGTGAATTGCTGTCAGGACTCTGCGGCAAGCGGACGGTGCTGAAGGACGCGAGCGCCAGACTCCACTCTCGCAACCGGATCGGGCCAATCGAGATAATTCCGCTCCCGATCGCGAATCGCTTTGTAGCGGCGAAAGACGCTTCGGCTGTTTTCCAATCCGAGGACGGATTTCCAGCCCGTGCCCCTGAAGGTGTGCGCCATCATGCGATGCACGTGCCGCAGGACGAACCAGGGATCGTGGCGCAAGACCGCGGGAAGATGACGCACCTTCATCCAGCGCTCGGCCTTCCACCGCATGAACTCGATCTCTTCCGATGACAGATGCGCGCTGCGCGTGACCGCCGTCGTCCCGTCGTATTCTTCGACGCGAGAGTTGACCACGAGCCCGCGCGCTTCGAAGTCTTTGGTCATCGGCGTACCGGGATACGGTGTCGGATGCTGAATGTAGGGCCAGTCGACATATTTCTTCGCGAACTCGAGGTTCGCCGAAATCGATTCACGGCGGTCGTCCGGATTGCCGACGATCAAGCCGCCGACGACGAGCATTCCGTGCTGATGCAGGATATCGACGGCGGCGACGGCCGTGTTCGTGCGTCGACCTTCATGATGCCTGCTGTTTTTCGATCGCGCCTTGAGAAACGCGAGATCCTCGTCGAGGATGTTCTCGATGCCGAGAAACACGTAGCGAAAACCTGCCTGGCGCATCAGCGGTGCAAGCCGCTGGCCGTGCGCCGCGATTGACGCGGTCATCGCCTGAACGAGGTAGTCGATGCGATTCAGACCGGCGCGGATGATCGCCGTGCAGATCTCCTCGAATCGGTGGACATCGAGGGTGATGTTGTCGTCGACGATGAAGATGCTGCGGGCACCGCGCGCCGCGGCATCGCGGATATCCGCGATGACACGATCGATCGGGAACCGGTGAAAATTCCGTCCGCGCATTTCGATAATCGAGCAGAAGCTGCAGTCGAACGTGCATCCGCGCGAGGTTTCGATGACGTCGATCTGGCGTCCGAGCATCGTATAGCCGGACAGCACGCGCGCGCCGCGGTTGGGGAGATGAATCTCGCCCGCGTCCAGGTGGGTGACCGCACGCTGAGGCGTGCGACGGAATAGTGCGTCATCGCGAAACCAGATGCCGTCAACGGTGGATAACGGCCGGTCATCTTCCCACGCGCGAATCAACTCGCGGAGCGTGATGTCACCTTCCCCGCGGACGATTACGTCGACGCCGATCGCCGGATCCGTCCACGCCTCGGGCGCGAGGCTCGGATCGTAGCCACCAACAACGATGCGAACGTTGGGCGCGAGCGCTCGGACGAGCGCAATGATCCGGCGCGCGGTCGAACGCTGGAAGGTCATTACCGACAAACCGACGACATCGGGGTGAATCTCACCAACCAGCCGCTCAATCGTGTCACGAACCGACGACTGAGCCAGGACGAGATCGGCAACCGCCACTCGATGATGCGGGTCGACATTCCCAGCCAGCGAGGCGAGCGCCCCGTTCGGCATCCGGATGGTCAAAGTCGGCGTGTGCTCGAATGAATCGGGCATCGAGAGAAGCAAAATGTTCACGGCGCCTCCGAGACGGTTGGGCCAGCTGGCGCGCGGCCGATTCGACTCGGATCATAAGCCCAATGCACGTCCCATGTCACAATGTCGGGGCGTGTCGTTGGAGAATTCTCATTCAGAGTCAAGCGTGACCACAGGTTCAGGCCGGCCGGCATCGATGGCGCCTGTCAACGTCGTGCTGATCGGTCCCCCAGGAAGCGGAAAAGGTACCCAGGCGGTCCGGCTGGCTGAGCGATACGGCATCCCGCACATTTCCACCGGCGAGATCCTTCGATCGGCAGTACGCGCCGGGACCGAACTTGGGCGGCAGGTCGCGGACATCATGGCCAAGGGCTCGCTCGTCAGCGATGAGTTGATGACCGACCTCGTCCGAGCACGACTCAAGGAACCGGATGTGGCGCGCGGATTTGTGCTCGATGGTTACCCGCGGACGGTGCCTCAGGCGCAAGCACTCGATGCGATGCCGGCAAGCGCGCCGATGATCGTGATCTTGATTGAGGTGCCGGATGCGGAGATCGTGCGCCGGATGGGGACCCGCCGGGTGTGCGACTTGTGCCGGTTGACGCAATCGGTCGCCGACGCGTTCCATCCCGAGAGCGAGCCGTGCCCCTACTGTGGTGGCACACTCGTTCGCCGTCCCGACGACGAACCGGAGACGGTCCGTCGGCGGCTTGCGACATACGCAGAGTACGCGACACCGGTCATCGATCATTACCGCAAGCGCCCCACATTTGGCGTTGTCGATGGCGTCCAGCATGCGGACAACGTCGCTGCTGCAATGATCGCGCAAATCGATCGCGCGCGTGCCGCCCGTCAGCCGTAGCGCAGGGCTTCAGCTCTGCCTGGACGCTGCGCTACACGAAATGATGATGTTGTCGAAGGATCTCGAATCATGACGCGGACCGCAACACTCGCTCTGGATTGTCGATGCACACTTGGCGAAGGCATTGTCTGGTCACCGCGACGACGAAGTCTTCTGTGGACTGACATCGAGAAATCCGCGCTCTGGATGTATCGCCCGCACGATAGAGTCACGCGACAGTGGTCACTGCCCGATCGGCTGGGATCGTTTGTGTTGTGCGAATCCGGCCGATTGCTGCTCGGTCTCGCGAAGAGCCTCGCCTTCGCCGATCTCGATGCCGCACCAGGCTCGAGCCTGCCGGTTGTTCCACTCCTTCCAATCGAACCACACACGGCGCGAACCCGCATCAACGACGGGCGAATCGATCGCGCCGGCAACTTCGTGTTCGGCACGATGAACGAAGATCATGACGCGCCGAGCGGCAGCTTCTACCAATACTCGTCCAGATCTGGTCTTCGCCGCCTTAATGTCGGCGGTGTCGTCATTCCCAACAGTATCTGTTTCAGTGTCGATGGACGGACGATGTATTTCTGCGATTCGCCAACCGGCGTGATCCGGCAATGCGAGTACGATGCGGATTCAGCCGGCGTCGCGAACGTGCGGGAATTCACTCGCTATGCCGAGGGACGTGGTTTGCCGGATGGATCGATCGTCGACAGCGAAGGATGTTTGTGGAACGCTGTCTGGGCCGCCGGCGTGGTGCGACGATTCGATCCGAACGGTCGCCTTCTCCTCGAGATTGCCGTACCCTCCCGTAACCTCACCTGTGCTGCATTTGGCGGCGATTCGCTCGATCAACTATTCGTGACCTCGTCGCGGCAGGAGATGAGCGAGCAGCAGCTGCTCGCTGCGCCGGCCGCTGGCGGACTATTCGCCGTTCACCCCGGCGTGCGCGGCGTTAGCGATACGTTGTTTCGCGACTGAGCGGGCAATCGCTCATCACTGATCACTCATCGCACCTCGGTTTCTCAGTCGGATGCGGTCGTCAGCGGAGTAAACTGTGGATGTACCGAATTTGTTCGGAAACAGCGTCGCCTCAGCTGGCAACAGCTGGGGCGCCATCACAAAACTGAGAATGAATTACGATATCGTCGGTAACTGAGCCGTTTCTAACAAAACTGGTGTCCTAACTGGGCCTTCGTTTTGCGTGCGGTAAACCATTGATGCTCCCCCGTTTCCCCAAATTCCACTTCGTTCATCGCGCGCTCGCCGGTCGTCCCCGTCTTGTCGTCGCCTCGGTGTCCGTTCTCGCGCTACTGGTCTTCCTTGCGGGCGGGTGGGGAGCCTGGTTCAGTTATGAGTTGACCGCAGGGTTACCCGATCGCCAGGCACTCAAGTCGATAGGGGAGATGGCCCAGGCGACGACAATTCTTGACGCCGCGGATAAGCCGGCATTTACGATTTTCAAGGAGCAACGTCTCGAGATCCCAATCGAGAGCGTCTCGCCGAACCTGATCAAGGCGGTCATCTCGATCGAGGATCAGCGGTTCTACGACCACAGCGGGGTCGACGGGATCCGCATGGCTGCTGCCGTACTTCGTAACATCGAAGCGGGCCGCCGGGCTGAAGGGGGCAGTACCATCACCCAGCAGCTCGCGCGACAAAGTTTCCTGACCCGCGACAAGACTTATCGACGGAAGCTACAAGAGGTCATTCTTGCCGCATACATTGAGAAGATGTACGACAAGAATGAAATCCTCGAGCTGTATCTGAATAAGGTGTACTTCGGCGGCGGGCTCTACGGCGTCGAGGCCGCCTCAAGAGGGTACTTCGCGAAGTCTTCGCACGATCTAACGATCGATGAAGCGGCGTTGCTCGCTGGTCTGATCCAGTCGCCGTCGAGCTATGCACCTTCAGTGAACCTCGAACGCGCAATCGCCCGCCGCAACGTCGTCCTTCAGTCGATGGTGTCCACCGGGTCAATCGACCAGTCGACCGCCGACCGTGCTCGTCGCGCTCCGGTACGGCTCATCAACGGCCTCGAGATCCAAGAGTCGTCCGGTCTCTACTTTAAAGAGCAGGTCCGTCGCGAGCTCGTGGAGCGATTTGGGTGGCAGCGTGTCTATCAAGGTGGACTGCGGGTTTACACAACTATCGATGCTGCCCTGCAACGTTCAGCCGAGACCCTGGTTGAAAAGGGGCTATCGGATATCGAAAAGCGTTCTGGTTACAAGCACCCGAAGCGGGGCAACGCCGCGGCGGCGAGCGACGCCGGACTTCCGCAGTATCTGCAGGGTGCGCTCGTCGCGATGGATCCGACCAACGGCTACGTGCGCGCGATGGTTGGCGGACGCGATTTCAACGAGAGCCGTTTCAATCGCGCGACACAGGCGAAACGTCAGTCTGGATCCGCGTTCAAGCCGTTCGTCTATGCCGCTGCGCTCGAGGGAGGCTATTCACCCGCCTCCTTGATCGAGAACCTGGACGCTCCGATCGCGACGCCGCAAGGCGGCTGGGTGCCGGAGGACGAACATTCGTCAGCCACAGCGATGACGCTGCGGACTGCCTTGCGCACCTCGAGCAATCGCGCAGCGGTGCAACTCCTGAACAGCATCGGCATCAAGACCGCGGTCGGCTACGCGGAGCGACTCGACGTCGGCACGCCACCGAGTGTGCCGTCGCTTGCGCTCGGTGCAAGCGACGTGACCTTGGTGTCGCTGACGGCCGCATACGGCGCGTTTGCCAACGGTGGAATCGTTCGACAGCCGGTGCTGATCAGACGCGTCGAGGACAGCGATGGGCGCGTTCTCTATCAGGACGCAGGAAAGTCGCATCGCGCCGTCAGTGAATCGACGGCGTTCTTGATGTCCAGTATGCTCGCCGACGTCATCAATGCGGGCACCGCGTATCGTGCCAGACAGTCGGGATTCATGTTGCCGGCAGCGGGGAAGACCGGAACGACCAACGATTACAACGACGCGTGGTTCATCGGGTTCACGCCACATCTCGTGACTGGCGTGTGGCTCGGATTCGATCAGCCGACGACGATCATCGGCAATGGGTATGCGGGCGAGCTGGCGGTCCCGATCTGGGGCAACTTCATGAAGGTTGCAACCAAGGGCGACAAGCCCGACTGGTTCAATCGCCCTGCGAACGTCGTCGCCGCGAACGTCTGCCGCGTGTCCGGCAAGCTGCCCAACGGCGGCTGCGATCGCGTCGAGGTCGCCAACCGCGACGGTGGCTTGGAAATCCGGTCGATGATTTACACCGAGTACTTCGTCAAGGGTACGCAGCCGACGGATCTCTGCCCGCTGCATCCGTCGACGAGTTTCATGGACCGTGTTGCCGGCATGTTCGGCGGCGGCGACTCGAATAAGCCGACCCGCGCGGACGAAGCGGCTCTTCCGCCTGCACAAACCGGAACGGCGGGCACGCATGCACCGGCTCCGCCCCCACAGCCACACGTAGAGGAAGCACCGAAGGACGCCCAGGCTGAGGCGCCGCAGAAAAAACGGGGCTTCTGGTCGCGGATTTTCGGTAAAGGCGACAAGAAGCAGGATCAGAAGGACGAGCAAGAACAGAGAGATCAGAAAAAGAAGAAGGGTGGCTAAGATAGCCTTCCGCGACATTACCGGCCATCGTCTTCTCCTGGAATTAATCGCGCGTGCTGCGGTGCGCGGTACGTTGCCGCCGAGCGTCATCTTCGCCGGACCGGAAGGTGTCGGGAAACGACTCGCGGCCGTGTCGCTCGCGCAGGTCATGAACTGCCTGGCGCTGAAGGGCACGGACGCAGTCGACGCGTGCGGAAAGTGTGCGGCCTGCACGCGCATTGCGCGCGGTGTTCACGCCGATGTTCTTGTCGTCGAACCCGGCGACACCGGCACGATCAAGATCGATCAGGTCCGCGACGCGGTTGAGCGGTCCGCATACCGCCCTTTTGAAGGGCGGCGGCGTGTCGTCATCATCGACAATGCGGAGTCGCTGAATGCCGAGGCGCAGAATGCGCTTCTGAAGACGCTCGAGGAGCCGCCCGCCGCTTCGACCTTTGTTCTCGTCACGTCGCGCCCGGATGTGTTGCTGCCGACCGTCGTGTCGCGATGTCAGCGTCTGCGGTTTGGCCGGCTGGCGCCGGCAGAGATTGCTGAGGTGCTGATCCGCGATCACGAGTATGCTGAAGCCGACGCTCACGCAGCGGCAGCGCTGTCGGATGGCAGCATCGGACGCGCTCTCGAGGGAGGCACTGACGAGTTCGTAGATGCCCGGCAGGCGGCGGCGTCGTTGTTGGAAACGGTCGCAACATCCTCCGATCCGCGGCGCCGGCTGAGCGGCGCGAAAGCACTGACGGGATCGGCGGCCGGAGGGAGCGATCGTGAGGAACTGGCGCGCAGACTGTACGCGCTTTCATCGATAATTCGAGATCTGGGTGCCCTTCTTTCCCGCGCCGACGAACGCTGTCTGGCGAACGGCGATCTGCAACCCCTCCTCGAGCGGTTGCGGCGATCGTTCGATTCAGACCGTGTCCTTCGCGCGTTTTCGGCGGTTGATCGTGCGCTGGCGGCGCTGGACCGGAACGCGAGCCCGAAGATCGTTGCCGACTGGCTGGCGTTTCAGATCTAGCGAGCCCCACGACGTCCGCTCATAGAGGCAGACACATGAGTGCCGGGCCGCACCGCCCGTTCGTCAGCGTCAAGTTCTCGCCGGTTGGCCGCACGTATTCGTTTCTGATCCCCGAGCTCGCACTCGACAGCGACGGATCCGCAGCCCCTTCCGAGCGGGAGGCGCCATCGATTCCTCCACCAGCAGCGGCATATAACCCGGGCGATACGGTAATCGTGCAGACCTCCGAAGGACGCGCGCTGGGGACCGTGACGCGCTCGGTGAACGACCTTGCGGCACGCAAATGTCCGCCTGCAGGATCCGAACTGCAGGTCGTGCGGCGCGCGACGCGCGAGGACGTCATCACCCGGCTGAAACATCAGCAGCGGGAGCAGGAAGCACATCGGATCTGCCTGATGAAAATCCGCGAGCGAGGTCTGGCGATGAAGCTCGCTCGTGTCGAACAGCTGTTCGACGGCTCGCGCCTGATCTTCTATTACACGGCGGAAGGGCGCGTTGACTTCCGGGAGCTGGTGCGCGATCTGGCAGCGCATTTCCGCGTCCGCATCGAGATGCGGCAGATTGGCGTCCGCGATGAAGCGCGGATGCTCGGCGGATATGGATCCTGCGGCAGACCTCTCTGCTGCACCACGTTTCTTCAGAGCTTCGAACCCATCTCGATCAAGATGGCGAAGCAGCAGAACCTCAGCCTGAATCCTTCCAAGCTGTCTGGCATGTGCGGCCGCTTGAAGTGCTGCCTTCGCTATGAGCTGCCGAACGGGAAGGGCGTGAAGCACGGTGGCTGCGCCGACGAAGGCGGATGCGGGTCGTGCAGCAATCCGACAGGTCCGGGTGTCAGCAGCGGCTGCGGCGCGTGTGGATCCGGCGGCTGCGGGAAGTGCGGGTGATCGCACGGCCTCGCATCGGCGTCACGGTGGGCGATCCCGCCGGCATCGGTCCCGAGATAGCACGCAAAGCGGCGGCCGACGTCCGTGTATCGTCGATCTGTGAAGTGATTCTCTACGGCCCATCCTCCGACGAAGAAATTGCACGGTTTGAGCGAGGTCGTGTATCGGAGGCATCCGGCCGGGCCGCATACGACGCGATTGTCACGGCGACCTCCGACGCGAGCGCCGGCCGGATCGCCGCAATCGCCACGGCCCCAATCAATAAGGAAGCGTTTGCGGCAGCGGGACTCCCCTGGCGAGGTCACACGGATCTCCTCGCGCATCTCACCGGCTCTCGGCGTGTGGCGATGATGTTCTACGCTGAGACGCTGCGCGTCGTCCTCGCGACGGTTCACATTCCAATCGCGGATGTGCCGCGCGCGTTGACGCGAGACGTCGTCGAGGGAACGATCGAACTGGCCGCGCGCGAGTTGCCGCGTTTTGGGATCGCGCACCCCCGGCTGGCTATGGCCGGCCTGAATCCTCACGCCGGCGAGCACGGTGTGATCGGGACAGAAGACGATGAAGTCATCGCGCCCGCCGTTGCGGCGCAGTGCGCAAAAGGCATCCAGGTTGCGGGCCCGTTTCCCGCGGATACGATCTTCGTGCGCGCGATGCGCGGAGAATTTGACGCCGTCGTAGCCTGCTATCACGATCAAGGATTGATTCCGATCAAGCTGGTGGCGTTTGGCCAGGCGGTGAACGTCACGCTCGGTTTGCCGATCGTGCGCACGTCCGTCGACCACGGCACGGCGTTCGATATTGCGGGGAAGGGTGTCGCGGATCCGTCGAGCCTGATTGAAGCGATCAAGCTTGCGGCGCGGCTGGCGTCAACTGCAGTTACGTGACGAGGCAAGGCGCCAGAACCGAAGACGCGAGCGAGCGCCGCGAAGCGAGCCACGCGAACGGAGCGAGCCGGCGAAGCGGCTCGCGAGAGAGCGTGTGGGGGGTCCGCGGGGGCGAAGCCCCCCGGTCAGAGGATGAGAACTGAAAGAGAACAGGCGCAGAAAAGCATCGCGGAGAACCGCAAGGCGTTTCACGACTACCACATCCTCGAGACGTTCGAGGCCGGCGTCCAGCTGGTCGGAACCGAGGTCAAGGCGATCCGCGAAGGCAAGGTCAATCTGCGCGACAGCTTTGCGCGCGTCGACGGTGGCGAAGTGTGGGTTTATAACATCCACATCAATCCCTACAGCCATCGTGGCTATTCGGATCACGAGCCGACGCGGAAACGCAAACTGCTCCTGCATCGTCAGGAAATCCGCAAACTGATCGGCCGCACCGTCGAACGAGGCATGACCCTCGTCCCGACGCGGATGTATTTCAAGAACGGTCACGTCAAGATTGCGCTTGGTCTGGCGAAAGGGAAGCAGGCACACGACAAGCGCGAAACCATCAAACGCCGGGAGGCCGATCGGGAAACGCGTGCCGCGGTGAAAGAACGGCGGAGATAGTGATACATTGACGCTTTTCTAGGCGCGCCACAGGCGCGCCCCGCCGGAGCGGCGCGGGGCATTAGGGCCCCCGCGAGCGACGGCGATGGGGGGGCCGGCGGGGCGAAGCCCCCCGGTCTGAAAGGAAGTATGAAAGGGAATCGCGCGATACTGACCGCGATCGTCGTCGTCGTTCTCATCATTGCCGGATGGTGGCTGTTCAGGCGCACCAATCGCGGACCCGCCATCGATTTGATTTCTACCTTCGAGTCGGCGACGAAGAAACCGCCTCAGGGCGTTTTTCAGATTGTGGACCTGGACCTGAACGGCGAAAAAAAGCACGCGATTTTCACCGAAGCGCCGACCCGGATGATCTGGAAGCTCAAGGTTCCCGACGACGGTTGGATCAAGGCTTCGCTTGGCATGAAGCCCGAGACGTGGGACAAGGAAGGCGACGGCGTCTATTTCCGTATTGGCGTCTCCGACGGCCGCACGTTCGAAGACCTGCTGACGCTTCATGTCGATCCCTTCCACAATAAGGCGGACCGTCGTTGGATTCCGGTGTTCGTCGACGTCTCGCAGTACGCCGGTGAAGAGGTGGAAGTCATTTTCAACACCAACAACAGCATGCCGGGGAAAGGCGACGACAGGAACAACGATCTCGCGCTCATCGCCGAGCCGCAAGTCTTCATTCGATGACCTCTGCGATCCGGACGCCGGTGAAGCTGCTGGATCTCGAAGCGCAGTACCAGCCGCTGCGCGCCGAGATCCTTGCCGCGATCACGCGCGTCTGCGACAGCCAGCGGTTTATTCTCGGCCCGGAAGTCGACGCGCTCGAACGCGAGCTTTCCGCCCATCTCGGTGTCGCGCATGCGATATCGGTCTCTTCCGGCACTGACGCATTGCTAGCGGCCTTCATGGCGCTCGGCATCGGTGCCGGCGACGAAGTGATCACCAGCACGTTTTCGTTCTTCGCGACGGCCGGTTGCATCGCGCGGGTCGGGGCAACCCCGGTGTTCGTCGATATCGATCCCGTCACGTTCAATCTGGATCCGACGCTCGTTCGCGCCGCGATTACCGCTCGCACGCGCGCCATCGTCCCCGTTCATTTGTACGGACTCTGCGCCGATATGGATTCAATCACCAGGATCGCCGGCGAGAACCAGATTCCGATTGTCGAGGATGCGGCGCAGGCGATTGGCGCGACCTATCAGTCGCGCCAGGCAGGAACGATTGGCACGCTCGGCTGTTTTTCATTCTTTCCGAGCAAGAATCTGGGGGCATTCGGCGAGGGTGGCTTGATCACGACAAACGATTCGACGCTGGCGAGCGAGATCAAGCTGTTGCGAAATCACGGCGCGGAGCCGAAGTACTTCCACAAGCGGATCGGCGGCAATTTTCGTCTTGATGCGCTCCAGGCGGCCGTGCTTCGTGTCAAGCTGCCGCACCTCGAGCGGTGGACGTCGATGCGCCAGCGGAACGCCGAACGGTATGAGGCTTTCTTCGAGGACGCCGGGCTGACCGATCGAGTTACACTGCCGACTACACCATCGGATCGACGTCACATCTTCAATCAATACGTCATCCGTGTCGCCGAGCGCGGCCACGTGCGACGCGTGCTTGACGATCGCGGCATTGGCACCGAGATCTACTATCCAGTGCCATTCCATCTGCAGGAATGTTTCTCTTCGCTCGGCCACCGCCGAGGCGATTTTCCACATGCGGAAGCGGCGGCCGATTCCGTTCTCGCGCTGCCGATCTATCCGGAGCTGACGATGGAGCAGCAGCGCGCTGTCGTCGGCGCGCTTGCCGACGCGGTCAAGAACTGATGCGGCTTGACTCGGCCGTCAGGCGAGTCTCTCCCGGACCAATTTGCCGACGCGATTGGCAATGGCGAGACACGCGGTCAAACCGGGTGATTCGATACCGGCAGCGTGTATCAGTGCTGGTTGCTGCCGATCCGGACGAATCAGAAAATCGGCGAATGGTTGATCCGGCGGTGCGAGTTTCGGACGAATACCGCTGCCGCCATACGTGAGATCGTCAAGCGTGGCGTCAGGCAGCAACTGCCGCGTCGGTTCGACGAACTCCGTGAGCGGAAAGCGCTCCCCTTCATAGTTGTCCTTATCCTGCTGATACGTGGCCGTCGGTCCCAGGAGCACAGAACCACCGAGCGTTCGGGTCAGATGTACACCAAGACTGTGTCCTGCGGCGTGCGGGAGCGGGTATACGAGTCCGTTCACCCAGTTTCGTCTGGCCGGCCGTAGCTCAGCGTATTCGCCCCGGCATGGATAGATCTGAAATGATTCCCCGCCGAGCAACTGCGAAACGTCGTCCGCGTACAGGCCTGCCGCATTGACGACAGTTCGAGCGGCGATGACTTCACGCTCGAAGCGTACTTCTATGCGATCTGCGTGGGCCGTTCCGTCCAAGGCGCGCGCGCCGCGCAAGAGGATTGCTCCCGCTGCCTCGGCTTGTCGCGCAAGTTCACGAACGAGCGCTTCGGCTTCCACCCTTCCGGATGCCGGAGACCACAATGCGGCGGATGCGGCCACGTGCGGTTCGCGCGATCGGAGAAAGTCGAGGCTGACAATCTCGAGCCCGCGCACACCGTTGGCCTGACCGCGGCGCGCCAACGCTTCAAGCTGTCCGATCTCGTCCTGATTCGAAGCGACGATGAATTTGCCGCAGCGATCGTGTGCCACGTTGCAGTCGCGACAGAAGGCGTAGAGTCGCTCCGCACCTTCGATGCACAATTCCGCTTTCAACGAATCCTTCGGATAGTAAATGCCTGCGTGAATCACGCCACTGTTGTGCGTGCTCGTTTCCTGGCCAAACCGCGGATGCCGCTCGGCAATCACCACGGACGTGCCAGCCGTCGCGAGCTCGTACGCGGCGGCCAGTCCTGTCACGCCTCCACCAATAATCAGTGTGTCCACTGTTTCCATTCGCAATCACACTCCGTAATGCGTCATGTCGTTTTGCAATGGTATCGTAGTGCGCAGGCGAGCGATCGTATGACGAGGGGTGATGCGTTTCCTAGTGACAGGCGCTGCTGGACAGCTTGGTTCTGTGATGGTGGATCGCCTCTCACCGGCTGGCGATGTTTTCGCGATGCGACGCAACGATCTCGACATCACGCAAGCTGGCGACGTCGATCGCGTCTTTCGCGAGACCTGTCCTGACGTCGTCGTCAATTGTTCCGCTTACAACCAGGTCGATGCCGCAGAAGAGCAGGCGGCGCAGGCCCTCGAGGTCAATGCGTTTGGAGTACTGGCGCTCGCCCGGGCAGCGCGCACGAGCGGCGCGCTGTTGATTCACTACAGCACGGACTTCGTCTTTGACGGCGAGACGGCGCGGTCCTATACCGAGGATGATGCTCCCTCACCGCAGAGTAACTACGGATTGTCGAAACTTCTGGGGGAATGGTTTGCAGCGGACTCGCCGTCGCACTACGTGTTGAGAGTAGAAAGCCTTTTTGGTGGTCGCCCAGCTAAAAGCAGTGTTGATCGGATTCTGGATGCAATTCGTCAAGGGCAGCCGACGCGTGTCTTTACTGATCGCACCGTCACACCGAGCTACGTAGTCGATGTCGCCGAGGCGACGTTGAAAATCGTTCAATCGAGGCCGGCGCCGGGTCTCTACCACTGTGTGAATAGCGGGACGACGACGTGGCTCGGCGTGGCTCAGGAGGTGGCGCGCCTACTTTCGGTGCAGCCAACCCTTGTGCCTGTTGAAATGGCTTCCGTTCCGTTTCCTGCGAAACGTCCGCGATATTGTGCCTTGTCGAATGAAAAGCTGCGAGCAGTGGGTATTCACATGCCGGACTGGCGGGAGGCTCTCGCCAGATACGTGCAGCGTGTTTAGCGCGATCGCATTATCTCTGCCCCGATCGGGACGGGTCGAGCCGCGGGTGCTTTCTCTTGCGCTATCGGCGTCGGTCGCGGTGCGCCTGGTATGGCGTCAGCCAGCCGTGTGACATCGCCGCCACCACTTGGCGATCGGTGGCGGTTCGTGTCCGCTGTACGTTCCGTCGCGCAGACAGTGCGCCGCGTAGCCCTGCAAGAGCATCGATCTTCGCACGCAGGATCGTCCGCCCGTGGCGAATCGCGCCAAAGCGGAGTAGCGAAATGAGCGTCAGGAGCAGATGCTGCGGGGCGTACAGCCACACCCGCCAGCCTGGCATGTTCTTGACCCATGTCCAGACGAGATTGCGATGCCCGTGATAAATGGCAAACGCGCTTCGTGTCCCCGTCGTTGCAGAGCCGACATGGCGTACGACTGCACCTGGGACGTACAGGCACCGATGTCCAAGAAGCCGCAGGCGGAACGCCAAATCGACGTCTTCGAGATAACAGAAGAACGAGGGATCGAAGCCGTGCACTTTGTTGAAGGTGTCGCGGCGCACCAGTGCGGCTGCCGCGCAAGGTGAGAACACTTCCTGCGGCTCGGCAGGATTGCTCGGTGCATGCTGGCCATGGGCGATGCGCCACGGCAGGCCGCTGACATGATACGCGTCGCCGGTGCCATCGAGCTTTGACGGGTCCGACGCGAGTCGCAGCTCGCTCGCGAACATCGCGACATCAGGATGTTCCTCGGCCGCCCGCATCAGCCGCTCTAGCCACTCGGGCTCGGGAAACGCGTCCGGATTGAGGAATGCCAGCCAGTCGCAGTCTGTAACAGCCGCCGCGGCGATGTTGTTGCCGGCCGCAAACCCCACATTTTCGTCTAGCGCGATGAGCTCGACTCCGGGGAAACGCGCGGTGGTCTCGCGAGAACCATCAGTGCTCGCGTTGTCGACGACGACGATTCGATCGGCGGGGCGTCGCTGTCTCGCGAGCGCCGCAAGTGCGGCTTCCAGGTACGCGCCGGCGTTCCAATTGACGATGAGCACGGCAACGCGCACGGTATCATTATCCTACGCGCGCAGTTCTTGCTCTGCCAAAGCCTTCTTCCGCGGTCCTGCGACCGTACTCCGCGGCCGGCTGCAATGACACCCGACATCACTGTCATCATCGTCAACTACAACAGCGGCCCGCACCTGGGCGAGTGTCTCGCTTCGCTCAGTAGCGGGCTTGTCGGGTTCAACTGGGAAGTTGTCGTTGTCGACAATGCGTCGACAGATGACAGTGCGGCGGTGGCGGAGAAGGGCGAGTGGAT
>DASTVZ010000080.1:0-45330 GCA_035758845.1 Vicinamibacterales bacterium
CCTTGGGGACCGGCAGGTCCGACGGATCCCTCACCGGAGGTTCCGACGTGGAAAATGAATCCGCCGCGGTCCTTGTCTCCATTGCCCCGGCTCACGGTCAGCAGATGCGAGCCGTCGGGGATAGCCGCGGGGAGAAACACAACGAGTTGCGTGTCGGTCGCGCTGATCACCGTCATCAAGTAGGTTTCACACCAAACCTGCGGCGGCTGTAAACCGAACGCCAGACCCTCAATGGTGAGCGTCTGGTTGACCCGATCTACAGCAGTGCTCAGGATGACGAGCTGGGGCGACGTCGTCGGGACCGCTTCGGCGCTCTTTTTCTGCGCGTAGGCGAGTTCCGTCCCCAGTATCACAAGCAGGAACGACAGCATCAGTATGCGTCTGGATAAGCGCATAAAGCCTCCGAACAGCTTCACGGTTGAGCAAGGCGGAGGCCACCACGTCTGTATGATTCAAGCCGTTCAGAATGAGTTACTTACGGCAAATTTCCAACTTGTAAACGGGCCGCGGATGTTCATTTTTGTGCCTGGGGCGACGGTTTTGATGGTGTATTGAAGTACTTTAGATGACAGTATAGTCACATGCGCTGTCGTCTTGACTTGCTGCAACCGCCACAGTAGTTTGGCCTGTTCACCCGCGCTCAGATCCCGCGCCCCAGACGGACAAGGAGTCACATGGAAGCAGGTGGCAGCATCTTCAATGCGATGCTCCAGGAGTTCGATGGAGCGGCGCGGCTGTTAGGACTCGACCCGGGGATCTGGAAGATCCTCACCCAGCCGAAACGGCAGATCACCGTGTCGCTCCCCGTTCAAATGGACAACGGCGAGATTGAGGTGTTCACCGGCTACCGCGTGCAATACAACATCACGCTCGGGCCGGCGAAAGGCGGCATCAGGTATCACCCGGACGTCACACTCGACGAGGTCACCGCCCTCGCCGCCTGGATGACGTGGAAATGCGCCGTCGCCCACGTGCCGTTCGGCGGCGGCAAGGGAGGCGTGATCTGCGATCCGACGCGCATGTCACGCCGGGAGCTCGAAGCGCTCACGCGACGGTACGTCGCCGAGATCATCGACGCGATCGGACCGGAAAAGGACGTGCCCGCGCCTGATGTCAACACCAACGATCAGATCATGGCGTGGGTGATGGACACCTACAGCATGCACGTCGGCCACACGTCGACGGCGGTCGTCACCGGAAAGCCGATTGAAATGGGAGGGTCGCTCGGCCGCCGCGAGGCCACGGGACGCGGCGTCATGATTGTCACGCGCGAGGCCGCCAAGCATCTCGGATTCGACATCAAGGGCGCGCGCGTCGCGGTACAGGGATTCGGCAATGTCGGCTCCGTGTCAGCCGACCTGCTGTCAAAGATTGGCGCGAAGATCGTCGCCGTCACCGACTGGAAGGGCGGTGTCTACAACGGCAACGGCCTCGACGTCGCAAAGATGCTCGATTACGCGAAACAGCACAAGACAATCGATGGGTTCGCGGGCGGCGAGCCAATCGAGAACGAGCAATTGTTCGCGCTCGAGGTCGAGGTGCTCGTGCCCGCCGCACTCGAGAATCAGATCACGATGGATAACGCCCCGACCATCGGCGCCAAGGTCGTGGCCGAGGGAGCCAACGGCCCGACGACCCCGGAAGCGCACAAGCATCTGCATGAACGCGGCATCTTCGTGATCCCGGACATCCTGGCCAACGCCGGCGGCGTCACCACGTCATACTTCGAGTGGGTGCAGGATCGTCATGGCTACTTCTGGGAGGAGGACGAGGTCAACAAACGCCTGGAAGCGAAGATGGTCGAGGCGTTCGATGACGTGCTGAAGACATCGATGAAGTACAAGACCGACATGCGCACAGCCGCATACATCGTTGCGATCAACCGCGTCGCCACTGTGACGAAGATGAGGGGGATGTATGCGTAACGGTCGATTGCAGATTGCGCAATCGATCAGCGCCCTATTCTGAACGCGACGAGTTCCTGGGCCGTACTGCCCCCTTCGCTGCGTGCGTTCAACTCGATCAGGTACTCGCCCGCCGCGAACGCAGACAAGCCGAGCTCGATCTCCGCCGGACGGCCGGGCGCTTGCTGCACCTGCAGATCCGCCATTGATTGGCCGGCACGATTGAGCAGCCGCGCGGAGACGGGCGGCGTCACGCCACCGGGCGCGTACGCGTCGACGCGAATGTAAAGGCGATCGGTTCGGCTGAACTGTCGCTCCGTTGTCGGGACCGCGTTGGGGTTTGCCTTGATCACCTGGAGTTCGGGGATCGTTCGTACACGATAGACGCGCGGCGTGCTGAACGACATCGACACGTTGGTGAAGTCAGGCACTGTGATCTGGCGTCCGAGCGTGTCGAGCACCTGACCCCGCGGACCTTCGACCACCATCTTCATATCGAGCTGCCCCGGTCTGACATCGAACGAGACGGAACCTCCCTTGGCCGGCGTCGTTCCTGATTCCTCCGGGACCCGGCCGCGAAAGACAGGACGGCCGTCAGGGGCAACCGCCGTCAATGCAATTCGCGCGGGCGGATCTTCGACCGGCCGGCCCGGAATTGCCGGAGCCGCCTCCCACGAGAACGTCACGTGCGTCATGCCGTTCTCACCGCGCGTCGTCCCAATCCAGAAATGTGCGGACTTATCGCGTGACGGCGCCGCGAGATCGTTGAGCGCGGAGGTCACCGCAGTCGGCGCCTCGGGTTTCGTGGTCGCGGCGTTGATTCGGGCGACGTCATCGTTCGTGTAGGCCCAGTAGCCTTTGCGCGCGCGGATGTCGACACCCCTGCGCTTCACGTTCACTTTGATCTGGTGGAACTTGCCGTCGGTCGGCGCCTGGGAGGAGCTGTAGCCGAGCAGATAGTAGCTGCTCGAGTCGCGGATGATTTGTTTCATCCCGACCGCAAGATCGTTGCGGTTGACGATGGCGCGTCCGTCGGTGTTCGCGGCGAGCACGTGCAGCGTGTCCTGAGTCTGACGAAGGGCGGTCGCATCCTGCGTAATTGTGACGCCCTTCTCGACTCCGTATTCGAACACGGCAAGGCCTCTCGGATCGACCGGATAGATCGAGGTATTCATACGCGCCGCCGCATTGAACACCTGCTGCATGTCGTAAATCATGTCCTGGTCCGAGATCATCTGGTCCCGCGCCGTCGGCTGACCCGCGCACCCACTGTTGCCCCGGCAGGGATTGGCAAATCCCGGCATCGAGGCGATTGGGTCCTGCATTTGCGCCGGCAGAATCCCGGTGAACCCTTCGCTGACGAAGATGATCGACTTGCGCCCTTCGCGCAGCGCGCCCATTTTCATCGCCGCACCTTTGAGTGCGTCCATCGTGACCTGGTTGCGCACGCGCTCGACCACCTGGGCCGGATAGTTCGCGTACTTCTCTTCGAACATGTTGCGCGGTGTGTAGTTGAACTTGCGGCCCTCGAATCGTTCGATCGCGGAGATCGCGGCGTCGCGATTACGGCTGAACCTGAGATCGGTGATCGGCGTCAGCGGATACATGATCGCCAGCATGTCGGCCGGCGCGAGCTGGTTCTCGATGAACTCGATGAGCGGCTTCTTGACCGAGAGGTCGGCGCCGCGCTGCACGTGATAGTCGTCGAGCAAAATGACGAAGAGGCGGACATCCGGTCGCGCCGCTTCGCGTTCCTCGTCGTTGTCGTCGCGGATCTGCCGCGGCGGTCCGCTTTCCGCCATCGCGATCGCATCGAGCTTCACGATCGAAAAGGTGTCCACCGTCTGCGGCTTTCCGTCCTCGGTCACCGCGAAATCATTCTGCGTGAGATCGAGTACCGGGTTGCCGTCCTTGTCCGTGACGATGACGTCGACGCTGACGTAGTTGATGCCGCGCCGGATGGTCGGCGGCTGTTGTTGCTGTTGCTGATCAGCCGGCTGCTGCTGAGACGGCGGGGCAGGCGATTGGTTGGGTGGCGGTCCGGCGGACTGCTGCCCGGCCGCCCCCGGATCAACGCCATGGACCACGGTGACCGCAGTGGCGAGTGTCAGGCCGATAAACGCCGACATTGCGCGCGACGAGATACTCATAGGACTTTAGACTCCGGCCTCAGGCAGGCAGCTTCGAGACGCGCGGGGCTCGTGGCCCAATGATAACATTGGCGTCCCGGCCCGCCGCGATCGCCACGCAGGAGTGCTTGTGACCGAAGATACCGCCGAACGAGTCCATCCGCTTACCGTCCTGACCGAGGACGAAGTCATCCTTCGAGAGAGTGTCCGCGAGTTTGCTGAAGCACAGGTTCGCCCGCTCGTGCGGGAAATGGATGACCACGCGAAGATTCCTCGCGACCTCATCGATCGGCTGTTCGAGCTCGGTGTGATGGGGATCGAGATTCCGGAGAGCCACGGCGGCTCGGGCGGCACCTTCTTTCATGCCGTTCTGGCGGTTGAAGAGCTCTCGCGGGTCGACCCTTCGATCGGTGTCCTCGTCGATGTGCAGAATACCCTGGTGATCAATGCACTGCTGCGCTGGGGCAGCGACGACATCAAGCGTCGCTTTTTGCCCCGGCTGGCATCGAGCACGGTCGGCGCTTACGCGTTGTCGGAGGCAGGATCCGGCAGCGACGCCTTCGCGCTGACGACGAGTGCCCGACGAGATGGAGAGGGCTTCATCCTGAACGGACGCAAGCTCTGGATTACCAACGGCAACGAAGCCGATCTCTTCATTGTCTTTGCGACCGTCGATGCCTCAGCCGGGTATCGTGGCATCACCGCGTTTCTGGTCGAGCGAGGTTTCGACGGATTCACCGTGGGAAAGAAGGAAGACAAGCTGGGCATTCGCGCCAGTAGCACGTGTGAACTCATTCTCGAGGATTGCTACGTGCACCGGACGAATATCCTTGGCGAACCGGGCAAGGGGTACAAGACCGCGATCGAAACACTCAACGAGGGGCGCATCGGAATTGGCGCGCAGATGATCGGCTTGGCAAAGGGCGCACTGCAGCATGCGATCGGCTACACGAAGGAGCGCAAGCAATTCGGCAAGTCGATTGCGGAGTTCCAGGCGGTGCAGCACCAACTCGCGCGCGCAGCGGTCGACGTCGAAGCGGCAACCCTCGCGGTCTACAACGCAGCCAGGCTTCGCGAAGCGGGCCGGCCCTTCCTGACCGAGGCCGCCATTTGCAAGATTCTGTCGTCTGAAGTCGCCGAGCGTGTCACATCACTGGCGGTGAATCTCTTCGGCGGCAACGGCTTCGTCAAAGAGTATCCCGTCGAGAAACTGTACCGCGACGCGAAAATCGGCCAGATCTACGAAGGCACGTCGAATCTGCAGTTGCAGACGATCGCCAAGCAGATTCTTGGATAGGCGCTCCGCAGGATGTCGGACGGGCGCCAACCCGCATTCGCGCTGTTCCTGCTGCTCGCCGCTTCAGTTTCCACGTTCCTGCTTCACCGCCAGACACTCTCGTTCGGATTCGATTACGACGACTATCACTTCGCCCGCCCGTACTCGCGCGCCGAGGTGATCGCGGCGTTTCACGGTCCGTGGGACACCGCCGCCATCGAGCGGCCCTACTACCGACCGCTCACGGTCGCGTTTTACGCCGCGCGCTTCGAGGTGCTGGGGATCAATGCGACGGCACACCATGCGCTTTCGCTGGGTCTTTTCTCAATCGCAGCGACGCTCGCCGGCTGGTTCGCGCTCCGCTTGACCGCATCTCTCCTGATTGGTTTTCTCACAACGGGGTTGTACGTCGTGCACCCGGCGATGCCGTACTCGCTCGTTGCCTGGGTCACCAACCAGATGCACCTGCTCGAATCGATCGTTGTACTGAGCGCGTTGATTTGGTGGGACGTGGTGCGCGCCCGCACCGTGGTGTGGTGGCTGCCCCTTCTCGGGCTCGCGGTCGTGGCGTTTCTCATCAAGGAAGACGGCGTCATGCTCCTGCCGTCAATCCTTGTGCTTCATGCCGTTCGCCGGCAGATCGATCGCGAGCGCGTGCCGCCAATCCCGCGAGCGTTCGTCGTGTCAGCAGTGGCCGCGGTGCTCGTCCTGATTGGCGCTCGCGAATGGGCGCTCGCGTCGGCGACTTCGCTAAGGGTTCCAGCAACAAGCGTCGCGTTGACCAACTATTTGCACGGTTTGAATGGTTTGTTGCGGCTGGTACCGGCCGACCGGCAGTGGCAATTGGCGGCAAGCTGGTTCGCCTCCCTTGCGCCTCTGGCCGCACTGGTCCTGTGGCGACGGGTGCCGCGTGAAGCGCGCGCGCTAATGGTCGCCGGGATAGCGATCGCTCTCCTTTTCAACCTGCCGTTTGTGTTCATTACGAAGGCGGAGCAGATGCACCTGGTCGTGCTGGGTGTTGTACTTCTGCTTGCAGGATCGTGCAGCGGTCTTCTGCTCGCAACGCGCGAACGCGCCACGAGAATCGGGATCGCGCTCACCTGCGCCGCGGGCCTCGCATGTCTCGGCGCTGTCGCACGCGACATCACACGGGATTTCGAGCCCTACGGGCCTGTCGTGCTCGCGCACGACGAAATGGTCCGTGGCTGGGCAGCCGTCCCAACCGATCTCCGCGAGTACCTCGCGCGAAAACGGTCTCCCGGGGCATCCCGGATGCTGTCCCCTGATCCATCCATCGCGCTTGATTCCGTCATGTTCGGCATGCACGGACAGGAGCGCTCGGCCGATGGCGTGCCGTACCGGTGGATGTCAGGAACCCAGGTCGAGATCTTGATTCGCGCCAGCACCCGCAGAGTGATGATCCCGCTCCGGCACGCCGTCGAAGTGTTTCGAGAGCCCGCCCACGTCCGCATTACCACCGACGGACGCATCGTGGACGAGCTCACGCTTGCGACATCGGATTGGCGCATGTCGACGACAGCGATTGCATCCGATCGCGCGCCGGGCCTGCGTCGCATGCATCGCGTCGTCATCACCATCGATCGTGCGTGGCGGCCGATGGAGTTCATTCCCGGATCGCGCGACGATCGGACGCTCGGGTTGCAAATTGGTGAAGTCCAACTTCGCTGACGGCTCTTGGCTGGCGGCTCCTGGCTCCTGGAGATGCTCGGCGGGCACTTCAGCCAAGAAGCCAGCAGCCAGCAGCCAGCAGCCAGCAGCCGATAGAGTCACCACCTCAAGACAAAATCGCCTCCGCAATTACCATCCGCTGGACCTCTGACGTGCCCTGATAAATCTCCGTCGCGCGCACGTCGCGGAACAGGCGTTCGACGACCGAACCGCGTCGATATCCGGTCGAGGCGAGAATCTGCATCGCCCTGTCGGCGGCTCGATGCGCGGCCTCTGACGCAAAGAGTTTCGCCATCGATGCGTCCAGCGTCGGACGACTGCCACGCTGGCGTGAATCGGCAGCCTTGAGTGTCAACATGCGCGCCGCGTCGAGCTCGGTGGCCATGTCGGCAAGCATCCACTGGATCGCCTGGTAGTTTCCGATGGGTTGGCCGAAGGCTTCGCGCGACTTCGCATGGCTCAACGCTTCCTGCAGTGCCGCCGCGCCAACGCCTAACGCCTGCGCGGCAATCGCGACGCGGCCGCCATCGAGCGCCCACATCGCCACACGAAACCCGTCGCCGGGATTTCCGAGCAGCGAATCAGATCCGACGCGCACATCTGTGAACGCGAGATCCAGGCAGCCCAATCCGCGCACGCCGAGCGAATCGGCCGCGCCAATTCGGGTAATTCCAGGCGTGTCCATCGGCACGAGGAACGCACTGACACCTCGGCCGCGGATGCCTGGCTGCGTCGAGGCAAATACGACGAGAAGATCTGCGACCTCAGCGTTCGCTACCCACACCTTTCGGCCGTTAATTACATAGCCTCGATCGTCGAGTCGCGCGGTCGACTGCTGATTGGCTGCATCGGATCCAGCATGCTCTTCTGATAATGCGAAGGCGCCGATCGCCTGACCGCTGGCGAGCCGCCGCAGCCACCCATTTTTCTGCCCTTCGGTTCCAAAATGCGCGATCGGCTCTGCCACGAGGGAGTTGTTGACGGCCGCAATCACCGCAAGCACCGCACTGACCGAAGAGATCGCCTCGATGCCGAGGGCATAACTGATATAGTCGAGTCCGGCGCCTCCCCATTCAGCCGGGATCGTCACTCCGAGGAGTCCGAGCGCGGCTATTTTTGTCACCATTTCACTGGGGAACGTCCCTCGTTCATCGATTGCCGCCGCCTCCGGCGCGATCGTTTCGCGCGCGAATTGAACGATTCGCTGTTGAAAAGCGCTCTGCTTGTCGGTCAGTTCGAGATCCATAGAGTCGGGGTGATTGTAGCGAACCATTTGGTCCCTGCACCCGTCCTAATCCGTATTGCGGGACGAATGCCATTCAGCCCAAAGACTGCCATCCTGATCGCACTCTCCGTCCTTGCCCTCCCCTGGTCAGCTGCCGCTCAGAGTGCGCCTCTCGTCGACCTGGACGATTTCGGCCCTCGCCAGGTCAAGTCGCAATCGTTTGCGCTGCCATCTCCACAAGATGTGCAGCTCGAGGCGACTGGTGCGGAATCGACCGGTAAAACCGGCTGGGCCGCCGCGATGGGAGAAAAGAACGGCAAACCGGTCCCTCCATGGTCGGGAAACGCCTGGATTCTCGATCTGCAATCACACAAGGTTGTCTGGAAGCTCAGCGAAGCCACCACAACCCAGGGAGCGCGTGGCCTTCGCGAGTTCAAAGGTATTGTGCGTCTGCCCGCGGGTTCGTTCACGGCGTACTACGCTTCATTTCCTGACGGCGAATACTGGAGCGACGACAACGCCAAGCACAAGAGCGATCGCAAGTGGCATTGGTTTGGCGACGATCCGGTAGAGAAATTCAAGCTCGTCGTCCGCGGCAAGGGTCAGGTGCTTTCACAGGCCGAGATCGATCGCTTGCGTGCCTCGGGCGCAGCCCCGACCATCGTGTCGCTGCCTGGCCGGTTTCACGAGCAGTTCGAAGAAACTGGATTCGCACTCGCGAAACCAACCGAAGTGCAGATCTCAGTTACCGGAGAGGCACGTGAAGACGGCGAATTCGACTTCGGCTGGATCACCAACGCCGACACGCGCGCAACGGTCTGGCGATTCGGCTGGCGCGACTCGCAGCCAGCCGGCGGCGCGCCGAAGAACCGCCGCGCCGCGAAAACCCTTCTCCTTCCTGCGGGCCGCTACGCCGCGTTCTACGCCACTGATGATTCTCACGATCCATCCGAGTGGAACGCACAGCCACCCGACGATCCGGAAGCCTGGGGCTTGACCGTCGCCGTGAACGATCGCGAGGCGCGCGCGACGGTCACGACATTCGCCTACGAGCACGTCCCGGAAAACGCGACGATCGTCGCGCTAACCGGCATCGGGGACGGGGCGATGAAGAAGCAGGGATTCACCCTCACCCGGCCGATGGACGTCAGGATCTACGCGCTCGGGGAAGGGCGCAACGGACGAATGTTCGATTACGGCTGGATCACGAGCGCCGGCACCCGCAAGCGCGTGTGGACGATGGAGTATGGCGGAACGGAAGCGGCCGGCGGTGATCGCAAGAACCGTCTCGTCGATACGACACTCCGCCTCGACGCCGGCAACTACGTCGTCCATTACCTGTCGGATGATTCGCATTCCGCACACGAGTGGAACGCAACCGCCCCTCCTGACGGCCGGCGATGGGGAATCACCGTACTTGCCGCGAAGGGACCGGTCGATCGCGCAACGGTGGTGCCGTACGACGAAAAGCGCGATCCGGCGATTCTCGCCGAGCTCACCGGCATCCGCGACGACGAGCAGGTCCGAAAAGCGTTTTCAGTCGATCGCGAGACTGACGTCCAGATCTACGCTCTCGGCGAAGGGTCCGGCGGCGACATGGTCGACTTCGGATGGATTGAAGAAGCTCAAAGCGGACGTCGCGTGTGGGAGATGACCTACCGCGTGACGGAGCACGCCGGCGGCGCGAGGAAGAATCGCCGCTTCGACGGCGTGATTAGACTGCCTGCTGGGAATTACGTACTGCGCTATGAGACGGATGGCTCGCATTCATTCGGTGATTGGAATGCGGACCCTCCAGACGACCCGGAGGCATGGGGGATCACGATCTACAGGACATCCCGATAAGAGACTTTGAACGAGAGAAACGGGAGATTATCTTTTTGCTCTCGTTTCTCCCGTTTCTCCTGTTTGAATTGCGGACTCCCCTTCATACCGCGCTAATCTTTCAAAGATCGGTCGCAGCTTCGCCGCGCTGTCCGACAGTTCCTCCGGCAGCACCCTCGTCTGCCCCACAACGGTCATGAAGTTCGTGTCTCCTGACCAGCGCGGGACGATATGCATGTGCACATGATCCAGAACGCCGGCGCCCGCCGGTTTGCCGAGATTGATGCCCATGTTCATGCCGTGCGGACTATACGCCTCGGCCAGCGCGAGCTCCGCTCGCCGGGTCAGCTCGATCAATTCGCAGAGCTCTTCCGGGGTCGCGGCGGCCAACGATGGAATGTGCCGGTTGGGGACGACCATCAGGTGGCCGTTGTTGTAGGGATACAGATTCAGAATCACGTAGCAGGTGCGGCCACGAAAGACGATGAGCGACGACTGGTGAAACGTTGACTCGTCGTCGATCGTCGAGTCCGACGCACCGTTGTCAGCGAACGCGTCACAAAAAATACAGCCCCTGGCTTCTCCCCCACTGAGAATGTAGGGAAGACGCCAGGGGCTCCACAATCGTTCCATCGTTTATACGCCGGCGATATCCGGATCAACGCTGACTGGCGCGGCGGCGGGCGGCGCCGGGGGCGTCTCCGGCTCGCGATTGATCAGCTCTTTGAGCTCCTTGCCCGGCTTGAAATACGGGACCTTCTTGGGCGGCACATCGACCTTGTCGCCGGTCTTCGGGTTGCGCCCTTTCCTGGGTTCACGACGTCGCAAACGAAAGCTCCCAAACCCGCGCAGTTCGATTTTCTCTCCGCGATGCAGCGCGTCGATGATGCTCTTGAACACGGTGTCGACAATCACCTCGGAATGTTTCTTGGTGAGATCCGACACACGCGACACCTCCTCGACGAGCTCCGCTTTCGTCATGCTGCCGTTGGTCATATGCTCGCTCCCTTTTGGTCGCTCGCCCGTGGATAGGTTCTGCGGGGTTCGGCTGGGTTCTTCCAGGTTCTACACGGTTCGTGGTGCGAACCTGGCAGAACCTTGTCGAACCTCGCAGAACCTTGCAGAACCCAGTGCTGGCCTCAGTTCTGATGCTTGAAGTGATCTCCCAACGTCACTTCAGGTCGTCCCGTCGTTTCCGTGTAGGCTTCCCAGTCGGCGCGGAACTCGTCGTTCTTCAGCGCGCGAATGCTCAGACCGACTTTGCGCTCGGCCGGAATCAGCTTGATGATCTTCATCTGATAGCTGTCGCCCACTTTCAGATCGAGCTTCTCGTCCTTGCCCGCGTGCTGCGAATCGTCGAACTCCGAGACGTGAATCAGCCCTTCGATGCCTTCGGCAAGTTCGACGAATGCACCGAAGTTGGTCAGGCGAACGACCTTCCCTTCGACGACATCGCCGAGGTGGTGCTGCTGGAAGAATTCATCCCACACGTCGGTCTGCAGTTGTTTCAGTCCGAGTGACAGGCGCTGATTCTCCGCGTCGATGTTGAGCACCATCGCCTCGACGCTGTCCCCCTTCTTCAGCACTTCCGACGGATGCTTCAGACGCTTGCTCCACGACATGTCGGAAATGTGGATCAGGCCGTCGATGCCCTCTTCCACCTCGACGAAGGCGCCAAACTCCGTCAGGTTGCGAACCTTGCCGGTGATGTTGGTGCCGATCGGATACTTCTCCGACAGCTCGTGCCATGGATTGCTCTCAACCTGCTTCAGGCCGAGCGAAATCCGTCGCGCGCCGGGATCGACGCCGAGCACCATCGCCTCGACCGTGTCGCCCACGTTCAGGATCTTCGATGGATGCTTGACGCGCTTGCTCCACGACATCTCGCTGACGTGGATCAATCCTTCCACCCCCGGCTCGAGTTCGACGAACGCGCCGTAATCGGTGAGGCTCACGACTTTGCCGCTCATCCTCGCGCCGACCGGATAACGCTCGATGACGTTCGACCACGGATCGTTCATCAGCTGCTTGTGACCGAGCGAGACGCGCTCGGTCGACGGGTCGTACTTCAGCACGATGACGTCGATCTCGTCGTTGACCTTGAACAGCTCCGAGGGATGCGAGACGCGACCCCACGACATGTCGGTGATGTGGAGCAAACCGTCGATGCCGCCGAGGTCGATGAACGCGCCGTAGTCGGTGATGTTCTTCACCACGCCGCGCAGGACTTTGCCTTCGGCGAGCGTGTCGAGCGTGTGCTTCTTCTTCTCGGCGTTCTCTTCTTCGAGCAGGACTTTGCGCGACAGGACGATGTTGCCGCGCTTCTTGTTGACCTTGATGACCCGCATCCGCAGCTCTTGCCCGCGAAGCGCGTCGAGGTTGCGCACTGGACGCACATCAATCTGCGACCCTGGGAGAAACGCACGGACACCGATGTCGACAGCCAAACCGCCCTTGATGCGCTCGATCACGCGGCCGATGACGACTTTCTTCTCGGCGTAGGCCTTCTCGACCTCGTCCCAGATCTTCATCTTCTCGGCTTTTTCGCGCGAGAGGACGACGTAGCCTTCACGATCTTCGGTGCGCTCGAGCAGCACATCCACGGTGTCGCCCGGCTGGACGGAAATCTGTCCCGTCTCGTCAATGAACTCGTCAACGGGGATGATGCCTTCCGACTTGTAGCCAACGTCAACGATCACTTCGGAGGGCGTCACTTTGAGAACGGTGCCCTTCACGACCTCGCCTTCCGCGATGTTGCGGAAGCTGTTATCGTAAAGGTCTAGGAGGCGTGCATATTCTTCGGGATCGACGTGATCGTCCATCTGGGAGAAACCCGATGTCTTCAGATCAGCGGTTCCTGCGCCACCTCCTTTGGGATTGTTGAGCGGGGAATTATCGGTTGCCATGCTAAACGGGTCCTCCTCGAACTTACTGACCGGATCTCAGCTCCGGCGGGCTGTAGAATTGCTCTGCGTTGATTGCGATAAGCAATAGAAGATACATCACTTAGAGGCCTGCAGTCAATCCGTTCGGCGCGCCGAGTCCAGGCTCGGCCGCCCTCACCGACAGGGGTCAAACGACATGGCCAAAAAAGCGTCACGGCGAAAGGCCGGTAGCTCTTCCGAAAAACGTTCCAGTAAAGGGCGGAAGCGGACCCCGTCGAACAAACGTGCCGGCGCCGGGACGCGCGCGTCGGCCCGCAGCGTCGCCGGCAAGCGGCGCGTATCGACCGCCCGCCGGAAAGCCGGCGGCAAGACGGCCGGGGCTAAAAAGGCTGCGCGGAAGCGATCGCTGGCGCAGTTGCGGGCAGCCGGAGCGCGCGCGAAAACGCGCGCCGCAACTGGCCCTCGTGTCGGCGGCACTGGCATGGAACGCGAACTGGCGCAAACGCCTCAAGCGGGACGGTCGGTTCGTGGTCCAACGAATCCGATGCCGACCAAGCGATCGACCGGCACGGCGGCGGGCGCGGGCAGCACCAAGCGCGCTCCTGGTCTCGAGCGTGAACGTAAACGGCTTCGAGAACTGGAAGAGGGTGTGCCGACACCGCCATCGAGCCTTGATCTCGATCGGCGTCCTTCGGCAGCGCGAAGTGGACGGCGTGAACTCCAGGAGAGCCGGCGCGAACATCCCGAAGTCAGTCCCGAGTTGACGGCAGGTGACGTCGACGCGGATTGGGAAGACGCGTACTCGGTTGGCGACGAAGCGCCCGGCGGCGACAATCCGACACCGGATCAGGACCGCGTCGACGACATCGGCAAAGCGTTGGGGGTTCAGTACGACGACAACGAGGAGCTGAAGGGGTCCGACAAGATCAGTCAGCGCGATCGTCACCGCTGGGAACTGGATCCGGCGTCGTCGGATGATTATCGGGATCGCGACTGACTGCGGATTGCGGAATGATGATTGCGGATTTTGAGATTGTGGATTGTTGATTGAGATTGTGGATTGTTGATTGCCGCTGAAATCGTCAATCGACAATCTCAATCCGCAATCGACAATCTCAATCCGCAATCGACAATCCACAAATCGGCAGTCGCCAATCCGCATTCAGCAATCGATCTTCCGCCGCACAATCTCCATCACCCTCTCAACCGCGTCGTCGATCGACAGCGCGGTGGTATCAATCACTACGGCATCCTCTGCGACTGCCAGCGGCGACGCCGCTCGCGTCGTGTCACGGCGATCGCGTTCGGCCAACGCCGTGGCGACCTCCTGAATCGCAGTGGCTCCTTTCCCAGACGCATGCGCGGGATCGGTGGCGCGACGTCGTGCGCGTTCTTCCGGCGACGCATCGAGATAGATCTTCACCTGCGCGCCAGGAAAGACCACGGTCCCGATGTCTCGTCCTTCCATGACGGTGCCGCCACGTGACCCTAGCGCGCGCTGACGCTCGACGAGCACGCGACGCACCGCGGGCTGTCGGGCAACCACCGAGGCCGCGGCATCCATCTCCGGCGTCCGAATCGCGCGAGCGATGTCGTGCCCATCGACCACGACTCGTCCGTCGCTGACATCGAACTGCGCCTGCTCCGCGATCGCTGACACCGCCGCCTCGTCGCTCAAATCGATCCCGTCGTGAAGAGCCAGCCACGCGACCGCGCGATACATCGCACCCGTGTCGACGTGCCGAAAGCCGAGTCGCGTGGCGACCGCACGGGCGATGGTGCCCTTGCCTGCCCCCGAGGGTCCGTCGATGGCGATGATCACTGCTTTCATAAACGTTGTCGGGATCCGGTACCCGGGATCCGATCTTCGACGATCCGTTCTTCAAACACGAATCGTCGAATAAGTCATATCCCTGATCCCGCACAACGGATCCCGGCGATATATTATCCGCCACGAATGACTCGCACACGTACTACGGTCACCGGCCTCATTGCCGCGGCGCTCCTTCTCGGCGCCTGGGCATCGAACGGCTACCTTCGTGCCGCCGCCTTCGTCGTCCAGGCGTCTGGGATGCAGGGCTATGCGCGGAAGGCAGCGGCGATTGAAACCGGGACGTTCGACGAGCGCGCGCTGACGATTCCGTGGCGCGGCGGGCAGTTGCGCGCGCGGCTTTACGTTCCGCATGGGACGTCGGACCGCGCGATGGTGCTTGTCCCTGGCGTGCATGCGGCGGGCGTTGACGAACCCCGCCTCGTGCAGTTCGCGAAGGATCTCGCGTCGGTGCGACACACCGTCCTCACGGCGGAGCTCACCGACCTGACGCATTACCGCATCACGCCTCAGACGACCGACATGATTGAAGACGCGGCGTTGTGGCTCTCGGGTCAGCGCGAGTTCGCGCACGACGGCCGAGTCGGGATGATGGGCATCAGCTTCGCGGGCGGACTCTCGATCGTCGCCGCCTCCCGTGAATCACTGCGCGGCCGTGTGGCGTTCGTGATGTCGTTTGGCGGTCATGGCGACCTGCCACGAACGCTGCGCTATCTCTGCACGGGGGTCCAGCCCGACGGCTCGAAGCGGCCGCCGCACGACTACGGCGTGGTGATCATTCTTCTGAGCGTTGCGGATCAGGTGGTGCCGCCAGATCAGGTTGAGCCGCTGCGAAACGCGATCCTGACCTATCTCGAAGCGTCGCGTCTCGATCTGGTCGACAAGAACGAATCATGGAATACGTTCCAGCGAGCCCGCGCGATGACGGCATCGCTGCCGGAGCCGTCGAAGACGCTGATGGGATATGTCAACGACCGCGACGTCAACCACCTCGGCCCGATACTGCTGCCGCACGTGACCAAGCTGGGGGACGACCGCGAACTGTCGCCGGCCACCCAGGCGGCGCCAGGCGCGCCGGTGTATTTGCTTCACGGCACGGACGACAACGTCATTCCTGCGATCGAGTCGTCCCTCCTCGCTGACACGCTCCGTGGCCGTGGCGTCGAGATCCATCAACTGGCCACGCCGCTGATCACGCACGCGGAAGTCGATCGATCGGCCACTGCAGCCGCGATGTTGAAGCTGGTGGGGTTCTGGGCGGGTGTGCTGGGAGAGTGAATCGCACCGGGATCCGGTGTCCGGGATCCGGGCTCGCTACTTCGCAGCTCTTTTCAGCGCCGCTACTTCCTTGGCATCCAAGTCACGAAATTCACCCGGCCGAATGCGCTCATCCGTGATTGGACCGATCCGCACACGCTTCAACCGATCGACAGGATGGCCGATTGCTTCGCACATGTTGCGCACCTGCCGGTTCCGTCCTTCTTTGACGACGATCGACACGATCGCATGATCGGCATCCTTCGCGTGGACGACATTCAACAGCTTCACCTCGGCAGGCCGCGTGCGGCGTCCGTCAATGACAATCCCTTTCGAGAGCCGGTCCAGATCGTGCTCATCGGGCACGCCGAGAACCTTGACCTGGTATTCGCGCTCGACCTCGTGACTGGGATGCGTCAAGCGGGCCGCGAGATCACCATCGCTCGTCAGCAGCAGCAGACCTTCCGAATCGTAGTCGAGCCGGCCAACCGGATACACGTAGTCGCGTATTCCACCTTTCGACAGCAAGTCGATGACGGTCGGCCGTCGCTGCGGATCGGAGCGGCTGACGATATAACCGCGCGGTTTGTAGAGAAGGAGATAAAGGCGGCGAGTGGCAGGCTTGAGCCGGCGACCATCGACCCGAATGTCGTCGGTGTCGGGATCGGCCTTCGATCCGAGCTCGGTGACCGGCTTACCGTTTACGCTGACGCGCCCGTCTCTGATGTAGGACTCTGCCGCACGGCGCGACGCAATGCCAGCGGCCGAAAGAATTTTTTGAAGCCGCTCACGCACACCCTAATGTTAATTGGTGAATTGGTGAAGTGAAGCGGATTCAGCAATTCGCAAATTCACCAACTCACTCATTCAATGCACGGTTTCATCCGAGACTGAAAGGCTCTCGTCGGCAATTGCGGACTCAGGCACTTCGGCCTGCGACTCGAACGGAAGCGTGCTCGTCTCGGCAGTCGGCTCGGTCAGTGCCGTCGGCAATTCGAAACCGAGCGCATCCGACATCTCCTCCACCTTCGGAAGATCGGCCAAGTCGTTCAGCCCGAACCGGTCCAGGAACTCTCTCGTCGTCGCGTACATAAACGGGCGGCCGATCACCTGCTTGCGCCCTACGGTCTTGATCAAATGGCGCTCGACGAGCGTCGTCAACACCCCGCCGCTACTGGTGACGCCGCGAATCTCGGCGATCTCGGGAGCGGTAATCGGCTGTTTGTAGGCGATGACTGCGAGCGTCTCGAGCGCCTGGACCGACAACTTCTGCGTCGTTCGCTCGTGAAACAACTTGCGAACCCATTCGTGGAGTTCGGCACGCGTGACGATCTGATAGCCGCCAGCGACTTCGACGATCTGCAATCCGCCGGGACGTTCGTAGTCGGCCTTCAGCGATTCAAGCGCCGCCTGCACATCCTCGCGCGGTTCGCCATCGAGAAGCTTGTACAAGGTCTTGGGTGTGATCGGTTCAGGCGAAGCAAAGATCAGCGCTTCGACAATCGGTTTCAAATGGTCAGACACGATCTACTCGCTTTCGCTACTTTTTGCGATTGCCGGGACGGGCTCATCCTCCCGCACAGTGTTCTGAACCGCGACTTCATGAGCGTGCCGTTGTTCGGGATCGAGCAGTGGCTTCGGCGCATCCGCGGGACGCGCACGCTTGTAGACCCGGATTGGACCAAGCGCCCCCGACTGGAAAACACGAATCAGTTTCAGCCGGATCATTTCCAGCATCGCCAGGAACGTGACGACGATGCCGGGGCGGCTCTGAACGTCGGCGAAAAGATCCTCGAAGCCGCACGCTTCGGTTTCGGAGAGCTTGGACATCAGCTGCTCGATTCGATCCTCGATCGAAATCTGCTCACTGGGAAGATACACCTTGGGCCGCTGCTTCGCCCGTTCGACGACAGTGCGGAAGGCCGCGATCAGGCTGAAAAGATCGACCTCGATCTCCGGCTCGGGCGCCTCGCCCGCAATTTCAGCAATCGGACCATCAGGGCGCGTCCACTGCGCGCTGCGAAGGGTCTCCCGCTCGTGCAACAACTCCGCGGCCGCCTTGAACTTCTGGTGCTCGAGAAGACGGCGGACGAGTGCTTCGCGCGGATCCTCGTCGGGATCCTCCTGCGTCGGGTCGATGCGGGGCAGCAACATCCGCGACTTGATGTGAATCAGCGTTGCCGCCATCACCAGGAACTCGCCCGCCACGTCGAGGTTCAGCTCCTGCATCATGTCGATGTAGCCGAGATACTGCTCGGTAATGACCGCAATCGGGATGTCGTAGATATCGACCTGATGCTGCTTGATCAAGTGCAGCAGCAGATCGAGCGGCCCCTCGAACTTATCGAGCCTGACCGGGTAGGCCTCGAGGATCGACGCGAACTCAAAGTCCTGTTGGTATTCCATAGTGCAGTTTCACGGCGCTGCGAACCCGCTCCATCGTTTCCTGAGCGATCGCGCGCGCTTTCTTCGATCCTTCATGCAGCACGTCGCCGAGCGTTGACGGGTTCGTCAGCACCTGCGCGCGTCGAGCGCGCATCGGTTCGAGATGCGCGTTCAGCGCCTTGGCAAGCTTCGTCTTCACTTCGACGTCGCCGACTTTGCCGGCGCGATAGCGCGTCTTCAGATCGTCGACCTCTGCTTTGTCGGGGTTGAACGCATCGTGATACGTGAAGACTGGATTCCCTTCGACTGTTCCGGGGACATCGGCCCGAATCCGCTTCGGGTCGGTATACATCTGCATGACCTTCTTTCGAACCGTCTCGGCGTCGTCCGAAAGATTGATCGTGTTGCCGTAGCTCTTGGACATTTTCCGGTTGTCCAGACCAGGGAGTCGCGGGAACGTCGTGAGCAGCGGTTTCGGTTCGACGAAGAGTTCGCCGAAAAAGTTGTGGAAGCGGCGGACGATTTCGCGACTCAGCTCGAGATGCGGGACTTGATCTTCGCCGACCGGCACAAAATGCGCGTTGTACATGATGATGTCGGCGGTCTGCAGCAACGGATACCCGAGAAAGCCAAGTGTCGACAGGTCCTTCTCGGCGAGCTGTTCCATCTGCTCTTTGTAGGTCGGCACACGCTCGAGCCAGGGGATAGGAACGGTCATCGAGAGCAACAGAAACAGTTCCGCGTGCTCGGGAACCAGCGATTGAATGAACAGGGTCGTCCGTTCCGGATCGAGACCGGCGGCAATCCAGTCGGCCGCCATGTCGTAGGCACTCGAGACGATTTCGGACGTGTCCGCGTAGTCGCTGGTCAGCGCGTGCCAATCGGCGACGAAATAAAAGCAATCGTACTGATCCTGAAGCGCGGCCCAGTTATTCAACGCCCCGACGAGATGCCCGAGGTGCAACTTCCCAGTCGGGCGCATGCCCGAAACCACGCGAGGCTTCATTCAGTCGTGCTGATTTTCGGTTCGCAGAAAGAGTGACGAAGCGCAGGCATGCGTGCGCCAGACGATGAAGAGAATACGGTAAAAGCGCCGCCGTATCAAGGATTTCAGCGCCCTTCCCGCGCAAAGTGCGTCAGCACCGCGTCTGCCGCTTTTGCACCGACGACTTTCATCAACTCTTCGCGCGTCGCGCGCCTGACGCCGGCCAGGCTTCCGAACGCGGTGAGCAGCGACTTGCGACGTCGAGGACCGATCCCGCCAATGGCGTCCAGCTCCGAACGGAAATCCCGCTTCGTGCGCGAGAGACGATGGAAGGTGACGGCAAATCGATGCGCCTCGTCGCGGATCCGCTGGATCAGGAGCAGTGCGGGACTTTCCGTCGAGAGGGCGATCGGATTCCCGCGATCGCGGGTGAAGAGCAATTCCTCTTTCTTCGCGATGCCCACCGCGACGAGATTCGCGAGGCCAAGTTCCTGCAGCGCGGCATACGCGGCTGACAATTGTCCCTTGCCGCCGTCAATCAGGATCAGATCCGGGAAGGGTCCTCCGGCTTCGAGCAGTTTCCGGTATCGACGCAGGACGACTTCGTGCATGGCGGCAAAGTCGTTATTTACTGCCGCAGGCGCTGGCGTTTCAGCGCTTTCCCGCGTGTCAGCGATCATCGCCCTCGCGGATTCGGTCTGGTGCTCGCCAAGCGCCAACCGCCAACCGCTACCGGCGTCACCCTTGATCCGAAACTTCCGATACTCCGACCTCTTCATCCTCCCGTCTTCGCAGACGACCATGGATGCTACGGTTTCACTACCCTGAATCGTCGAGATGTCGAAGCATTCGATCCGCCGCGGCACGGCTGGCAAGGCCAGCACCGCCCGTAACGTTTCGAGAGCATCGTAGTTCGCCGCAACGTTCTCGTTGAAGCGTGCCTGATAGGCCACCTGCGCGTTGCGGCTCGCGAGTTCGAGCAGACCGCGTTTCTCGCCGCGTTTCGGGACCAGCAGACGAACCCGGCGTCCAGCCTCGCCCGACAGCCACCCTTCGAGCAATTCCGTATCGGCGGCAGGAAACGGAATCGGGATGTGCACTTCTGGCGCGGCGGTTCGCTCGGCGTAGAACTGCTGCAGCGCGGCCTGCAGGACATCGCACTCCAGGATTGCCGTCGCGTGATCCGGCAGACCGGTCACCGCCCTCTCTGGATCGCGGAACTCGGTGACGAGTTCAGTCCGCTCCACGACCTTGCCACCGCGCATCTGAAAGATCTGGACAACCGCGCCGGCAGGACCGAGCTTCAGTCCGAATGCATCGCGGTCGCCAAGTTCCGGAGACGCCATCTTCTGCTGCCGCGTCCGGAGCGTCTCGATCGTGCGGATCGCGTCGCGAAGCTGGGCCGCCTGCTCGAACCGTTCGACGGCAGCCGCATCCGACATGCGTTCCCGCAGCGTCACCAGCAGTTCGTCGTTCCGCCCTTCCAGAAACATCCGGGTATGCTCGACCGCGGCTCGGTACTCTTCCTCGGAACAGATCGCGCGCACGCATGGCGCAATGCAGCGCTTGATGTCGTACTCGAGACACGGTCTTGCTCGCTCGCCCGTAATCACCTCGTTGCATGAGCGGAGGCCGAACAGTTTGTGCGTCAGCGACATCGTCCGCCGCGCGAGCGCCGCCGGCATGAACGGACCCGCGTAGAAGTTGTCGTCGCGCTCGACTCTTCGCGCGACCAGGACACGGGCGAAGGATTCCCCCGTCGTCAATTGCAGGTACGGGTAGGTCTTATCGTCGCGCAGCAGGATGTTGTATTTCGGAGAGCGCTGCTTGATGAGGTTGTTTTCGAGGGCGAGCGCCTCCACGACCGAGTCGGTGACAATCACCTCGAGACGTTCGGCTTCGTCAAGGAGCGCGTCGATGCGCGGACTCGTCCCGTACGCGCCGAGATAACTGCGGACGCGGTCGCGGAGAACCCGGGCCTTGCCGACGTACAGAGTCTCCCCCTGCCCGTTGGAATACAGGTAAACGCCGGGTTGTTCCGGCAGCCGGGCTATCTGGGTCTTGAGATTGCGGATCGGCATACGATAGACTGCGCATTTTGGCGCATCGTGAACCCTCCATTATATCGCGTCACGCACGCACTTCTATGACGTTTACCGGACTCATCGGCCGGATCTGCATGTTCCCGCTCCGGCTGATCATCAATGCCTGTGTCGCGCTTCGAATCCACCCGAACGTGCTCACGTTCATGGGTGTACTCATCAACATCGCCGCCGCATTCGAGCTGGCACGCGGGCACTTCATCCGCGGCGGCGTCATCATGGTGGTGGCGAACATCTTCGATTTCATCGATGGCAAAGTCGCCATCGAGTCGAACGCGGTGAGCGCGTTCGGCGCCTTCTGGGATTCGGTCATCGACCGATTCTCGGATATCGCGCTGTTCCTGGGGTTGATCTACCTGTACTCGCACCTCGGGCGCACGGATTACGTCATGGTGGCGGCGATTGCGATGATGTTCGCGATCATGACCAGCTACACCAGGGCACGCGCGGAATCCCTGATCAAAAAATGCAAGGTCGGGTTCATGGAACGCCCGGAGCGCATCGTGCTCTTCATGATTGGCGCGTTCACCAACCGGATGGCCGCCGTGTTATGGGTGATCGGCGTGCTGTCGGTCTTCACCGTCGCCGATCGGATCATTTATACCTACCGCGAACTCCGCAGTACGGAGCAAGCGATCGCATGACGAACCCCGCCACGCTTCCGATGCGCGTTCTCTGGAACGCGTTCTTTTGGACCTACGAACGAGCGACGTGGCAGTACGACGTCATGGTGATCGCGATTCTCGCGTTCGTGTGGCTCACGCCACCTTCATGGTTAGCCGACCCGATGGCCTCTGGTCATGGAGCCATCGGATGGATCTTGACATTGCTGAATGCGGATTGATGAGTGTCGATTTTCACGATTGCTGATTGTGGATTGAGATTGCAGATTGCGGATTGAGATTGCGGATTGCGGATTGAGGTTGCGGATTGCGGATTGCGGATTGAGGTTGCCGTCCCAATAACAATCCGCAACCTCAATCACCAATCCACAATCTCAATCGTCAATCGTCAATCTCCCAAATCCACAATCATCAATCCGCAATCCGAAATCAGACATCGTCTCTCTCATCGTGCATCCCCAAATCGAGCGGCTTTCCCGCGAAGTGGATGTCGTAGGTGGCAATTTTGTCGCGCAGCAGCCGGCGGACGGCCCCGTAGTAAACCTCCGGCACAACCAGGCTGCGCGCGAACGCGCGCATCCGATAGATCAAGACGAGCGTCGGCTTCTCCCCCTCACGCCACGAGAGCCCGCCAATTTTCCAATAAGGAATGAACCCGGCATCCGCCCAAATCCCTTCCTCGTAGAACCCTCGCCCGATCTTCAGGCTCAACGGCAACGCGTAGCCGTAGTACACGAGCATCATCGTCTCGCCGAACACGTCGATCGGCCGAAGCCGCAGGAACGCGAGCTTGTAGACGATGAGAACGCTCAGGATTGCGCCCATGGCCAGGAGAAGTCCGTAGAAGGGCGGCCGGGGGCCAGGCCAGGTCAGCAGCGCAGACGAACGCAGCCGCTGGAACCTCAGGAACTGGACGAACAGTCGGACGTCTGCGACAAAGAATCCAACGCCCAACAAGAAGAGAACCTGAGGCAGGATGGCCGTCGCAATTTTTGGATCGGCGGCAACTGGTGGCATAGGCGGCGCGACAGCGAATCGTTTGGCACATTCTAGCAATGCTGCGAGTGTACCGGGATCCGTTTTTGAGGCTTCGATGCCGGGATCCGGGATCCGAACTCTCGAACGGTGTCGTCTGCTTTGATCGGACACCGGATCCCGGATAACGGATCCCGACGAGCAGTAGGCGCAAAACGCGCGCCTACTGTCCCAGAGTCGGATCGAAGCAGTGACGGCAACGTGCCTCGTAAGTGCCCTGAGTCCCGACGAGCACGCGTGCATTGCTGGCGACGAGCCGCTGCGTATGGTTCGCCGGCGCGCCGCAGACCATGCAGATCGCGAGTGTCTTGGTGATGTACTCGGCAATCGCGAGCAGCTGCGGCATGGGCTCGAACGGTTTGCCGAGGTAGTCCTGATCCAGGCCGGCGACGATCACTCGCTTGCCGCGGTCGGCCAGTGTGCTGCACACCGAGGGAAGCTCCGCATCGAAAAACTGCCCTTCGTCGATGCCGACGACCTCAGTGTCGGGCAGCACTTGCGCGAGCAGCTCGCTCGATGACGACAGGTTCACCGACGGGATCCGCATGTCGCTGTGAGAAATGATGTGGTCTTCGGCGTAGCGGTTGTCGATCTTGGGTTTGAAGATCTGGACTTTCCGTTTCGCAATCTGGGCGCGGCGGAGCCGGCGGATCAGCTCCTCGCTCTTGCCGCTGAACATGCTCCCGGTGATGACTTCGATCCAGCCGGCATTCGGCCGATGCTGCGAAATGTCCATAGAAATTGCTGAATGCTGATGGTTGATTGCTGATTGATCAATCAGCAATCAGCAATCGAAAATCAGCAATTACATCACGCCCTCGACAGGTACTCTCCCGTCTCCGTGTTCACCCTGATTTTGTCCCCATTGTTCACAAACGGTGGCACGTTGACGACGAGGCCAGTCTCGAGACGCGCCGGCTTGATCTGGTTGCTGGCGGTCGCGCCCTTGATGCCCGGCACGGTTTCCTCGACCACGAGATCGACCGTTTGCGGCAGCTCGATGCCTACGGGTTCGCTGCCGTAGAACTCCACCTTGATGAGCGCATCCGGGATCAGATAGTTGACGTTGTCGCCGAGGGCCTCCGCATCGATGTGCAGCTGTTCGTAGGTGCTCGTATCCATGAAGTGGAAGGCGTCGCCATCGCGATAGAGATATTGCATCTCGCGCTCGTCGAGCGTCGCCCGCTCGACAAAATCTTCCGACCGCAGCTTTTGATCGGACAGCGTGCCGGTGCGGATGTTGCGGAACTTGACCCGGACGAATCCGCGAAGGTTGCCAGGGGTGACATGCTGTAGTTCAAGCACGCGGAACAGATCCTGGCCGATCTTGATCAGCATGCCTTTCTTCATACGAGTTGCCTGTAGTGTCGCCATATCGTCGTGTCCAGAACCTCCGGATCGTAACACAGCCCTTCGACTCGCGGGCGCGTTCGCTCGCTCAGGGCAGGCAGGGCACTCGTCGCCCCCTTGGCACTCCTGGCACCCTTGGCACTCGTGGCACCCAATTGCCCTGACAGTGCTACGATCGACAGGTATGTCGTGGGATCCGTTACGCGACCTCCGCGTCTGGCACGAACGGCTCGAACGATTGACCGATCACCGCTCGGATTCGTGGACGCCGCCGATTGATGTGTATGAAACCCAGGATCGGTATGTCGTCGCGGCGGAAGTGCCGGGACTCGCGCGCGAACATATCGACCTTGCGCTCGAAGATTCGCGTTTGACGATCCGCGGCCAGCGGATCGACCGAAGCCCGACCGCGGCGGATGCGATCCATTTTCACCAGGTGGAACGCGGCCACGGCGCCTTCGCGCGGACATTCGAGTTCGCGTCGAAGATCGATGTCGAAGCGGTATCCGCTGACCTCACCAACGGTGTGTTAACGATTACGCTGCCAAAGGCGTCACGGCCTCCGGCGCGCAAGATTGAGGTTCGATGATGGTTCGAAGAGTAGGCGTCTTCGCGCTGCTCATGACGATTGCGTTCTTCGCAGGCCTCGTCGTGACTGGACGGATGCGAAGTGCCGGCGAGACGACCGCCGCACCGGCGCCCCAGGCAGCGGCGCGCACGGCTGCGCCGGCGATCACTGGCGGCATGCCAGATCTCACAGGCGTCGCGCAACGCGCCATTTCGAGCGTGACCAACATTTCGTCGACGCAGATCGTGCGTACGCCGAATTCGCCGTTTGCCAACGATCCGTTTTTCCGCTTCTTCTTCCCCGATCAGGATGATGCATTCGGCTACCGCGAACGGCGGGCGCAGAGTCTCGGCTCCGGCGTCATCGTGTCGCGCGACGGCTACGTCCTGACGAACAACCATGTTATCGAACAGGGTGTCGAGGTGACCGTGACGATGCCCGATCAGCGCGAGCTGCGGGCGAAGATCATCGCGACGGATCCGGCGACCGACATCGCGGTCCTCAAGATTGATGCCGCGAATCTGCCGACCATGCCGTGGGGAGATTCGTCGCAGTTGAAAGTCGCTGAATGGGTTCTCGCCATCGGCAATCCGTTTCAGCTGAATCAATCGGTGACGCTGGGAATCGTCAGTGCAACCGGCCGTCGACTCGAAGGTCGCCTCGCCTCGTACGAGGACTTCATTCAGACCGACGCGGCGATCAATCCGGGCAACTCCGGTGGTGCGCTGGTCAACGCGCGTGGAGAGCTGATCGGAATCAATACCGCGATCTTCAGCGAGACCGGCGGCTACCAGGGAATCGGGTTCGCGGTGCCGAGCAACCTGGCTCGCCACGTGATGGACGAGTTGATCAAGTACGGCGAAGTGCAGCGCGGCACGATCACGGGCATCACGCTTCAGCCACTGACCACTCGCCTGGCGGAACAACTGGGGGCGCCGAATACGCGTGGAATGGTCGTCGTCAGCATGCAGCAGCGCTCTGATGCATACACCGCCGGCCTTCGTCCCGGCGACGTCATCGTCAGCTTCAACGGCACGACGCTCGAGGATCAGTCGCATTTCCTGCGGTTGCTGTCCGACGCGAAGATTGGTTCAACGGTGACGCTCGGAGTCCTTCGCGAAGGAAAATCCCTCAGCGTCAAAGTACCGATCGTCAAGGCGACGGGGCAGGCACGGCGGCGATAGATCTCGCGCGGAGACCGTCAGCGTTCTCGGCTCGCGATCTTGCCGGACAGCGCGTCGCTGCCGACCGCGACGCATCTCCACTCGGACTCCACGCCGACGTTGATCCCGATCCGCGGCGTCCACGCGACGTCGCGGGCACGAAGCCCTCGATCTTCGATGCGTAGCGCGCTGGCGGTGAGATCGCTCAAGTTCTGCCGCAGCGTGATCCCGAGCGCTCGCGTCAGGTTGCCGGGACCGCGACACAATTCGGCAGCGGTGAAATCGCGCGCGGCACGGCCGATGCCGCGCGCGCGTCGCCGCCGCATCAACATCTCGCCTTCCAATGGTTCGAGCGCGCGAATCAGGACCGCCGCGGGCGAGCCTTCCGATTCAGTCACGGCGTTCACTAAGGAGTGAATCCCGTAATTGAGATACACGTACGCGATCCCGGGCCGGCCATAGAGCGGGGCATTTCTTGTGGTCGGACCGGGAGCGGCGTGGCACGCCGGATCCGATTCGCCGATGTATGCCTCGGTTTCGACGATCACGCCGGAGGCGAGACCGGCTGATGTTTGGTGGACGAGAACCTTGCCAATCAACGCCCGCGCGACATCGAGCGTCGGACGCGCATAGAAATCACGCGACAGTACCGGCATGCTCAGAGAGACGAAGGAGACCGTGGGAGTTGCGCGCGGTGTTTGATGCGATCGATCGCTCGCGTCGCCGACTGTGCCACCGTGCGATCTTTGTCGCCGGTCAACGGCTGCAGAGCCGTCACCGTCGCGGCATCACCGACGGCGCCGAGCACCGTCGCGACGTTGCCGCGGATCGCCGGACTTGGATCCTGCAGGTGAGACACGAGTGCTGGCGCGATCGAAGGACCGAGTTCAAGCAGGTACTCCCCGATCTGAGACGCCATCTTCTCCGAATCCAGCGATTCCACGAGGCGCGGAATGTAGTTGCGCCCGAGTTTCTGCAGCGCAAAGGCCATCGCCGCGCGCACCATCTCCGAAGGGTCGTTGCCGGCTCCGACCTGCAGGGCCGACAGCTCCGAGGAATCCTGGGCGCGCCCAAGCCCTTCCGCCGCCGCGCGCCGGAGAAATGGATCCTTGTCGGTGAGCCGCACCTTGAACAGCGGCACGCTCGACGAATCGCCAATGTGTGCCAGGGCATCCAGCGCCGACCATGCACCTTCCCCCTTGGCGTAGAACTTCAGTTGTTCGGTGAGCGTTTGAATCGCGCGCCGCTCGCCGATCAACCCCAGCGATCGCATCGCCGCATAGCGCACCGGCGCCTGCGAGTCGTTGATGGCATGGATGAGCGCATCGGCCGCACTCGACACATTGAGTCGCCCGGTTACGCGCGCCGCGGCGGCCCGGATCGCTGGATCGTAATGATCGAGCGCGTTAATGAGCAGCGAGGCTTGACTCTCGTTCAGCGGCGGTCGGGCAATCGTACCGAGCGTGTAGATCGCTTCGCTTCGAACCTTTGGGTTGTCGTCGTCGATCGCCTTGAGGAGAGCATCAATCAGGTCAGGCGGCGCCACGCGCGCCTCGAGGGCCAACGTTCCCATGTCGAAAGCCGCCTTCGCATGGGCAGGATTCCGCACTTCGACGACGTATCCAAGCCGCTTCTTCGACGGTACGTCCTGAGTCAGGAAAAACGACAACTCGGTGGTAATCGCTTCGAGCTGGATCTGGTCGACCGGATCGTTTACCAGCGGCGCCAGTGGTCCGATGGCTTCCGGATATTTCGACTCACGCAGCAGTTGGACCGACGCCAGCCGCACTTTCGGATCGGGATTGCGCAGGTTGCGGATCACGTCGTCGAAGCGTACCTGTTGCGCTTGCGCAGTCGCGGCCGCGCAGACGAGTGCGGCCGCGAATGCCGCGCGCAAGGGAAAAGGCACAAGGGACATACTAATTTCGTGCCCCGTACGCGTTGGCGCGGCCGACGGCGAGCACATCGCGCAGGTATCGGCCGGTGTGCGACGTTTCGACCTTGACGATCTGTTCCGGTGTCCCCGCGGCAACCACACGGCCGCCGGCCTCTCCCCCTTCCGGGCCAAGATCGATAATCCAGTCCGCCGTTTTGATCACATCGAGGTTGTGCTCGATGACCAGGAGGCTGTGGCCCGCTTGAAGCAGCTTCCGAAATGCTGCCAGCAGCTTGGCGATGTCGTCGAAGTGAAGGCCGGTCGTCGGTTCGTCGAGGATATACAGCACCCGGTCGCCAGTGTGGGACGAGAGGTGCGCGGCAATCTTGATCCGTTGCGCCTCGCCACCCGACAGGGTGGTCGCAGGCTGGCCGAGACGAAGATAGCCGAGGCCGATTTCATCGAGCACCTGCAGTCGGCGCAGGACCTTTGGCGAGCTGCTGAAAAACGCCAGCGCCTCGCGGACCGTCATGTCGAGCACCTGGTCGACGCTCCGCCCACGGTACTTGACCTCGAGCACCTGCGGCTTGAAGCGCTTTCCTTCGCACTGTTCGCACGGCACGAACACGTCGGCGAGGAACTGCATTTCGACCTTGACCTCTCCCTCGCCTTCGCACGCTTCGCAGCGCCCGCCCGGCACATTGAATGAGAAGTGACTCGCGGTCAGACCTCTGGAACGCGCATCCTTGGTTGCGGCAAACAGCTCGCGAATCGGATCGAACGCTTTCAGGTAGGTCACCGGGTTGGAGCGCGGCGTTCGCCCGATCGGCGCCTGATCGACGAGCACGACATCGGTCACGAACTCGGCCCCTTCGAGTTTCCGGTGCGCGCCGACTCGACGATCCCAGTCGCCCTTCACTTTCTTCAGCGCCGCATACACGACGTCGTGGACGAGTGTGCTCTTGCCGGAGCCGCTCACGCCGGTGACGCAGGTGAGGACGCCGAGCGGGATCTCGACGTCAATCTCCTTGAGATTGTGCTCCGCCGCACCAAGAATACGGAGCTTCTGATTGGTCGGCTTCCGACGCGCCGCCGGCACCGGGATCGCCAGCTCGTCGCGGAGATACTTCGCCGTCAACGAGCGCGGTTCGTTGAGCAGTGACTGCAGCGTCCCGTTGAAGATGACGCGGCCGCCTTGTTCACCGGCACCGAGTCCCATGTCGACGACGGTGTCAGCGACGCGGATCATGTCGGCGTCGTGTTCAACCACCAGCACCGTGTTGCCCTGATCGCGCAGCTGCCGCAGGATCGTAATCAAGCGCTCGTTGTCGCGCGAATGAAGACCGATTGACGGCTCATCGAGCACGTACAGCGTGTCGACCAGGGCCGAGCCCAGCGACGTCGCGAGGTTGATGCGCTGCGATTCGCCACCCGAGAGTGTCGACGACAATCGATCGAGCGTCAGGTAATCGAGACCGACGTCGCGAAGAAAACCGAGGCGCTTCCTGATCTCGCGAAGGACCTTGTCCGCGATTGCCACCTCTTTTTCGGAGAGCGACAACTCGGCAAAGAATGCGTCCGCCTCATGAACCGTCAGGCTGCAGACCGCGTCGATCGTGCGCCCGCCAACCTGCACGTCGCGTGCTTCGCGGCGAAGTCGCGCACCACCACACTCCGGGCAGGTCAAGTATCCACGGTAGCGGCTGAGGAACACACGGACGTGCACCTTGTACTTCTTCCGCTCCAGCCAGCGGAAAAAGCCTTTCACCCCTTCATAGCTGGCGCCATCGCCATCGATCACGAACCGCTTTTCGTCTTCGCTCAGCTCTGACCATGGCAGATCGATTCGCAGCCCGCGGACTTTGGCTGCGCGTTTCAGTTCGGCGAGCGGCGCGCGGTAGTGCGGTTTGCTCCACGGCTCGATCGCATTCTGCGCAATCGATTTTGAGGGATCGGGAACCACCAGATCCATGTCCAGTTCGATGATGTTGCCGAAGCCGTGGCAGAGCGGACATGCTCCAAACGGATTGTTGAAGGAAAACAGACGCGGCTGCGGCAATTCGTATGGAATGCCGCATTCACGGCACTCGAACCGCTCGCTGAACCGAACTGTGACCGCCTCGCCGTCATTCTCTCGAGCCGGAATCTGGATCGCGAACGCCGCACCGCCCCCCTCTGTATAGGCAGTCTCGATGGAGTCGGTCAGTCGCGCCCGGAGATCCCCCTCGACTTTGACGCGATCGACGATCACCTGCAGCGTCGTACGGTCCCTGAGCGACGAGGGCTCGACATCGTCGAGTGAGATCGCCCGGCTGTCGAGGTAGAGCCGGCCAAAACCTTTGCGGCGCAGTGCGGCAATGGTCTCGGCAACGGGATCGACCAGACCCGGGAGATCGGGTTGCGGAAGATCGTCGCCCCCCTGCTCGGCGGCAGTGGCATCTTCGTCTTCCGGCTCAGGAGCAGGCGCGATCGCCGGAGCCGTAACCACCGGCATATCGAACCCGATCAGCAGCCGTGTGCCTTCCGGCAGCTCGGTAAACCGTCGAGCGACGACCTCAGCGGTCTCGCGAATGACTTCCCGTTTGCAATTGCGGCAGTAGGTCCGTCCGACTCGCGCATAGAGCAGGCGCAGATAATCATGAATTTCGGTCGTCGTCCCGACGGTCGACCGCGGATTCCTGATGCTGTTTTTTTGCCGAATCGCAATCGCCGGACAGATCCCTTCAATCGAATCAACATCCGGCTTTTCCATGCGCTCGAGGAACTGCCGGGCGTAGGCCGACAGCGACTCGACGTAGCGACGCTGCCCCTCGGCGTAGATGGTGTCGAAGGCGAGCGACGACTTTCCCGATCCGCTGACGCCGGTCATGACAACCAGCGATCGCGGCGGCAGCGTCAGATCGACGTTTTTCAGGTTATGTGTACGCGCGCCGCGAATGATGATCTGGCCGCGCTGCGGTCTATCGCTGGTGGTGTCCATCTTCTCAACGGCTCAGCGGTCGGAAATGAGCGACGACCGTAGTCCACAGCCGGGTCGCCCCGACGAAGCGCTCCCCGACTGTTGCCTGTTTTTGGAAATCCCGAACAGTCCATGGTACAGCAGGGCCGACGAATCCCTCAACCTCGACGGCAACCATTTGTGCTATTTTGTTTGGGCTTTGCCGGTGGGGATCGCGGGGTAGTCCTTAGCTGTCTTTACGCGGCACGCAACCAAGAGGGGGCTGTGCCAGTTCGTCTGTTTATAGGCAACCTGCCGTACGCGGCATCCGAGGCAGAGTTGCGCGAGCACTTATCCAGCGTCGGTGAACCCACCCAGATTGTTCTCCCAGTCGACCGTGAAACAGGACGGCCTCGAGGCTTCGCGTTCGTCGATTATGCCGATCGGGCCGTAGCCGAAGCCGCCATCAGCCGGTTCGATCAACAGCCGTTCAAGGGGCGTCCTCTCGCGGTCAGTGAAGCACGTCCGCGCGAAGAACGGCCTGCCGGCGCTCCCCGCCCTGGTGGGTATGGCGGACCTCGTCCGGGCGGTGGCGGCCCCGGTGGCGGCGGCTACGCGCCTAGACCGAGTGGATGGTCGCCGCGTCCCGAAGGTGGTGGTGGTTCAGGTCCACCCATGCGCAATCGCAATTTCGGACCCGACGCGCCGCCAAAGAACAAACGCAAGCCGACGCGAAAGGATTCGGATCGCGGTCCACGGGGTCCGATCAAGGAGCGGCCGGTGAGTCGTCTCTACGAGAACGACGAGGATTGGCGCAACGAACCCGACGACGATCTCGGCATCGACGATATCGCCAAGAGCGCGCCGCACGACGACGACACCAAGGACGACGAGTGAATGAAATCGCTGCTCGCGGCTCGCTGCCCTGAGCGAGCCGACACCTGACGGAGTCGAAGGGCGAAGGAACGGAAATGCAGACGCACGTGAAGGTGCTCGGCGTCGTTTACCTGTTCGTCGGTGGGTGCATGCTTCTCGCTGCGCTCTTCCTCTTCTTCACCCTCGGGGGAGTGGCGGGCATTGTTGGAGCAACCGCCGAACCTCAGGATGCAGCCATCGCGATTCCGATCCTCGGGCTCGCTGGGGCTACGCTCGCCGCATTTCTGACCGTCTTCGCACTGCCGAGCCTGATTACCGGCTACGGTCTCCTTTACTACAAGCCGTGGGCGCGGGTTGTGGGTATTGTCCTATCGGCATTCAGTCTCATCAATATTCCGATCGGCACTATCATCGGCGCTTACGGGCTCTGGGTATTGCTGAATCAGGAAACCGAACGCCTCTTCAATAATTTGTCCGTTTCTTCCCCGCCCCTCTAGACCTCGGCCAAAGCACATCTCTTGCATGGCAGGAGAAGCGTGGCTGACTTGGGAGTGCCTTCCGGCGACGGACCTGTTGCGCATCTGGCGACGCCGCAGTGGCAGAGCTTCGAAATCCGGATGCGAGCTCGAAAGGCCGACCGCTGCTTGCAGCGTGCCGCCGCAGCGCTCAGCGATGGCTCGATCGCTGAAGCAAAGGCGGCGCTGGAAGAAGCGCGTCAGCTTGCACCCCTCCATCCTCGTCTCGAGGAACTCACGGGAAGACTTGACGCGTTGACGCAACCGCCGCCGCAGGCGCTGGCCGCGCATGGACACGGTCATGTGTGGAGAAGTGCCGCGGTTGCCGCGGGCCTGGTCGTTTTCAGTGCTGCGGGCTGGGAGGCGTGGGTCCACAGAGATCAGATCGCGCTGCTCGTCCCTACGGAGCACCCGGACATGGACACGAGCACCGGCCTCGCCAATCCGACACCGGGAACCGTTCCGACAACCGACGTGAATCTCCCGGCGGCTTCGGCGAGCGAACGGGCATCCTTGCCCGATACGATTGTCCAAACAACACTGGTGCGTCCGGACCATGTGATCGAAGCACCGGCTACGCCCCCGGAATCACGATCGACCAACGAACCGGCGCCGATTGCGACTGCCGGCGTTGGCGAGCGGACTGAGTCGAGACTCGACGTCACAAAAGCGCTCGCGACACCCAACACGTCGGAACCCACCGCGCGTCCACAGCGCGAGGTGGCACCACCGCAATCACCACCACCCGCGCCACTCGTCGAATCCCGGCCAGCCGTATCCCTTGCGACGCTGTCCGCACCGACGCCGGCAGCCAACTTCATTCCGTCGGTTGTGGCGCCGCCAGAACCGTCGCGGTCGACAAATGCGACGACCGGGAGCGGAACGAACGCGGCCGGCGATACGACAGCGACGTCGCCTGCGTCCATGGCACCCGTTCCGTCATCGCCTCCACCGGCTCCGACGGCGTCCGCATCCGTGTCCCCCTCATCGTCGCCAGTACGGGACGATCGCCTGGCGGTACGCGCCGCGCTCAGCCGCTATGAATCGGCCTACAACCGGCTCGATGTCGATGCGGTTCGATCGATCTGGCCGTCGCTCGATCAACGGGCCCTGGCTCGCGCATTCGACGGCCTCACCGCCCAGCGGGTGGCCCTGCAGAACTGCAACGTTGATGTGGATGGACCCAGTGCACGCGCAAGTTGTTCGGGCAACGCGTCGTGGATTCCGAAAGTCGGCGGCGGCGAGCGCAGCGCCGCCCGCAAATGGACGTTCGATTTGAGAGAGTCGAACGGCGCCTGGCGCATCGTGCAGGTGCAGGCACGATAAGAAAAGGGAAAAGGGAAAAGGCAAAAGGGAAAAGGGACTCCTTACATCTCAAAACGCGTACTCGAGTGCAACTGTCGGCGTCAGCGGTGCGGTCAACCCGCGGCGCGTCAGGGGCCAGTTCAGGTGGCCGCCGATCACGAACGTGTGACTGACATTCCACTTCACGCCGGTCACAACTCCAGCGAGCGTTTCGGAACCGGGCGACGGCGAAAGACGAAACGTATCGACCGGTGCGATTCCTTTTTGCGGGTCGCCGATCAACACCGGATGCGGCGCGGACACAAGCAGAAGACTGTGTAACTCGGTGACCCTGCGGATCAGCATTTCCCCTGACACGGTCACCCTCGGGTCAACAGCGATCGACATGGCGCCGCCGAAATCGTACTCCGACGAGATTCCCCCAGTGACCACGGCAGCATTCCCGTGGAGCCCGAAAGTACCGCGCTCGAGCGACCCGATGCCCATGATCCGCAGCGACGCTTTCCCCGCACCCAGAAGATTGTCCGCATCACCCGTCGGCAAGCGCACTTCGCCGGCAATCGCCAGCCCTCCACTCCGTACGGCGACCAGATTGACTTTGCCGCGAAGGGCAATGTCCGCCAGCCCACTGGCCGTTGCATTGCCCAACGCCTGAACCAGCGTCCTCTCTCGATAGTTTTCAATTCGTTGACCGTCGAGCGTGAGCTGGACGAATGGAACCGCTGCGCCAATCTCGACGCGACTGCCGATCCCGACGCTGCCGAACAGCGTCATCATGCTGCTGCGGAGGTGCAGAATCAGCGACTCCGTGTCGAACGGCACCGCTTCGTCACGAAACTGATTCGCGACCGTGACAAGGGCACCGTCGCGCAAGCTCCGTCCATCGAAGCGATCGAAGGACGCCGTTGACGTTGACACACCAAACGAGGCGTGGCCGTTTCCCGGTGTCAGCGCCCGTTCGACGAAGAATCCCCCGAAACTGTCAGTCGCGCGTTCAACCGTGCCAAGCTCAGGGTTGAGCCGATACAGAAATCCACTCGATGCCGTTGCGAGAGGCACCGATGTGAGATCGAGCAGCAACGATTTGGCGATTGCGTCACGGGCTGCCGCGGCCGCCGTTTTATCTTTCGGCAGGTCGCCTGTTTCGACCGCCTGGTTCGTGACCAGAAAGCCGACGACATCGTTGACGCTTGCCTGCGCGGCGACCCGGCCGCAGGATGCCAACACAAAAACAGCGACGAGTGTTGCAAAAACCAGGGATTGAATCATTTTCGTTTGACCTCGTCGGCCCGGACTCGACCATCCGACATCTCCATGCCGCGGATCTCGAGATCCGTTCCCTTCTCGATGCGATCGCATGACGTCCTTTCGAACTGGGTCAATGGAGTCGTATAGACGGTCTGTTCCTTTACAACGAACGTGATGACCGGACACACGCCAGACACCGCGTTTGCCTTGCCCGAGAAATGGACCTCCCGCACTGGCACTGGCACCGGCACAGGCGTAGGAGTCGGAGTTGGTGTCGGCACCGGCGACGGTGTGGGGGTGGGCGTCGGTGTCGGCGACGGCGACGGGGTGGTCGCGGCAGCCTGCATCACGTTCACCGGCGTCCCTGCGACCACGGCAGACACGGGTCGCGCGGCTCCGGAATTCGTCGTCACGATCACGCGCACCTCAGCATCGCCGCGGCCTGACGCCGGAGTCACCGACGCCCACGCGACTGCGCTGTTCGCTGTCCACGCGCAGGCTGAATGGGTGTGAACGGTAACCGACAGTTCCCCTCCCTGCGGGGGAACCGCGCTGCCCCTCGCGGCCACGTCATAGCGACATGGTGCCGCTTCTTGCGCGATGGACAAACGACTATCGCCAACACTGATGGTGCCGGTCCGCGTGACCGGATCCCCGTTCGCAGAGATGCGATACCCGACCGATCCGTCCCCTTGCCCGCTCGCGGAGGACGTAAACCCGATCCATGGCGACGATGTCGTCACGTTCCAGGTGCAATCGCGTTCCACCGTGATCGAAACGGTTCCCGCCCCACCGGTCGCACCAAACGAAGTCGTCGATGATGAAAGGTTTGGCTGGCATCGCGCGGTCGTCGTGCTCGTGGGGGCGGCGACACTTGTCGTCGCCGAACTACCGCATGCAATGGTGAGCGAGAGCAGACATGCCGTCGTGACGGTCGCGAGCAACTCCAGAAGAACGGTCTTCAGGTGACGCGGACACAGCAGAGGTGTGCGACACACGCTTGAGCCGTCATGCACGAAAGTCGCCAGCGATTCGAGTCGTACGTGTTATACTGAAGTCACTCCAGCGGAACATTTTTAGATGAAGTCTTGGCGAACCGGCCGATCGGGCCGGCGCTCCTATTCCTTTTTTTTCCTGTTGTTGGTCACCGGCGTCTCACAAGCCTGTGTCGCCGGCGCCTCTCTTGGTGCGCGCCCAACTGTTGAGCTGTCTTCGCCCGATACGACGCATGCAGTTACCTGGTTCGCGCCGCTTGTCGACCGCGATAACGTGTCACTCAGCCGTTGGAGAAAAAGCGTTGGCCCACCCGTGATTCCCGGTCCGTTGTCCAGCGACACCGTCGACGACGCGATCACGATCGTCAGTTGGAACACCGCCGTCGGCGCCGCCGACATCGTCGGGTTCGTTCGATCGCAAACGGATACCCGTCGGCCGCTCGTGATGCTGCTACAGGAGGTTTACCGATCGGGCACCGAAGTCCCGTCGGAGCTTCCTGGCGATTGTGCGTTCGCCGGGCGGCTGGGCAGCGAAGCGGCCGGACGCAACGAGGGGGAGATCGAAGAGGTGGGACGCCTTCTGGGTCTCGGCGTCTACTACGTGCCCTCGATGCGGAATGGCGGCGAGGCGTCGAATGAGGATCGCGGCAATGCCATTCTTTCGAGTGTTCCCCTCACCGACTTGCAGGCAATCGAGCTCCCCTTTGAACGACAACGGCGGGTAGCTATCGCGGCAACCGTGGCGGGCCGCACCTCAGCGGGAACTGCGTGGCGCCTGCGGGTCGTCTCCGCACATCTCGACAATATGGGAAGCGCGAGGCGTGCATGGATTGGCTCGGAGTACGGTCGCGCCCGGCAGGCTCGTGGGCTGGCTGCCCTGCTTCGTGACGAGCAGCCAACCATTCTCGCCGGCGATTTCAATACGTGGTTTGGATTCTCCGATCAGGCGTACGTCGAAACGGCCCGTGAATTCCCGGAAACGCGCGTCACCGATCGGCGTCCTACGTTTCGTGGCCTGCTGCGGCTCGACCATGTGTTCTATCGGTTGCCGCGCGAATGGCGCCTCGATGTTCGTCGAAGTGAATCGCGCTTCGGTTCGGACCATTTTCCGTTAGTGGGTTCGCTCCAGTTCAATTGATATAATCGCCTCCTCTCGTCGGCCGGTAGAACCGCCGAACCTCGACGACCCCTTAACTCATGCCGCTTTCCGAAGGCGCAAGTGTCGGACCGTACCGCGTTCTGAGCCAGCTCGGCGCGGGAGGCATGGGGGAAGTGTATCGCGCGCACGATCCGCGACTGGGTCGAGACATCGCCTTGAAGGTCATTCGACGCGCGCTCGTTGCCGATTCGAAAGGACCTGATGACGCCATCGAGCGGTTGCTCCGTGAAGCGACGCTCGCCTCGGCGCTCAATCACCCCAACATCGTCACGATTCACGAAACCGGAACGGTTGACAACGATCGCTACATCGCGATGGAACTCGTCGAGGGACGGACCCTCCGGGACCTGGCGAACGAAGGCTTACCAATCGAGCGGACGGTTGCGATTGCGCGTCAAATCGCCGAAGCGCTCGCCGTCGCCCATACAGCGCAAATCGTTCATCGCGACATCAAGCCCGATAACGTCATGGTGCGGCCGGACGGCTACATCAAGCTGCTCGACTTCGGACTCGCACGCGTGCATCAAGCGACGATCAGCGCCGGACCAACTGGAATCGTGACCGAGCCCGGTCTGATCATCGGCACCGTCGGCTACATGTCGCCCGAACAGGCGCGTGGAGAGAGTGTTCCACCGGAGGCAGACATCTTCGCGTTTGGCGCCGTGTTGTACGAGTTGGTCACGGGCCGCCATCCGTTCATCGCCGCGTCCCACCTCGGCACCCTTCACGCCTTGATGTGGGAAATGCCCGAGCCGCCGTCGCTGCTCAACCCGGAGATTCCTCGAGCGCTCGATCAGTTGATTCTCGAAATGCTCCAGAAGGACGCGCGGCTCCGGCCGGGCGCAGGGGAGGTGTTGTACCGCCTCGGGCTCGCGCATGACGCGTCCGTTGCGACAGCATTGTCCGCCGTCAGTGTTTCGCAGCGCGCCGCGCGCGCCAGTCGTGCGGTCGTCGGCCGCGACCTCGAGATGGACGCGCTGCTGCACGAATTCGAGCGTGCCGACGGTGGTCACGGCCGCCTGGTTGCGCTCTCCGCCGAGGCCGGAGTCGGGAAGACGACGATCCTCGATGCGTTCCTGCGACTGCTCGAAGATCGCGGTGAGGTTGCGCGTGTCGGACGCGGCCGATGTTCCGAGCGGCTGGCTGGCGCCGAGGCGTATTTGCCGGTGCTGGAGGTGCTGGATAGCCTGCAGCGCAGCGAGAAGCACGGCAGCTTGTCGCGCCTCCTGCGCGCGTTGGCGCCCAGCTGGTACGTGCAGATTACCCCGCTGGCGGATAACGATTCCTCTGCCGCGCGGCTCGCCGCCGACGTCGCCATCGGATCGCAGGAACGGCTCAAACGCGAAATCTCCGCTCTGCTCGAAGAAATCACGCGGATGCATCCCGTCGTCCTCTGTTTTGACGACGTGCACTGGGCTGATCCATCGACCATCGATCTCATCGGGTATCTCGCCCGCCGGGTCGATACGATGCGCCTGTTGATCATCACGACGTATCGACCGTCCGAACTGGCTCAGGCGAAGCATCCGTTCTTGCCGTTGAAACTCGATCTGGTCGCACGCGGAGCCTGCCGCGAGATTACGCCCGGCCCTCTCGACGAGATCGCCATCGGGCGCTATCTCGCACTGCAGTTTGTCGACCACGCATTTCCGCGGGGTTTCGCGGCGCTCATTCATCAACGAACCGAAGGGCACCCGCTGTTTGTCGTCGATCTGCTTCGCGATCTTCGACGCCGCCATGTGCTGCGCCAGCAGGACGGCAAGTGGATCATCGGCGAGGACCTTCCGTCTCTCGAGAAGGCGCTGCCGGAATCCGTCCGCAGCCTCGTGCAGCGGAAGATCGACGCGCTCGACGATGCGGACCGCCGTCTGCTTGGTGCGGCGAGCGTGCAGGGGCTTGATTTCGATTCGTCGATCGTTGCCGGCGTCCTCGACCGCGATCAGGACGACGTCGAGGACTGTCTCGAGCGACTGGAGCGCGAACACGCGCTGGTGCGCTTCGTTGACGAGCACGAGACCGATAATCGCGAGCTGACGCTGCGCTATCGGTTTGCGCACCACATTTATCACAATGCATTCGACGCCTCTCTGCGCGCGACGCGCCGGGCGACAATCAGCCGCGCCATCGCGCAGCGATTGATCGCGCGGCTCGGCGGCAAACCGTGCGACTGTGCGGCGGATATCGCCCTGCTGCTCGAGTCGGCGCGCGACAACATTCGTGCGGCCGAATACTGGAACCAGGCGGCGCAGGTGGCGGCGCGACTGTACGCGCACGACGAAACCGAGCGACTGGCGCTCCGCGGCCTGAAGCTTCTCGAGGGAGAGCCGGATTCTGCCCAGAAGGACGCAGCCGAACTGGGACTGCAGATGACCTACGGCTTGTGCATGAAGACAAGCAAGGGCTACGCAGTCGCCGAAGTGGGCCGCGCATACGCCCGCGCCCGCGAACTCTCGCGACATCTCGACGATCCGGCACGAGTCGTCCCCGCTCTGATTGGCCTCGGCGCGCACCACATCGTGTCGGGCGAAATCACGACAGCGCGTGACGTCGCGCTCGAGATGCTGGACCTGTTCAACCGGCTCGGCGATCCCAATCTTCAGATGATCGGTCAGTGGAATCTCGGCGCGTCCCTCTTTCACCTCGGTGAACTCGAGGTCGGACACGATCACTTGATGCGCGGCCTGGAGCTCTATCAGCCGGCGTTCCATAAGCCGCGCGTGTGGGAAACGGGCATCGATCCCGGCATCTTCTGCCGCTGCGAGCTGGCGCGAACCCTGATGATGAGAGGTTTTCCCGATCAGGGTCTGCGGATGGTGCGCGATGCGGTCACCGAGGCACGGGCGCTGGAGCATCCGCAGCCGCTCGCGTTCGCTCTGTTGTTCAGCACCATCGTCCACCTCGCGCGGCGCGAGCCGGAACAGGTCTGCCGTGTGTACGATGAACTGGCGACACTGTGCCGTGCGCATGGGATCGCACAGGAACTGAACTGGGGCGCTCCGCTTCGCGGTCGCGCGCTCATCGAGCTCGGACAGATCGAGCGCGGCATGGAAGAACTCATGGCCGGGATGGAGACGCACACGCTGACCCGATCGGCGCTGCTCCGTCCGTACTATCTGGTGCTGGTCGCGGGTGGGTGGCTGCGCGCCCGCGAGCTCGACAAAGCGCAGACGGCGCTGACCGAGTCACGCCACGTGGCTGAGGAGACCGGACAGCACGCCTACGATGCCGAGCACCGGCGGCTGCAGGCGGAGGTCTTCCTCGCTCGAGGCGATCACGAGAGTACCGAACGGACATATCTCGAGTCGCTCGAGATCGCTAAGGCGCAGGGTGCGCAGTGGTACATCCTCCGTTCCTCGCGCGGCTATGCGAGTTTCCTGCTTGGCGTCGGCCGCGCGAAGGCCGCTCGGGAGGCTCTCGCGATCTGCGATTCCATCGTCGAAGGCCGTGAGACGTACGATTTCATATACGCGGAGGCGTTGCTGCGCACGATCGAAGCCGAAGTTGCACGGTAGGGTGGCTGAGATACGATGTGCGCCATGTTTTCCATGCTTCTGGCGCTCGTCCTGACGCCACCACCTTCCACGCCGCCGCTCGCATCTACTTCAATCGCCATGGCGAAGTCCGGCGACGCGGTCGTCACGATTACCCTTGACGATTCGCAGTTTCCAGCGGCAACCGCACTCGACATAGCCGTTGACGGGGAAGTACACACGACGGTTCTCGTGTTCGGGAAGATTGGACATCCCGCCTATACAACACTTCTTCATGCCCTCACGCCTGGACGCCACGAGATCACGGCGCTGCGATCGCCATTCTGGAGCTGGCCGGCAAAGGCACCGGCACCAACGCTCGCCGCGTCAGTCGCTCCCGAGTCCGTCGTCGTTTCGCGCGCGCCGGCGCTCTGGCTGCGGGCGGACACGATCGGCATGTCGACCGATTTGCCGCTGCTGTTATACGCCGAAGATCTGCGCGTCAACGGGACCGGCGTTCTTCGCTACAGCTACATCTTTTCGAACGAGGACGGTGGCACCGCGACGCCGGCGCTCCTGGCGCGCTGGGGACGGACGACAGATATAGAAATGGCGTACGAGGAAGAATGGAAAGATGGGCAAGTCACTGCGTCACGCTATCAGGCGCCCGATCATCACGTTCTTGCATATGCCGGGTCACGACAGGCGGATCATCCATCGCTGCTCGATGCCACGTTGAACAACGTGTTCCTCGATCGCGGCCGGTCCGGCGTCCGCGTCACGATGGTGCCGTTGCTGGTTCATTTGCCGTCGGCTACGCGCGAGTCGGTCATGGACATGAACGCGTGGATCTATCAGCGCATGGCAAACGAACTGGCGGAAGAAGGGAAAGCGGCGGTGTACGGTGACGTGCGCGAGTACCTCTATGTCGATGCGAGGCTGACGCTGTCGGAAAGCGCCGTCGCTGCAGTTGCGCGGAGTAGGGATGGGACCTGGCGCGCATCCGACCGCGGCATCAAGGAACTGGCGGTCGATCGCAACGGCTGGGTACGGATCGCGATTCCGAATTCCCGGAACGCAACCGATGTCGGGTTCGTCTGCTATCCCACTAAACCGAGTGCGGCCCGTTGCGGCGTCGAGATCAGTCGAGTGCTATCGCTGGACGACAGTTACAAGCCCGGACCTGACAAGGGTGCTGGCACGCTCGATCTCGCCGCCGGAGAGATGCGTTCGATTGCGATTAAATAACCGGACGCCGGATCCCGCACCACGGATCCGGATCCGCCGGGAGCCAGGAGCGAGCAGCCGTTCATTCTTCTTTCATGAATGGATATGTGTAGTCGCGCGGCGGAACGAACGTCTCCTTGATCGTCCGCGCACTCACCCACCGCACCAGATTCAGCATCGAACCTGCCTTGTCGTTCGTGCCGGATGCCCGCGCACCGCCGAACGGCTGCTGGCCGACGACCGCACCGGTCGGCTTGTCGTTGATGTAGAAATTGCCGGCCGAGTTGCGTAATCCGGTCATCGCTTCGCGAATCGCGACGCGATCGCGGCTGAACACGGCGCCGGTCAACGCGTACGGCGACGTGCGATCGACAACGTCGAGCGTCTCGCGCCATTCGTTGTCCGGGTAGACATACGCCGTGACGACCGGTCCGAAAATCTCTTCGCACAACGATCGGTACGCCGGATCGGTCGTTTCGATCAGCGTGGGCTGAATGAAATACCCCTCATCACCACTGGCCGTTCCCCCCGACACAATCTTGGCGTTGCGCTTGGCATCGTCCAGGTAGCCGCTGATCTTGGTGAAGGCCTTTTGATCGATTACGGCGCCCATGAAATTGCGGAAGTCGGTAACGTCGCCAACCTTAATCTCCTGCATCATCGCGACGGTCCGATCCCGGACGTCGTTCCACATCGATCGCGGGATATAGACGCGGCTCGCCGCCGAGCATTTTTGTCCCTGATACTCGAATCCCCCGCGCGCGATCGCGACCGCCACTTCTACCGGATCCGCAGACGGATGCACGACGATGAAGTCCTTGCCACCGGTTTCACCGACGAGGCGCGGATAACCGCGATAGCGGCCAACGTTCTCACCGATCTTCTTCCACATCGCATTGAACACTTCGGTGCTGCCGGTGAAATGAATCCCGGCGAGCTCTGGCGAGTCGAGTAGCTGGTTGCTGATCTCACGGGCATCGCCGGGAATGAAGTTGATCACGCCGGGCGGGAGGCCAGCAGCCTCGAGGACCTTGAGGGTGTAATACCCGCTGAGCATGGCGCTCGACGCCGGCTTCCACACAACCGTGTTTCCCATCAACGCGGGAGCGGTCGTGAGATTGCCGCCAATCGCCGTGAAGTTGAATGGCGATATCGCATAGACGAATCCCTCGAGCGGGCGATACTCCATCTGGTTCCAGACACCGGGCCCGCTGACCGGCTGCTGACTGTAAAGCTCTTGCGCGAAGAACGCGTTGAACCGCCAGAAGTCGATCATCTCGGACGCCGAATCAATCTCGGCCTGGAAAACGGTCTTCGACTGCCCGAGCATCGTCGCCGCGTTGATCGTCGGCCGCCACGTCGTCGCGAGGAGTTCTGCGGCGCGAAGCAGCACTGCCGCGCGATCCTCCCATGGCCAGCTTCCCCACTCTCGCCGTGCCTCCGCCGCTGCGGCAATTGCCGCCTGAACGTGCTCCGGTCCGGCGAGGTGATAATCCGCGAGCACGTGCTTGTGATCGTGCGGCATCACCGACTGCGCGGTGCGACCCGTCTTCACTTCCTTCCCGCCAATGACCAGCGGAATCTCGATCCGTTCAGACGCCATCTGTTTGAGACGCGCCTTCAGTTCCGCACGCTCAGGTGAGCCTGGTGCATACGATCTGTTCGACTCGTTCACCGGTTGCGGCACTCGCCGGATGCCGCCAAAGGCGCCGAGGGTTGAGGTATGCGACGAGTCAGTGCTCGGCGACGTTTGTGTCGGGGTTGGAATGGTCGAAGTCGGTGTAGACATGGCGGCTCTCTGAAAATGATCAAAGAGCCATTGTACCGGGATCCGGGATCCGTTGCCCGGGATCCGGGATCCGGGATCCGTTGTCGGGGATCCGGGACGCCGGTGTAGGGCGGGGTCTTTAGACCGTGCCAATTCAGGCCAACAAGAATCGCCGCGCTGCCTCCATCCATGAGGCGCCACCAGGCGCGTTCACGGTGACGACGTCCAGCCAGCGCTGCGCTTTCCGGCCCAACAGCCGCCACTCGTCTTCGGCATCCCGCGCGTTCAGCTCCAGCCACCGAATCGCGAGCGCCGTTGCCCACGCACGATGGACGTCGATTCCGGTGGCTCCGTTCAGCGCCGCTTTGATGTCGGACAATTCGCGACGGAGAATATCCGCCAACTCGCGCGTCAACTCCCAGTAGCCATCTGCTCGTTGAAGCGCGACGAGTGCGTACATGTCAGGTGGCGCTGCGCTCGAGGGTCGCCGCCCGAGGTGGAGTGCGCGTGAAAGCCAGGACGACCCGGCCGAAGCCGCGGGACGCTCCATTCGTCGCGCTTCTGGTGCGCGCATCTGACGAAGGTCGAAGGCTCTCGTATCACGCGTATCCGGAGATGTCGCTCCTAGCAGCGCGCCCAGTGAGCCATGCGCGATGCTGCCGGTTCGACGGTCGATTGCGCCCCACCCATCTGTCAGCGCAATCGGCACACGACGAAGTTGCATGTCGCCAGTTACCGGCGTTTCGCGCCGTTCGACGGCGACAAACGACGTCTCTCGCGAGATGAGACCGTAGCGGATACTCAGCTCGATAATTTCTTTGCTGACGGTGCTGCCTTTCCTTTCGTTTTGCCGCGACCCGCGTGCAGCAAGCCACTCGCCGCCCTCCTCGAGCTCGCGAATTCTCGCTCGAGCGGCAAGCGTCGCGACTGATTTGCCGTGTGCAATGCGCGCATCCGCCAGCCGGACTTCGAACGACAGCGGACTCGACGGCCCCTTCGCAGACAATCGTACCCCACCAGGTCGCTCGTTCGTTTTCGGCAATCCGTAGACCAGAAGGCGGCCACCAGCGAACACCGGCGGCACTCGCATCGGCATGGACATCACGGGTGCGCCGATCCACTCTACCTGCACGTCATGAAGCGCGGGCGACAGCAGACGTCCGAACTGTCGCACAACCTTCGGCTCGATTCGTTCGCCGGGATAAATGAATTCAGCCGAACCGCCGCCTGCTCGAGCAAGACCTCGCACCAGATGCTGACTTGCGCCAGCACCGATTCCAAAGGTGAAGATACGAGCGGTCGCGGCATGTTGTGAGGCGAGAGCGAGAACGGCGTCAGTGTTGGTGACTTGTCCGTCGGTGAGGACAACGATCTGACGAGGAAGCGCCGGGTGGCGAGGTTGCTCGAGAGCGAACTGCAGCGGCGCGAGGATTTCAGTTCCGCCAAGATCCGCCCGCAACTCGCGAACGTGCTTGCTCGCCGCATCCAAACTGCCCTGGTCGTAGGATCGCGTCTCGGAAAAGAGGGATTCGAACCTCGAACCAAACCCGACGATGTTAAAACGACAGCCGGCGATCATCGATCGCAAGCAAAGCTGCAAGGCGTTTCGCACTTCGGCGATCGAGCTCCCGTCCATCGATCCGGAACGATCGACGACGAAGATGATCTCCGCAGGCGACGGCGCCTCCGTGAATGCGGGCACCAAGGACACGGCAACCGCTT
>DASTVZ010000141.1:0-25321 GCA_035758845.1 Vicinamibacterales bacterium
CGCGCCAGTTCCTCGCGATCCAGAACGAGTTCGGCAGCTTCGATTCCTACTGCTGGCGCTTCGTCGATGGCCGTCCACGGCTCAATCGCCGGAAAACGATGAAGGACATTCCCGCGACGTCAGCCGAGTCCGACGCGTTCAGCAAGGATCTGAAAAAACGCGGCTTCAGCTTCGTCGGCTCAACCGTGATCTACGCCTATATGCAGGCAGTCGGGATGGTGAATGATCATTTGATCGATTGCTTCCGTTACCGCGAGTGCGGCGAGTCTCATCGGGCAAGCCCATTATTCAGAACATCAATCGCACCTTGATCTGGCCGACTCGCGGCGTGTTTGCCTGCGAACTCACCCTGCCGAAGTTGGCATTGGTAATGTTGGTCTGGATGCCGCCGAACACGACCGTGTTGAACACGTTACTGATCCGCCGGGCGCGTCCGTTTTTGGTTTTACGTTTTAGTTCTTGGTTTCGGTTATCGGTTGTGGTTTTCGGTTGAGCTTGCCCGCGCAACGAAAAACCACAAACGGAAACAGAAAACGAAAAACCAAAAACCAAAAACCAAAAACCGAAAACGGACACAGTTTTAGAAACCACCGTAGCAGGTGTAGCATCCACGTCCATGAAGACGAGCCTGGTTCTCGCGTTGACGATGGCTGCGAGCGTCGGCGTTCGGAGCGATCAGGAATCTGTCCCCAGGGAATGGATCGATCCAGACACCGGCCATCGCGTCATCCGGCTGTCGGATGAGCCGGGTAGCCAGAGTCTGTACTTTCATCAGTACGCCTACACGCCCGACGGCAAGCACCTCTTGATCACGACGCCGACCGGCGTGTCGGCGATCGATGTGAAGACGCGGTCGATCGAAAAAGTTGTGGATAGCCGTGTCTCGCTGCTCATGGCCGGGAGGAAGACTGGACGCGCGTACTACGTCAAAGAAGGCACTGTGTACGCGGCTGATGTTGGCACCAAATCAAGTCGTGCGATCGCCAAGGTCCCTCCTCACGGCTCCGTCGTGACGGTAAACGCAGACGAGACGTTGCTCGCCGGCACAATTACGGAAGGTTCCGTCCCGAACGAGCCCCCGCCACCCTCGGGAACGTCGACATCGCTTGGCACCAATTCGAGAGGACAGCTCGGACGAGACAACTACCCTGGCAAAGGATCGATGATGGAACGGCGCCTCGCGGCACGGCTGCCGATGCAGTTGTTCGTCGTCGACACCCGGACCGGCGAGATGAAAACCATTCTGCGCAGCACGGATTGGTTGAACCACGTCCAGTTCTCTCCGACGGATCCGGGGCTGCTGCTGTTCTGTCACGAAGGACCGTGGCACAAGGTCGATCGGACGTGGACGATCCGAACCGACGGCACGGCCCTGACGCAAATTCATCATCGCACCATGAACATGGAGATCGAGGGGCACGAGTTTTTCAGCGGCGACGGACGCACGATCTGGTACGACCTGCAAACGCCACGGAGCGAGGTGTTCTGGCTGGCCGGCTATGAACTAGCGACGGGCAAGCGAACCTGGTATCACCTCGAACGCGGCGAGTGGTCGGTGCATTTCAATCAATCGCCTGATGGAAAGCTGTTTGCTGGCGACGGTGGAGGGCCGTCGAGTGTCGCTGCGCCGGGCAACGGTCAATGGATCTATCTCTTCCGCCCCGAGATGGTGCCGGATCGGACGGATGGAGCGCTGCCAAACTCCGCCACCCTCATTCAGCCGGGCGTCCTGCGAGCGGAGAAGCTGGTCAACCTGGCGCGCCACGACTACAGCCTCGAGCCGAACGTCACCTTCACGCCGGATGGCCGTTGGGTAGTCTTTCGCTCGAACATGTTTGGGCCGACTCACGTGTTTGCGGTGGAGATCGAGAGAAGTAAGAAGTAACCGTTCATTTTTCGCCTGGTAACGTAGGCGCAGGGAGAGTGTATGGGCCTCTTCGATGGTCTTCTCGGAGGTATCGTCGGCGCAGGAATGGTCTCGGTCGTCAACAACCTGCTCGAGCAGCAGGGTGGCTTGCAAGGTTTGGTCAATAAATTCCAGCAGCAGGGTCTTGGTGACACGGTGAACTCGTGGATCAGCACCGGTCGAAACAAACCGATCTCTCCCGAAGAAGTGCATCGGGCGCTCGGACCGGACCTGCTTCAGCAGCTCGCGGAGAAGTCTGGCCTCTCGGTCCAGGACCTCACACACAAGTTATCGACGATTCTGCCGCAGGCGGTCGACACGATGACGCCGAACGGCCGCGTGCCCAACGGGTAGAGCGATTGGCCGGCTTTGTCATCCGCCGCGCGACGAGCGCGGACCTTCCGAGTCTCGGCCGTCTCGGCGGACTTCTCGTGCAGCAACATCACGATTTCGATCCCCGCCGCTTTCTTGCCCCGCACCCGCGAACGCCGCACCATTACGCCGAATTTCTCGGTTCGCAACTCGACGATCCGGATGCGCTCGTGCTCGTGGCGGAGCAAGACGCACGGGTGATCGGCTACACCTTCGCGGTGATGGAAGGATACGACTACAAGTCGTTGCGAGGACCGGCGGCGCTGCTGCACGACGTGCTTGTCGATCCCGACCACCGCGGTCGCGGCGTCGGCCGGCGACTGCTCGACGAGACGCTGTCGATCGTGCAGGCGAGAGGCGCGCGTCAGATCGTCCTGTCGACCGCCGAACGAAACGAACCAGCGCAGCGGCTCTTCGCGCGCATCGGCTTCAGGCGAACGATGATTGAAATGACGCGTGAACTGGGACGCGAATGAGCCCACGGACATCATCCACTGTCACACTGCGATCATGTCTTCGAGACGGAAAGGAGAAGGGAGAAAGGAGAACGGTTCCTCTCTTCTCCCTTCTCCGTTCTCCTTTCCTGTCTCTAGCCAGTGTTCGGCGGACGGACCGCGATATCGAAATGATGCACGTCTTCTCTCGTTCCCAGTGACTCGTAAAGTCTGACTGCCGGTTCGTCTCCACGATCGGCCTGTACGAAGATCACATAAGCGCGCCGTTCCCTGGCGATCTCGATGAGCCGTCTGATGAGCGTGGTCGCAATCCCTCGCCGGCGATGTGCCCGAGCAACCGCGAGATCGTAGATGTAGATTTCGCGCCGATCGCGCTCGAACTTGTCGAGGACGTAAGCAGCAAGCCCGCCGACGACATCATCACCGTTGGTCGCTGCCAATGCGATGAAGTGCGGCTTCGCCAGAAGCGCCGCAAGGTACGCGTCGTCCGGCACCGCATCCTGATAAGTCGGTACATCCTCGAATGCTTCGCCAAACATCGCGAGGAGGCGTTTCATCAGCCGGACATCCTGCGGCGTCAACTGGGTGTACGAGTACGGCATGTTTAATCTGTCGGTCGCTCGGTCAGGGCCGTGCCTTCTAGCGTTGATCGGGCAGGCAGACTCGACTTCATCCCGCCGCGGCTCTCACCGTCCAGCAGCGCTTCGAGGCCGTCGTAGGCATAAATTGTCGGCGCCTGATTCTTCGGCAGACCGCCAGTGTCGGCCGTCGGTCCATAGGTGCTGTGCAGCTCGCGTCCGAGCATCCGCAAGATCGCCAGTTGTTGTCCGCGATGATGTGACGTGTGCGTCAGCCGCCGAGTCATGACCCACGCTCGCGATCGAGAGACGTCGAAGAACGTGGTCGGCGCCTCCCACCAACTCTCATCGGTCTGGTGAAGCGCCTCGAGACGCCGGCCGCTGTCCTCGGCGTATCGACGGATGAACTCCAGTCGCGTTTCTTGTGGTGGAACTGGAGATTCTGCGACCTCGATGCCGAGCATGGTTCGAAACCAGGTGTCCTCGCTCATACATTGGTGCACCATGTGTTCGTGAACGCTGCGCCCTCGCCGATCGTCCTGCTTCGGCCGGACGGAGAGGTCAGCATCGCGAAACTCGCTCCACACACTGAGCACCTTCAGGCGCTCGGTTTGATAACTGTCGATCAGGAAATCGTATTTCATGGCAAGTCCGTTGGCCGCGACGATCGTGTTCAGCTTTACTGTATTCCGCCAACCTCGGATCATAGAATGAAGCCGCAGCAGGAGTGAGGACGCGTGAGGAACGTTGAAGCGGACGTCCGTGATCAGATTATGGCGTTCAAGCGGAAGGTAGCGCCAAATCGCGACGCGTTGAAACGCGCGTACGCCGACGTGAAGAATCACATCAATAGAACAGTCGAGGGCATCGCCAGAGATGTCGCAGCCGGGCGCTCGGTCGTTCCAGAAATCGAGTATCGGGACATACGGGAAGGCACAGTCTCAGAAGAGGTTCGAAGGGCGGTTCGGAACAGCGGCTGCGTGGTCATTCGCGGGGTGTTCTCCGCGTCTCTGGCAAAAGAGTGGTTCGCCGAAGTCGGCGAATACCTCGAGACCAACCGTTATGAAGAACGGGAAGTCGAGAAACGGAGCCTCGACAAGTATTTCTCCGCGCTGAAAGCAGGGAAGCCGCAGATCTTCAACGTCTACTGGTCCAGGCCGCAGGTGATGGCGCGGCAAGACGCACACCTTGCCGAGGCGCGCGCCTTTCTCGATCGCCTGTGGAAATACCAGGGCGCCTTCAATCCCGATCTCCAGTGTACGTATGCCGACCGGCTTCGTCGTCGACAACCCGGCGACAAGACGCTCGGGCTTTCGCCGCACATGGACGCGGGCACCGTCGAGCGCTGGATCGATCCCGGATATCAGAAGGTCTACGAGAACATCTTCGCCGGTGACTGGCGCGGGTACGACCCGTTCGATGCAAAGCACCGGCTCGAGACGCAGGAGATTCCGTCGCCGGCGGTGTGCAGCATGTTCAGAACCTATCAGGGGTGGACAGCATTGACACGGCAAGGTCCGAGAGACGGCACGCTGCGCCTTATTCCCATCGCCGCCGGCATCGCATACGTGTTGTTGCGTGCACTGCAGGACGACGTGGAGGAGACGGATCTGTGTGGTGCGGCACCAGGCCGAGCGCTCGGGGTCAGCCCGGAGTGGCACTCCGATCTCATCGCCGGCCTGGTTTCAATACCAGAGGTCATGCCGGGCGATACGGTGTTCTGGCACACCGACATCTGCCATGCCGTCGCCGACGAGCACGGCGGGAGCGAGTACGCCAGCGTCATTTACATCGGTTCGGCGCCCGATTGTCCGAAGAATCGTGCGTACCTTCCGCGGCAGCGGGAGGCGTTTCTCGAAGGGCGTTCGGCTCCTGACTTTGCAGCAATGGACTTCGAAGTCGACTTCAAAGGACGTGCAACGCTCGACGATTTGACGGATCTCGGTCGCGCGCAGATGGGTTTTTGATTGGCGGCTGGGATCTCAATCAACATTCCGGCGCCGCAGGCCCTCCGAAAAACAACGCAATGGATCGCCGACGCAGAAGATTGATTTCTGCGGCGGGCCCGCACGGTTTCCCATTCCTCTCGTGTCTGCGCTAACACCCAATCTTGCCGGGGGTTGCCTCGCCCTGTGAAGCAATCGCCGGGATCGGGCGATGCGCTTGCAATCCGCTGCGCCCCGGACCGCACGCGACGATTGCAAAACTGCAATTCGTTTGGTGGCCCGGCAGAACGCGCGCCTGCGGCGTCTGAACAAAAAGGTGTGTGAGACGTCCGCGCCGGTGGGAGGCAACATATGGGTCGAATCATCGTCGGAGTCATCGCTGTGCTGCTGGGCGCTGCGACCGTGCGCGCCCAGGATGCCGGGCGGCAGGACGGCTGGGTCGTGCTGCCGATTGAGGAGTATCGAACGCTGCGTGCGCGCGCGAATGCGACGCCGCCGGATCCCGCGCCGCCGCCGCTCGATGCGACGTTGTCGCGCGTCGACTACGACCTGCGGATTACAGGTGAAACGGTGACCGGGCAGGCGCGGCTCACCATCGATGTGTTGAAACAGGGCTGGGTGAGCGTGCAAGTGCCGTCTGGCATGCTGGTTCGCGACGCACGTCTCGACGGACGTCCAACGGCAATCGTCGACGGCGATCCGCCGCGCATCCTGATCGCGCGCGCGGGTCGATCGATCCTCACTCTCGGGGTGGTCGTACCGCTCGCCTCGTCGGCCGGCACCGAGTCGATGACGCTTCCCGGTCCCGCTTGTGCGCTCTCGGCGGTCACGCTGACGATTCCGAGAATCGGTGTCGATCTGAGTGTTTCGGGCGGATTCATCGTCGAACAGAGCGAGAGCGGCAGTGAGAGCCGGTGGATCGCATATGGGACACCGGGGCGTCCGCTGACGTTCTCGTGGAAACGCAAGGCCGACGATCGTCGGTCGACGCTGCCGCTGAAGACGCGTGCGCGAATCATCGAGCTGGTTGCACTGGGAGAAGAATCGACCCAGATCACGGCGAGCGTGCGCGTCGAGGTGACGCAGGGGGTCGCGCGTCAGGCGCTCGTCGCGCTCCCCGATGGCCTGGTCGTGAATCAGGTGGCTGGAGCGACGGTTTCCGATTGGACGGTAGACGCCGGCATGCTGACGGTGACCTTCCTCGAGCCAATTGCAACCGACACGTCGTTTCTCGTGACAGCTGAGGTGCGCGTGCCTCGCGAAGGATCGATCGGGGTGCCGCTCGTGCGCGTTCCGGCCGCCGATCGCGAGACCGGCGGCGTTGCCATCGATGTGGTCGGAGCAGGAGAGATCGGCGAGCGACAACCACGCGGCCTCGAGCCCGCCGATCCTGCGGATCTTGGTGACATCATCGCCGGCCGTGAATCGCCATCGATGGCTGCATTTCAGTTCACGCCAATCAACGGACAATCGATTCGCGCCTTGACCGTCCACCTGTCGCGCTACACGCCGCAGGCGGTACTCGTCGCCAACGTCGAAGAGGCGCGCTACGACGCGCTCGTCGGGGAGGACGGCAAGTCGCTCATCCGCGTACGCTACGCGGTGCGGAACAACCAGCGGAGTTTTCTCGCCGTCACGCTCCCATCGCAGGCGGTGTTGTGGACCGCCTCGCTGGCGGGCCGCCCGATTCGTCCGGGGATGTCGGCCGACGGTGCGCTTCTGCTGCCGCTCGAGAAGGGACGTAGCAACCAGGAGGCGCCGACGTTCGTGGTCGAGCTCACGTATCTGCAGCGCGGTGAGGCATGGAGCGAGAAGGGGGACGCGCGTGTCGAGCTCCCCGCGGCCGATCTGCCGATCGCACGCACCGGCCTGACGCTCCGCTACTCGCCCAAGTACGCGATCGAACTACGGCCTGGCACGTTCCGTGTCGCCACCGATCCGGGTCCCTGGAGCGTGAATCTGAGAGCGATTGCCGAGGGCGTCGCGGCTGCACCGCCTCCGCCGCCGCAGCCGATGGCAACACCAGGGTCGGGAGAGCGCGAGGCCAAGGATCTGCGGGCGCTGATGGATCGCTATCGCAAGGAGGCCGGCCGCACCGGGCCGGGCACAGTGCCGCTCGCAATTGATTTTCCTTCTGTTGGGCCGACGGTTTTTCTCGCGGCGGAGCTGACTCAGGAATCACGCCGGCCGTCGTTCGACATCGATTATCGCAAGACGGGAGGCCGCAAATGACACTCGCTTCAATCACCCGACGCGCGTTCGCGGCTCTCATCTTCGTGCCGGCTGTCGCCGCTGCCCAGGACGCGCGTCCCCTCGGACCAGCCGGCACGGTCACTCTCTCGCGCACCGAGTACGATCGTCTTCTTGATCTCGCGAATCGTAAACCGAGCCCGCCTGACATAGCGCCCGTTGCCGCGGCGTTGACCCGCGCCGAGATCAGCGTGCGCGTCGACGGAACCGTCGCGCGCGCGACGATGCTGGTAGAAGGTGAAGTGTTTCGAAACGGCGTGGCCAAGGTTCCGTTGATCAAAGGTGCGACCCTGCTCGAGGCGCGAGCTGAAAACCGGCCGCTGCCGGTCGTGGCAGAAGGTGATCTTCACGTTGCATTCCTCTCCGGTCCGACGACTTTCGCGGCGACGCTGGAAGTTGGCACGCCGCTTTCGTTCACGCCCGGCCGCGGCGTGTTCGTACTACCGGTGCCGATCGCCGGCACCGCGACGGCTGTCATCACAGTACCGGGCGACCAGACGGAGGTTCACCTGTCGCGAGGCATCGTGCTGCGGCGATCGTCCGCGAACGGCCAAACGACGATCGACGCGACGCTCGATCCCGGCACGCCGACCGAGGTGTGGTGGTCGACGAGGGACGCTGCGCCGCCGCAACCAAACGCCCGCAACGTGCAGGTGCTCTCCGACGTGAAGACGCTCGTTACGATCGGTGAGGCGGATGTGCGGCTCCTCACGTTGGTGGACGTCACGATCGTCCAAGGGGAGCCTTCGCAAATGGACCTGGCGCTTCCGCAAGGCTACGAACTGGTCAGCGCCAGCGGAGCATCGCTCGAGCGCACCGACGGCCGTCTCGATCGCGTCACGCTTTTCGTAACGAATCCGGCGCAGCGGCGCCATCAGTTCCTGATCAGCCTCGAGCGGCAGAACAATGGCGGTTCGTTCAAGCTGGAAACGAGCTTTCCGACGTTGATGGCGGCGCGGCGTGAAACCGGCGAGGTAGCGGTCGACGGCATCGGCACGCTGGAGATCGCGCCTGCGACGGTTCCCGGCCTCCGTCGCATCGACGTTCGTGAGGTCGATCCGGCGCTGGCGTCCGCGGCGCGGCAGTCGCTGTCGGCGGCATTCCGGTATCAGCGCACCGCCGATGTTCCACCGACGCTGACGATGGATGTCCGACGTTTCCCCGACGCGTCCGTGCTTGCGGCGGTTGCGGAGCGCGCAGTTGCAACGACCCTCGTGACCACCGAAGGGCACGCATTGACGGAGATCATGTTGTGGATGCGCAATCGCGCGCAGCCGTTCATGAAAGTGGCGCTGCCGCAGGGGGCGTCTCTGTTATCGGTCGAAGTGGGCGGTTCTCCGGCGAGTCCGGTCGAGGGAAAGGATGGAAGTCGCGTGCCGCTGTTGCGCCCCGGCTACCGTCCCGACGGTCTGTATTCAGTGTCGTTCGTCTACCTTCATGCCGGAACTCCATTCGCGAAGAAGGGGGATATGCAAATGACGCTGCCGAAGATGGACGTGCCGGTGAACGTGCTCGAGTGGGAGCTCTTCGTGCCGGATCGGTATCGCGTCAATCGGTTCGATGGAAACATGCTGGCAGCGGATCTCTTCGAGTACGCGAGCACGAGCGAGGGCAGCCAGGGGATCGTTTCAGGAGTCGGGTACGGCGTCGGCGCGGGTGGTGGTGACGGGATTTTGCGTCGTCAGATGACCGCGATGCCCGGCCAAATCGTCGGACACATCGTCGACCCAACCGGCGCTCCCATTCCAGGCGTGACGGTCATCGTCCAGGGTGGCGGTCAGCGTCAAGAAGTCGTCACCGACGGCTCGGGAACGTACGCACTCTCAGGATTACCGTCGGGGCCTCTCGTTGTCGAAAGCCAGTTGACTGGATTCAAGACCGTGCGCCGCTCGGTCGTCTTCGATCAGCGGCCGCGGCAGTTGGACATGACGATGGAAGTTGGCGCGGTGACCGAAACGGTCAACGTCGCAGCCGAGGCGCCGGTGATCGACACACGCACCTCGGAGACTGGCCTGACGATCAGGATGGACGAGTCGCGGCAAGTCTCGCAAAGTTCGACACAATCGAAAGCGCGCCAGGCGGACACCACGCCATCGGTCAACGTGCAAAGCCTGCAGCGCCGCGCGTCCGGCGTGCTGCCCGTGCGGATGGAGGTGCCGCGTGCAGGTACGTCGCATCGGTTCATCAAGCCGCTGGTGATCGACGAGGCGACGGTGGTGTCGTTTCGCTATAAAAGGCGATAAAAAAAGGCAAAAGGGAAAAGGGAAGAGGCTCACCACGCCAATGGTGCGGGCGGGTCCGATACCGACTGAAAGCGAACGACGACCACGACATTGCGATCGCGGCGGCTGACGATCGGGATGAGGCCGGACGTCAGCAACCGTTGTATTTCGGTCTCGGTCAGGTAGCGCTCGCCACACGCTTGCAACTCGCGCTCGCCATCGCGTACGAACGTGTACGCCGGCAGATCGGCAATCTCGCGCTCGTCGCCCAGTTCCATGTCCCAGCCGCGCGTGGTGAACGATCGGCCGATCAAGAGCGCTGGGGCAAGTGAGGCGTTGCCCCAGAGGAACTCGTCGTGCTGCGGCGGCCCGGCGAATTCTTCGAATCCGAACGCCTCGATTGGATCGCTTCTCTTGCCGTACGGTTGACGGAGCAGCACGCGAGGAGCCGCCAGCCCGATCCACGGTGCCGCTTCGCTGCGGCGCAGCGCGTTCCACGCAGCCAGCGCGCCCGCGTCGTCGCTGGTAAGTGTCCATTCGGCGCCGGCGAGCAACGGTCCACCTGCCTGTGATGCGATAAGCCCCAGAGCCGCGAGCAATCCGATGTCCGAATTCGACGGACCGAAGTCGATCAGTCCGACGAGTACCGACCACCCTTGGCCGCCGGGCACGCCGCGCCAGCGCTCGACCACGGCGCGATAGAGACCAGACTGCGCGACTTTGCCCTGAGCTGCGACGAAGTCGGCGAGGAGTTCCTCGCGCGTCACATCGAACAAATGCAGTTGCAGGTTTTCGTCGAGCTCCAGGTTCGACATCAGCCATTGCACACCGCGCCAGGACGCTTCGAGCGACTGGAATCCCGGCGCATGCAGCAGCGTGCGCATCTGCTCCTCGATCGCAGCATCCAGGGCCGTCAAGTACGCCTTCCTCTCTTCCGACGTGTCCCTGACGACGTGGGGCGCGACGATGCCTTTGATCAGCGCGTCGAGCGCGTTGGTCGGTGCCGCGACGGGTGCCGCCGTTGGCGCGGGTGATTTGCCTAAGAGGCGACCGACCGTATCGCCGGTGTCCATTTGAGGGTTGGCGCGCTCCTGACGCAGACCCTGAAACAGCTCCAGCCGGGCGTACAACCGGTCGGGGTGAAAGTCGTCGAGTTGTGCAAACGAAATCTCGCCGGCCGGCACAATCAGTCGCGGCGACAGGCGTTTCATGACGTCATCGAGAGTGTCGACGTCCACGCGAGCGATCGGCCGGCTCGCCAGCGGCGGCCGTTCTGCTACCGCCTTACCGCTGAAGTCGCCCAACACCAGCAGCCGCATCGGTTCGTCGTCGGCGCGAGGACGTCCGGCACGGCCGAAACCAAAGTTGAACTCTAAACGTTCTGGCATCGATCGCTCCTGCAGATTCCCGAAGCGCTTGAGCTAGCCGCCCTATTGTCAGTCAGGCGAAAAGATGATTCGATGGCGCCGATTGCGATGAAGCCGCGCCTGACATCCTTCGCTCCGCAGTTCCTGGTCGATGATCTTAACCGCTCGATTGCGTACTACCGCAAGATCGGTTTTGCGTTCGGCGAGCCGTGGGACGGCTTTTACGCCATCGGCCAGCTCGACGGACTGGAGCTCCACCTCAAGGAAGCACCGAAGAACGAAACGGAGCGCCGATGGCGGCGCGACAACGAGCATCTTGATGCTTCGGCCGGCGTTGATGGTATCGAAGCGTTCTTCAAACAGTGCGTCGCAAACGGCGTAACGATCATCAAGCCACTTGCAGCCACGCCATGGGGCACGAAGGACTTCTATGTTGAGGACCCTGACGGCTACATCATCTGCTTCGGCGGCCGTTCGGTGGAAGACCTGAATGATCGCCAGGACTCAAACTGACCACTCAGGGCGTCCCCGAGCCGAGTCGCTCGAGCATTGCCGCCCGGGGTTTATGCCATTGGGGTCACGGTAACGGGCGAGCTGTTGCTGGCAGTAACGCGCAGAGGATTGCGGAGTGGACGGCCAAACCCGGTGAAAGCCACCTCCATCACGTCGCGGTCAGCCAGCCGCACACCGTCGCCGAAGCTGAGCGCGCACGCGCCGAAGTAGTGGACATGTACGTCGCCGGGACAGCGGTGCGCGTCGAACTTGAAGTGATGGTGTTCGATGTTGCGGAGGTTGTGGCTCATTTCCCGCTCGCCGGTGACGATGTTCTTCGACCAGAGTGTGGCGCTGCCGCGCCTGATGGTGACCGTGCCTGGGACCGAGTCGAACGCCGGGTCGACGACCAGCTCCGGCCCGATCGCGCAGGTGCGCAGCTTCGATCCGGCGAGGTTCAGATAGTTCTTCCGCTCGAAGACGTGATCGGAGAACTCGTTGCCGATTGTCATGCCGAGACGATGGGGCATGCCGCCATCGTCGATGATGTACACGCCGGCGATTTCCGCCTCTTCGCCGCCATCTTCGGCGAAGCCGGGCACGTCGAGGGGCTCGCCGTGCGCGCGCAGGATCGTGCCGTTTCCCTTATAGAACCATTCGGGTGGGACACCGATCTTGCCAGGCGCCGGCTTGCCGCCGTCGAGGCCTGAACGGAACATCTTCATGCTGTCGGTCAGGTCCGATTCGGCGGCCTCGTGCATCTGTTGGCGGTTCGCTGCGCTCCCGAGATGCGTGAGACCCGTGCCGCTCACCAGGCAGCGGGCTGGTTCGCGCGGATGGTCGATCGGCGTCAGCAGCCGCCAGTCAGATTTACCGATATAGATCGCGTCGTAATCCAGGGTGTCGGTCACCGCGCTCTTTCGCACAACGTCAAGGAACGTCGTGCCCGCAGCTATCGCCGTGTGCGCGAGATCGAAAACCGATGCGACGCCGTCGATCACATGCAGATGTGTTTCGTCGCACACCGCAACCGCCCGTGTATCACCGCGACGAATCTGGACGAGGCGCGTCATGGCCGGAACAGGGTTCTCATGGTATTACATGCCGCGCGGTCTTGATGCCGATCCCTTGGCGCGTAGCGACTGAATATGTTGACTATCAACACGTGAAGCGTATATGTTGATGGTCAACATATGGCGAACGAACCGGCCGGCGAAGTCCCCTACGGCACTCTCGACTTGATGGTTCTCAAGACGCTGCAGGTCATGGGACCGCTGCACGGATATGCGATTGCCCGCCGGATCGAGCAGGTGGCCCAGGGTTCGCTTGCGCTCAACCAGGGGACGATTTATCCCGCGCTCCTCCGCCTCGAACAGAAGGGCTGGATCGCGAGCGAGTGGGGTGTCAGCGAGACCAACCGACGCGTGCGCTTCTTCACCATCACGCGCGCCGGCCGGAAGCAGCTCCTCGCCGAAACGCGCACGTGGGCGCGCACGGTCGAGACGCTGAACCGGCTGCTGGAGGAATCGTGACGGCTCTGCGCGTGCTACTCGCGCGCTTGCGCGGATACGTGAGCGGCGGCCGCAGGGACGCTGAGCTGGACGAGGACATCCAGGCGCACCTTGATCTCCTGACGCGCGACTTCATCGATCGCGGCTTCACCCCGGACGAAGCGAGGGCCGCTGCCAGACGAACGTTCGGTGGGCTCGATCAGATGAAAGAAACCTACCGCGATCAGCGCAGCCTGCCGTCGATCGAAACGTTTCTGCAAGACCTGCGATACGCCCTGCGCACGCTCCGACGCAATCCCGGTTTCGCCGCGATCGCGATCTTCTCACTCGCCCTCGGCATCGGCGCTTCGACGGCGGCCTTCAGCCTCTTCAACGCTGTCATGCTGCGGCCGCTTCCGGTCCACGAGCCGGATCGCCTGGTGCTGCTTCAACCGCAGCGCCGCGGCGAGGCACGCTATATCTTCTTCAATCCAATCTACGAGGAGCTCCGCGCGCGCCAGACGACGTTGTCGGGCATGTTCGCCGTCAGCGATACGTCGTACCTGAAAGTAACGTTCGACGGCGACTCGGCGCCGGCGTATGTGCGCGCAAGCACGGTGTCTGGTAGTTACTTCCCCGTGCTCGGTGTTTCCCCGACAGTTGGGCGCCTCCTTACCGAAGAAGACGATCAACCTCGCGAGGCCTCCTCGGACGATCGCTGCGCCGCCGTCATCAGTTACCCATTCTGGATCCGACGATTTGGTCAGAGCACGGATGCCCTCGGCCGTGGGGTGCGAGTGAAGGACCGGACGTGTGCCATCGTCGGCATCACGCCTGCGACCTTCGTCAGCCATCAGGCAGGGTTCGCGCCCGATATCTGGCTTCCGCTTCGTGCGATCACAGATCGCCCGCTGCTCGCGAGCCGGACCATGGGGTTCTTCTCCGGCGTGATGGGGCGTCTGCAGGCGGGCGTTGCGGTGGCGCAGGCCGAGGCCGAGTTGACAACGTTGTACCAGCAAGCCCAAGCCGGCCAACCGAAACCGCCGGCCAACGCGAAACAGCCCTCGACGTCGCCGAAGGATTTTTCGATTCGGCTCCAAACTGGCGCACAAGGACTCGACCTCGTCAAACGCGAGTTTGGCCGGTCACTGACCCTGATCCTCGCGGTCGTTGCTGTCATCCTGCTTATCGCGACGGTGAACGTGGCGAATCTCCTGCTGGCTCGCGGCGCTGCCCGACTACCAGAATTGGCGACACGCGCCGCGCTCGGCGCCGGACGTTGGCGCCTGGTCCGCCAACTCGCGACCGAAGGCACGGTGCTCGCCGCGATTGGCGGGATCCTGGGCTTTGGCCTCGCGTGGCTGGTCGTTCCGGCGCTCGCATCGCAGATATCACTCGAATACCGAACGCTGCACATCGACGCGCGTCCCGACGCTCGGGTGCTCGGTCTGACGCTGGCGGTCACCGCGATCGCCGCGCTCGTTGCCGGCATCATCCCTGCTCTCCGTCTGAGCGGCGCAACGCTTCGCGCGGGTATGGCGACCGACGGTCGGACGACAACCTCTTCGGGCCAGCGATTGCGCCGGGCGCTAGTGGTCGTGCAACTCGCCCTCTCCCTGCTGCTCGTGAGCGCCGCCAGCCTTCTCCTGCGGACGATGGTTCATCTCGCGAACATCGATCCAGGCTTCGTGCCAGACAATGTGGTGATGCTCAATGTGAGTGACGAAGCGTTGCAGCCGCCCTTTGCCAGCGTCGACCCGGCCGCAGTGAAGGCGTGGCGCGGCGCACGATACCGAGCGCTCGAGGAGCGGCTCAACGCCATTCCCGGAGTACGGGCTGCCAGTGTCTCGTGGCTGGGGCTCTTCAGCATGAACGATCTCTGGCTGCCTTTGATCGATCCCGACAGGATCGACGATCGTCCGATGGCGCGCATCGACTACGTATCGGCGCGCTACTTCGACACGATGGGGATGACGATCCTGCACGGTCGCGGGTTCGCCGACGCTGACCGCGAGGGAGAGCCGCGCGTCGCGGTGATCAACGAGACGCTCGCGCGTGCGCGGTTTGGCGCAGCCGATCCCATCGGCCGCCGGATTGCACTCGACTATCAGGGAGAGCGAGAACGGCCGTTCAGCGTCGTCGGCATCGTCCGCGACTCGAAGTACAACGATGTCCGCGACACCCGTCTCAACCCGATGATTTGGGTCCCGATCGCGCAGGCAGTGTTTCCAATCTCGTCGATCTCGCTGAGCACCGCGCCCGGCGCGGAGACAATCGTGGGACGGCGTGCCGAAGAAGTGCTTCGGGCAGCCGATCCGTACATCATGCTGCGAAGCACGACGACGCTGGCCGCGCAGGTTGCCGGCAAGACGTCGCGTGAGCGGCTGCTGCTCAGGCTGTCTTCGGGTTTCGCACTGCTGGCCTTGCTGCTGGCCGGTGTCGGCGTCTATGGCACGCTCGCGTACATGGTCCGCCGCCGCACGCGCGAGATCGGCGTTCGACTCGCCTTCGGCGCTGAACGGAGCATGGTCCTGCGCATGATCCTCGGTGACGCGCTGCGCCTGGCTGCGATCGCGCTTCTCGCTGGCGTGCCGCTGTCCCTCGCGGCTGGTTATGCGCTGCGCGGATTCCTGTTTGGCGTGACGCCGATGGATCCCGCTGCGCTGGCAGGAGCCTCCGCGGTCTTGACGACTGCAGCACTCGCTGCCGCGTATCTGCCTGCTCGCCGCGCCGCCGCTGTCGATCCTGCGGTTGCTCTCCGATGGGAGTGATTGAATCCCTCATCACTAATCACTCATCGTGAATCGTTGAATCACCTCATCCCCGAATCGTTGCATCCCGAATCTGAACTCGCGATTCACTGATTCGACGATTCATGGATTCGGGATTCATGGATTAGCGATTCGGGATCAGTGACTAGTGATGAGGGATTCGCTGTCGCTCTCAATTTCCGCCCCAATGTCCCATAGCGGACGGTGCTTGTACAGCCAAGGGAAGTCGAGCGAATGTAATCCGTGATACAGCCAGCGGTCCATCCAATCACCGGATGTGTAGGTTCCGACGATGCGAGCGGTCTTCGGATCGATGTAGCAGCGTGGGCCAGCCGATCTGCCGATGTGACACTCGGAAAGTCCCAATACATCATGCCGATGGCCGATGCGAACCAGATCACAAACAGCGGCGACACGAGGACGCCCAGCCATCGGTGGACGAAGATGAGCGAGCGCTCCAGCGTCGGCACCATCCCTCGCACTCGATACCGAGTATGCATCACGGGCCGGTGATCCGTACGAGTGGCAGTCGTTCTGTCGACGATGAAGGTGAAGCAGTCCGTGGCTCTTGCGCGAAGACTTGCGCAATCTTCAACGCAATCGATTTCGCATCGGCGAACGACGTGTTCGAGATCACGGCGACGACCATGCCGTGCTCCGGGAAGGTCATGAGGTACGCCGAAGTACCAATAAAATCCGGCTTCGTGCCGTGGCCCGCCATGCGGGTTGATTCGCCGGCGAGCGAAACAGTCTCAAGCTTCCAGCCCAGGCCGTAACCCGTTTCCTCGCCCGACGCCAGCCGCTGTGATGTCTGAAGCATTTCGACGGTCGCGGGTTGCAACAGCTTGCCGCTGCTGACGGCCATCCCGAATCGAACCATCTCTGACGGCGTTGACAGAAAGGCGCCAGCCCCGGCAAAACAGGAATGGTCCCCCTCGCGCGCGAGTTCAGGCCCGTAACGGTTATCCGCGGCGAACCTCGGGAAATAGAATGTCGCGCGATCCGGAATCGGTGTCTTTACCGAATCGGGTCTCGTCGCATCCATGCCCACTGGATCGAGGATCTGCCGGCGCATGAAACTGAAGAATGGCTCTTTCGCGGCGGCCTCGACCGCGGCGCTCACCAGGATCCAGCCGTAGCTCGATGAGCGAAACTGCGTGCCGGGTTCGAACCGCAGCGGACTGTCGGCAAATCGCTTCAGTCCGTCGAGCGTTCGTTCGCAAGGCTCGAGTGATTCCTCATCACCGGCGTCATTTCTGACACCGGCGGTGTGTGCCATCAGCTGGCGCACGTTCACGGGCCACTGCTTTTCCGGGAATTCAGGTACGTATACCTGAATATCGGCGTCGAGGTTCAGAGCTTGCTTTTCCAGCAGCAGGCCCACTGCGACCGAGGTGAGCGTGTCCGACACATCGCCGATCCTGAATCGCGTGTGTGGCGTCACCGGCGCTCGCTTTTCGAGATCCGCATAGCCAAAGCCTTCGGACCACACAATCTCGCCACCGATACCGATGGCCACCGAAAGGCCGGGCAGATTCTGCTCGGTGAGACCCGCGCGAACCAGTTGTTCCGCCCGCCTCATTGGCTCGGCCCACCGCGGCGCGGGCAGCGACCGCATCACCGATGGCACGGCACGCGGGTCAGGATGCAACGGCCTCGCCGTGGCGGTCACGTATACGAACAATCCCGCGACGAAAGTTGCCACCAGTCCGATCGCCACGCCAATCCACGTCAGGCCAGTCCGGATCCATTTATGAGACACGATGGCCAATTACTTTACATTGCAAAGTATGACGTGTAAAGGGCCGGGTCCGTTTTCAGTCTTGGGTTTTGGGTTTTTCGTTTCAGTTTTTGGTTTGGGGTTTACGGCTGTGACGACCGAAAACCAAAAACCGATAACCAAAACGGAAAACTAAAAACTGAAAACGAAAAACGAAAAACTGAAAACCGTCCCTACGGAACCGTCACCATGGAAATTGGCTTGCCGGTGGCATCGGGCAGCCGGCCGGGTTCTCGAAGAGCAGGCATCGGATCGGCCGCGAAGAGCCGGCGGGCAAACCGGGCGAGCCATCGCGCCATCAACGCCGAGCGATGGATCCGGGCGCTGTCGGTCGCGATGCCGGTATTGGCGTACATCTGGCGATACAGCTTCGAGATCAGCACAAATGCGAGCCGGGCTTTCAAGCTCTTCAAAAAGCTAGCGCGCTGCCAGACAAGCTTTAACGCGTAGAAACGATCCCACACACCTTGTGTCCGCGCCCGCAGTTCATCGGCCGTCATTCTCGGGTGCGGCGTGTAAATGCGAGGACGCTGCGACGGCGGGATCAACCAGTAACGGGTGAGCGGGATGCCATCGATCGCTGGCACATCAACCGCTTCACGCTCCCATTTGGCAAAGTCGATGGTGCCGGGAAGCGGCTGCAGCATGACGAACTGCGCGAACGAGACGCCTGCGCGCTCGGCCAGATCCGCAGTGGCGGCGAACGTGTCGGGCGTGTCGGTGGGCAGGCCGAAAATAAACGAGCCGAGCACGTGCACATCGGCTTGCCGGAACGCCTGCAGCCGGGTGACAAGGCCCTCACCGGCCTCGTTGAAGTTCTTGAAGATCGCCTTCAATCCTTCCGGCGTGACCGACTCGACGCCGACCAGCGCTCCCCGGATGTGCGCCCGGCGCATCGCTGCCAGGAACGCCGGATCTTCAGCGGCCTCCATCGTGATCTGCGTATAGAACACCATGTCATCCGGCAGCCGCTCGAGGCGAGCCATGAGCTCGAAACGTTCCTCGCGGATCTTCGTCAACGTGGCGTGGTGCGCTTTGTCGGCGCGTCGATCGGCCGCCGCAAGGTCTGCCAGCGTGACCGGATAGAAGTTGTCGTCGGCGAGAGCGATGAAGCGGAAGCCAAGCCGCCGAAGCTGGACGATCTCGCGGACGACGATGTTCACGTCTCGCTGCCGCGGCTTCTGACCATCCGTGCGCCACACCGAACAAAACGAACAGTGCTTCGGGCAGCCGCGCAGCGTCTGCACGGACGCCCACATGTAGCGATCTTTCGGCAGCAGGTCCCATCGCCCCGGATAGAACGAGCCGCCCTCAACGCGACCGCCGTTGTAGAGCGGTTGTGGATTGCCCTGATCGCAGTCGTCGAGGACCGTCGCCCAGACGACGTCGCCATCCCCCGTGACGACAGCGTGAGCGCCGCCGTGGGTCCGCACTTCGTCTGGGTACAACGTCGCATGAATACCGCCAAACACCACGAAGGCGCCGCGTGCCCGCGCCGCTTGTCCAATGCGATAACCGCGCAGCGCATTTCCGGTGTGGATGCCGATGCCGACAACGTCGCCAGGGTGGATCGAGTCTTCGTCCAGCGGCTCCAGCGTTTCATCGATCAGAAGTGGTGTTCCGTGACGCGCCGGCGTTGCTGCCGCCAGGACATACTGCCACCGCGGTGTAATCACGGCAGTACCGAAGGAGACGTCGCTCGGATTGACGAGGTGAATGCGCATGATCCCCCCTTAGAACGAGCCAGCGACGCGGCGAGCGAATCGCGTGAAGAAACCGGCGGTGGTGACGCCGGCCTGTTTGGACTGACGGCCGATGGCGACTCCGCCGTCGGCCGCGGCACCCCAGGGCGATCGAGGCTGCTCCACGGTCACCTCCGACGGTTGCGACACTGGTGCCGGGACCACCGTCGGGATCTCCGGCTCATCAGCGGGTTCTGTAGCAGCGGGCGTGTGATCAACCGCGTTCAAAGTAGCCGGCGCACTCGGCGGCTCTGCTTGTGGCAGAGGAGGAGTGACCGGTTCTTTCGCTGTCGGACCAGACGGTGCAGGCGCTGGCGGCTGCCGTCGTGAACTTTCCTTCTTGATTGGCTTGGATTGTGATGGGGCCGCGACCGGGCTAATGATGGTCAGCGTCTGCCCGCCAGCGGGACTTGGCGCCGCTTCGAACGGCTGCGTAAAAGTCGTCGTCGCCTTGATTAGCGTTACTCCACCCACGCCCGCGGACAATATGCCGAGAGTGGATACGATCGCAACTGCAATCGTGCGAGACGCGCCGGGCGCGATCCAGGGCTGCTGCGACAGAATCCTTGTGATGCGCGTGCCCAGGCCAGACACCGTGATGACCGCCGGCACCGCCGTCATACCCCGTCTGTTGCCTCTGAGACTCGCGAGCGTCATCAGGCACTGGGCGTACGACTTCGGCGAACCCGTGATCGCGACCGTGATCTCGTCACACGCGATCTCGCGTTCGACATGCAGGCGCCGATCGATCAACCAGACCGCCGGATGCCAGCCAGCCACGGTGCGGATGACGATCTGCAGAATGTGAGCGAAGTCATCACGACGCTGCACGTGCGCCCATTCATGAATCAGGATGCGATCCAATTCGCTGGCATGAAGGGACGTCGAGAGCGACGGAGCGATGGCGATCATCGGCCGTCCGCCTCCGAGAACGCCAGCCGTCGAGACTGCATCCGACACGACCAGCGCAGCGCGCCGGCCTGCAAGGCGCACGCGGCTCCAGTGGGGCAGCGCCGATTCCAGATGCGAGGGGAACGCACGGCTGCGTGCCCGCGCGCGGCGGAGGGCGACGATCGCGGATACGAACCTCAGCGCGTAGACACTGGTCCATGCCATCCACCCGGCAAGCAACACGAGCGTCGAGGTCCACCAGGCCTCGGGCAAAGAGACGATGGCATGATCACGCGTGACCGGCAGCGCGTCGGCCGACAACGTCGTCGGCGAGAGAGACGGAAGCGCGGGCAACGCGACGATGAGCAGCAACGCGGTCCAGCACACGACGTATCGTACGTTTGCGTGCGCGCGTTCGAGTATACGGAGCATTGCAAAGCACGCGACCGCGACAACCGAACCCTGCCACAGCCAGTTGAGCACAGCGTCCATAATTCACTCCGGGGGGCTTCGCCCCCGCGGACCCCCCGCGCCCTCGCTCGTGGGGCCCCAACGCCCCACTCCGCTCCCGCCTTCGCTAAAGCTCCGGCGGGCCGCCGTAGCCTTGGCGGAGGCTGGCCGGCGGGCGCGCCCGTGGCGCGCCTAGAAGTTTGAAACAGACTTTAAGCGCGCTCGATCAGTTTCTTGAGCTGTTCACGTTCCGCGGGTTCCATCTCTTCATCCTCGAGAATGTTCAGCACGAGCAGACTCGGCGATCCCTCGAACAGGCGGCTGACGAGGTGCCGCAACGCGCGTCGGCGCGCCTGCCGCTCATCGACGACCGGTTCGTAGACGAAGGCGCGGGCGACCTTGTCGTGCGTGACATAGCCTTTCGTTTCCAGGATCCTGAGAATCGTCTGAACCGTGCTGTAGGTGGCGCGCCGAGTCTCGCTCATCACGTTGACCACTTCGCCGACCGATGCTCTCTGCAACCGCCACAGGATCGCCATGACTTGAGCTTCGGCGTCCGTCAAGGCGGGAGATTGTTTCCTGGCCATATATCACTAACTCTTAAAGAATTCAGACTTGACGGGAAACTGTAGCAGCACACCAGTATCTTGTCAATTAAAGAATTAAGAGTTAAGGCAGGATGGCTACCCTACCCTGAGAACGTCATTCGGATCGAGCCGGGAAGCGCGCCATGCTGGAAGTGCGCAGGCCACGGCCGCAACCATCGCAATCACTGACATGACCGCTGCCAGCGTGCCTGGATCGGTCGGCTCCACGCCAAACAGAAGCGACGCGAACACGCGATTCAAGTTGAGCGCGCCCGCGAGTCCCGCAGTAAGACCGATTGCCGTGATGACGAGTCCCTGTTTCATGACCAGCGCAACGATGCCGACGCGTGTCGCGCCGATTGCGAGACGAATGCCGATCTCGCGCCGCCGCTCCGCGACCATGAACGAGAGCACGCCATACACGCCGAGCACCGCGACGAGCAGCGCGAGCCCAGCGAATGCGCCGAGCAGCTGCGCCAGAAGTCTTGGGCGGCCGATCGATTGGTCGAATACGAGATCCATCTCTCGCAAGCCAACAATCGGGACCGACGGGTTGACGGCGCGGACCGATCGCTCCAACGTCTGCGCCAGCGCAGCCGCAGGTAGATTCGTGCGGAGGACGATATGCATGGTGGGTGGCGCGGTGGTGACCCAGGGCCGCGCGGTCCCGTCGATCGGAGGCCCGGGCTGATCGATCAACAGATACAGCTCCGCGCCGGTGTCCCGATCGACGCCAGCCTCTTTCACATCCTTCGCGACACCGATCACGGTGTGCCACGGATTGCTGCTCGTGCCAATCGAGGCGGCGAGATTGACACGCAGGCGCTGTCCGATCGGATCGCGCCCTTTCCACAATCGGCTGGCCAACGTTTCATTGATGACGACGACGCGACCTTCCGATGCCGTATCGATCGCGTCAAAGCCGCGCCCGGCGACGATCGGGATGCCCATCGTTTCGAAAAAGTCCGACATGACGAACTGGTAATACTCGACGATCGAGATTGGCTTGCCCTCCGCGTTGGTGTAGTTCTCCGCACCGGTATCGTATCGCTGGGCCAGCCGACTAAAAGGCAGATCGGACATGGCGGTGGCGGCCTGCACGCCCGGTGTCTGACGAAGAGTGTCGAGCAAGCGCTGAAACGCTGGGGCGCGCTGGCCGCCCTCGGTGCCGCTTCGCGGTAACGTCATCGAAAACGTGACCATTCGCGACCGATCGAAGCCCGCGTCGACCCGCGTGAGATTGTAGACGGTACGCAGGAGCAGACCGGAAGCGACCACGAGCATCACCGCCAGCGCAACCTCCGCGATCACGAGCGCTCGGCGAACGGAATGGCGCCCGGGGTTGCCGCCGTCGCGATGGCCCTCCTTGAGGGTGTTCATGAGATCGACGAATCGACTCTGCACGACGGGCGCCACTCCAAAGAGCAGGCCGGTGGCGACCGACATCACCAATGTAAACAGCAGCACCGAAAGATCGATGGTCAGCTCGCTCGCTCGCGGCAGACTGGTCGGATAGGCAAGGAGGAGTGCTCGCATGCCTGTACGTGCCACCCATAAGCCGATCGCACCACCGGCGACGGACAACAGGACGCCTTCGGCAATCGTCTGCTGGATCAGCCGGCCGCGGCTTGCGCCGAGCGTCGCGCGAAGGGCAAACTCACGGCGACGCGACTCGGCGCGCGCCAGCACGAGGCTCGCGAGGTTGGCGCATGCAATCAAGAGGACGAGCGCGGCGGCGGCCTGCAGCATCCAGATTACGCGCCGCGCGTCGCCGAGAATTGCATCTTGCAGGGGCTGCAGCCGAAGCGTGTGGTCGTCGGGACGCAATGGATGCGCCGTTGGCACGTGTCCCTGGGCTCCGGCGCGCTCGCGCCAATTTTCGAGGAACGTGGAGAGTTCGGCGTCGGCCGCTTGCGGCGTGACGCCATCCTTCAGTCGACCGATGACTTGCAGAACGTGATTGTCGCGGAGGCGACGAATTACCGGGTGGACGCCGATCGGCAACCAGATTTCCGTCCGGTTGTCCATGACGTCGAAGCCCGGCGGCATGATGCCGATGATGTCGTGCGGCCGGCCGTCGACGAGCACCGTCTGTCCGACGATCGGTCGTCCACCGAGCGCCGATTGCCACAACTCGTGCGAGAGGATCGCAACCGGCGGCCCCCCAACGCCCGGGCGCGACGACATCGCATCGGTCTCGCCCGCGGCGAAGAGCCGCCCCTGCGCGGGCTGTACCCCCAGCGCTGCGAGCAGAGGTTCGTCGACCAACGTGCAACGCGCGCGCACCGGGCGGTCCCCGGCCATCAGATTGACCGCACCCGCCCAGCCGCCGGACCCGCCACCCGCAACGCCGTCGCCAAGTGCAAATGCGCCGACCGCGGCAAACGATCGATTCATTTCCCGGAACTCGAGATACTCGGGAGTCGAGAGCCGGTGTCCTTGGCCGATTGGATAGTGCGCGGTGAGGCGCATCAACTGCTCGGGAGCGCGATACCCAAGCGGCTGCAGAATCACGCCGTTGACGATGGAGAAGATCGCGGTGTTGGCACCAATCCCTAACGCTAGCGTCACCAGTGCGACGGCTGTAAACAGACGAGTGCGGCGAAGCGTTCGAACCCCGTAGCGTAAATCTCGTGCGATTGCGTCCAGCCAGGCGCCGTGACGAGCCGATCGGACGCGTTCCTTGGCCTGTTCGATCCCGCCAAGATGAAGCACGGCCGCTCGACGCGCGTCGGCCGCAGTCGCGCCTTCCCGCATTCTGTCGGCGGAAGCCATCTCGACAAAGGCTTCCAGCTCGTCGTTCAGGTCGCGCTCGGCACGGTTACGACGAACGATCCAGCGCACAATGGATGCGAGGCGGTGCAACAACGTCATGCGGCCTCCAGATCAATCCCGACCGCGACTCGAGACCCGGTCGATTTCCTCGCCACTCCTTTAGGTATTCAAGAGGACTCGGATAGTCTCATGACTCCTTTAGGGTGTCAAGATGACGGGGCGAGGATGACGGTTCATCTGCTTTGTCTGCCGGAACGTCATGAAGCGGCTGGAACGAGATGCGTTATGCCAGCGTATTGACCGCCGATACCAAAGGAGTTGGCGATGCACATCCGCTTGTTCTCCTGGGTCGCCGATGCCCGACGAGACGTGATTCACGCGACGCGGCTGGTTCATCGCAATCCGGTTGTGACGATCGTCGCGACCGTGTCGCTGGCGATTGGCATCGGCGCCAACACCACTGTCTTCACTGTCGCGAACGCACTCTTGTTTCAGCCACCGTCAGGTGTGATCGAGCCGTCCCGTCTTGTCGATATCGGCAGCACGCGCAACGGTGCTGGCTTCGGTCCCAGCTCCCATCCGAATTACCTCGACATCCGTCAGCGCGCGACGACCGTCGACGTGTACGCCTATTCGCGTTTTCCGCAGGCGATGAGCCTCACCGGTGCCGGTATCGATGCTGAAAGCATTTTTGGCAGCGTCGTCACCGTCAACTACTTCAACGTGCTGGGCGCGGTACCGGCGATCGGACGGCTCTTCAACTCGAGCGACAGCGATCAGTCTGGCGTGAGTCCCGTCGTCGTGCTGAGTCACCGTCTCTGGATGCGGCGGTTCAATGCCGATTCCACCATCGTCGGCCGTTCGTTGATGCTCAATGGGCATCCTTTCACCGTCGTCGGCGTGGCCTCTGAGGTATTCAACGGAACCGGCGTGCGTGCCCTGGATGCGTGGGTGCCGTCGGGTATGTCGGCGGGCGTCACGTCGTTCGGGCGAACGGCACTCACCGCTAGAGCGGCGAGGCAATGGTTTATCGGCGGTCGTCTAAGGACGGGTGTCTCGATTTCGCAAGCGGCAGCGGAGCTGGAGGTCATCGGCCGGACGCTCGCACTCGAGTACCAGGACAATCGCGAGACTGGATTACGGGTGCTGCCTTCATCGCCCGTCCCGGGAAATCGCGGACCGATTGTCGCCCTCGTTGTGCTGCTTGCGCTGATCGTGTCGTTCGTGTTGATCATCGCGTGCGCAAA
>DASTVZ010000153.1:0-17146 GCA_035758845.1 Vicinamibacterales bacterium
CAGTGCGGCGCGATCGGCAAGCCCTGGCGCGGCACCCTGGATCCATACCGGATCCTGGGGCGGCAAGGGTAGCTTCGGCGGATGCACGTCGAGCGGATATCCATCAGGACCGCGGCCACTCATCTGCAGCGCTCTGAACATTTCAGGGGCGCCTCCGGCAAAGCCGCCGCGTCCGCGACCCTCAGGCGCTCCCCGTCCCGCAGGTGGTGCACCGCCCCGGCCATCAGCGCCGCCGCGTCCACGTCCGCCCATCATCACAAAGAAGTTCTCGAAGATTCCCGGCGTCAGGAATGCGGCGAAGCGGTTGTATTGCTGATTCAGCCGGAAGCCGTGCAGATTCCGAGGAGGGGCCTGAAAGTAATCGCCGGTGTGCAGCGGCACGGCTTTGCCGTGTGCCCATCCGAGCGTTTCACCATCAAGCGCAAAGAAGTTTTCGAAGTGACGCGCGTGAAAGTGGGCGCCCACTCCGCCGCCCGGCCCCCCTTCAGTAATGATGAACAGGAACTGACCCGTCGTGTTCGCGTTGCGTGCGAGGAAGGTGTTACCCCCGAATCGCTCGCCACCGCCGTCAGCGAGGACGTACGGACCAAACGTGACCGGTAACTGTTTGTTTGTCACACGAACCGCGGTGCCGGCCGGAGCGGCCGCAGGTGCGAGCTGAAAATCTCCGGCGAATGACGCGCGTGCCAGTGCGGACGCAGGAATCTCGTGGGGCACGTTGGCGGGAATCTGCGGCCCTTGCTGTTTCTCGGCCATAGCCAGGAACGCCGCGCCGACCCGGTGATTCATCGAGAACAGGGCCAGTTGCGCGCCATCGGACTTCATCGTCCACGCGTGCGGCGTTCCAGGAGGCAGATTGGCGAAGTCTCCGCGCATCATCGTCCAGCGATCGCCCGCCAGCTCGAATTCGATCTCCCCGCGCATGACCAACACCGCCGCATGACTGCTCAGATGCGCATGCCGTGGCATCATCGCGCCTGAGTTGCCGGTGAATGTGGCGAGTTCGTGGACGTCGCCCGTATCTTCGCGGCGGGCGATGCGCTTCATCACCTGGCTGCCGACGCGGTGATACTCGCCGGCGTCGTTCGGCAACATGTACATGCGCTTTTGTCCCGGGAGCTTTCCGAGGACCGGCTCCGCTTCTGCACCGCTGACTTCGACCGGGTTGAGAATCTCGTCGGGTATGGCGGCGGCCGGCTGTTGAGCAACGAGACTGCGCGAGCCGAAGATGTTCCATGCAACCAGGCCGCTTCCGGCGGCGACACCGACGTTGCTGATGAACCTGCGACGATTCCAGTGAGTCATCGTTTTCTCCTTCGGGGGGCTTCGCCCCGCCGGCCCCCCTACTCGCTCACTCGCGGGGGCCCCTACGCCCCGCTCCGTTCGCGAGGCTCACTCGCTGTCGCTCGTTCGCGCGGCGCCATCAAAAGGCAAATCGCACTTCCACCTGTCTGTGCTCGAGTGGCGGAATTGGCGTCGGATTCAGCATCGCCGCATCGCGGACGATACAGTCCTCCCATCTCGGCAGCGTGTCGGTCTGGTAATACCGCTCCACATAACGCCAATCGGTCTCGACGAAATCGCTGAACCACTGATCGAGCACGGTGACGTTCCGCTCACGCATCAGCTGCATCGCGAACCCTGCCGCTTCGCGCTCGTAATCGTGCAGCACCTGCATGAATCGCGCTTTGTCCTCGGTGTGCTGGAGTTCGGCAAGCTTGTGTTCGATCGACGGAGCGACCCATTGAACGGAATGGCCGAACAGGTGGAGCAGGAGAAAACACTGCATCTCGAATCCGACGTCCGGGTCGATCACGATGCGAAGGCCATCGAAGATGCCGGTCCGCGGCGGCTCGAGATCGCGATACTCGATCACGAAACCATACTTGACGATGCCGGATGTGGCTTCACGCCACAGCGCGACCATGTCGCTCGACGGCAACGAGCCGACAAGACGGCTGCCCACCAACTCGTGGCCGCGAACGGTATTCATTAATCAATCCGAGGGGCTATCGCCCCTCGGGCTCCCCTACACGCTCTCTCGCGAGCCGCTTCGTCGGCTCGCTCCGGTGGCGTGGCTCGCTTCGCTGCGCTCGCTCGCGTCGTCCTTCGCAACCCCTTGCCTCGGCGCAGCTGCCCGTTATTTCGCCGCAGTTTGAAACCATTCCTAATAGTTAAGCAGCGGTTCGGCACGTTTGCACAGTTGAATCGCAAGGCCCCACGGATCGCGCAGCATCAGCAATCGCGTTCCGTCTTCACGCGTCATCTCGTCAACGAATGAGGCGCCAGCGGCAACGAGCGCATTTCGCGCGCCGTCGGGATCCGTAGTGGCGAAGGCGACGTGCAGCCGCAGCGGATGCATCGATGGGTAGTCTGGTATCGGGTCGACGGGATTGCTGTAAAGCTCGATGACCGTGCGTCCGGCGGCGTCAGCGACGAAATGAATATAGGGCGCGGCGTTCGACTGGCGCACGATGCGCATTCCAAGATTCTGGACGTACCATGCCGCCATCGCGGCGGGATCGGGAACATTCAATGCGACGTGTTCGACATTCAACTTGAGCACCGATCACTCTCCATGAATCTCTGCAATTTCGTTTTACCGCTCTCGGGCGGGGATCGACGCACCGGTCGGGTCGCGCCTCGCGTGCGGCTGGACAGAAGCGTCGGCGAGACCGAGCGACCATTTGATAGCTTCCAGCATCATCAGCTGAACATTCCGGATGTCCCAGGCCTCGGTGCTGTGCGACAGCGAGCTGTAAACGACCCGCCCTTGCCCGTACATCTTGGTCCAGACGAGAGGAAAATCCCCGTCAGCCGGCAGCGCTGATCCGCTCGCACTGGACGGGTCGAAACGCAGCAGAACGTCGACCTTCTCGCGAGAGAGCGCGTTGGCTTTGTAGAACTCGTCGTTGAACTCGACGATGTTGCCCCAGTGCTTGACGATGGGATTCGACGGCTGCTCGTTGATCATGCGGCCCGGTCCTGTATACAGGTGGCCCCCGTACGTGGCGCCGAGCATCTCGCCGAACTCCGGCCATGACTCGAAGGCCGTGAGCCCGGTGTGCGCGGCCACGAGACCCTTCCCGCCGCGGACGAACGCGAGGAGTTCAGCCTTCTGCTGATCGTTGATCGGGACCTCGCGATGGCCGAGGAAGAAAATACCGTCCACGTTGTTCAGGCTCGGGCCTCCGCTGGCGGGTGTGCCGTCGGTCTTCTGCGCCTGATTAAAGATGATGTGTGAATCGGTGCGGATGAAGGTGTCCCACAGCCCGGACTCATATCCCAGTCGCTCGATGACCGCCAGCGCATGCGACGTTGACGCGTGCTGTGCCTGGCCGTTTCTCGTATCGGCCCACGCAAGAAGTGCCTTTCGCGCTCTCGCAGGTGTACCTTGACCGCCGCGACCACGGCCACCCGCTTGCGCGCCGCCTAGCTGTCCCGTCGAGAGCTCCTGTGTTCGTGCCGATGAAACCGTCACAGCGGCGATCAGAGCCAGCGCTGAGGTACCCGCCCACCATCGCAGCGATTTGCGTACGGCCTGCTGTCTCATTACGTCGGCTCCCCTAACGTCGATCGCGCCTACCGCTTGCCGGCCTTGTCTTCGCGAACAATCTCGACGAGCGCTCGCAACGCCGCGGTATAGGACCGCCACCCCAGTCCCATGACCGCGCCGCGCGCGGCAGGAGTCAAAATCGAATGCTGATGGATTTCGTCGCGGGTCGCGAGATTCGAGATGTGCACTTCGATTACCGGAAACGGCATTGCCTTGATGACGTCATGAATAGACACGCTGCTGAAACTGAGACCGGCGCCATTAATCAGCGCTCCATCCACGACGTCCATGTGCTTTTGAAACGCATCGACAATCGCGCCTTCGGAGTTCGACTGCAAAGAGATGAGCTCGACGTTGATCTCTTTCGCAAGGTCGCCAAGGCGGGCATTGATCTGATCGAGCGTGGTCGTCCCATAGATTTGCGGTTCGCGGCGGCCGAGCAGATTGAGATTGGGGCCGTGAACGACCAACACCTTGAGCCGAGGCGACGGCGCGGACGTTTGTGGCACGGCGGCAACGGTCGAAGACACTAACGCGAGTGTAGCAAGGGTCACCACAAACGCCCTGGCTGGATGGATCGAAAGCATGCAGAACTCCTCGCGGCACCATCATAATCGCCGGGCGTCCAAGTGGGAACGTGGCCCCATTGTCATAGAATCAGCCGCGACTCGAATGACGCTGATAGTGATGGCGTGGCGGAACCCCGAGCGATGATCCCCACCGGGGCCAAGACCTCGCGCTCTTCCTTCACATCAAACCAGCGGCGTGGATTTCTCGCGGCCTGGGGCGGCATCGTCCTGGACGGAGTCGACTCCTTTATATATGCGCTGGTGCTGGTGCCTGCACTCCGCGCATTGCTCCCGGCGTCGGGGATCGAGCCCACGGTAGGCAATGTCAGTTTCTACGGCAGCATTCTCTTTTCGGTGTTCCTGGTCGGCTGGGGACTCGCGTTTCTGTGGGGTCCCGCTGCCGATCGTTTCGGCAGGGTTCGCGTGCTGATGCTCGCGATCCTCTGCTACTCGCTGTTCACGTTTCTTGGCGCACTGGCCCAGACCTGGTGGCAGTTGGCGATCTTTCGCCTGCTCGCCGGGTTTGGCATCGGCGGCGAGTTCGTTGGCGCGGCAACGTTTGTCGTCGAAGAACTCCCAGAGCGCCGACGCGTGGTCGGGACCGGGATCATGAACAGCGGCTACTACGTGGGCGTGTTCATTGCCGCCGGTCTCAATTATCTGGTCGGTGCGCAATACGGATGGCGCGCGATGTTTGCGCTCGGCGGTCTTCCGGCGCTGTTCATCGCCTACGTCCGCCTCTATGTGCAGGAACCGGAACGCTGGCGCAACCGGGTGGCGACGATCGGACGGTGGCGCGCACGTGACGCGTTTTTCGCGCTGTTCTCGCTCGAGTACCGCCGCCGGACCGTGCTCAACTGCGTGTTTTTGTTGATCTCGATGATCGGACTGTGGGCGGGATCGGTGTATGCCCCGGCGGCGGTCACGCAAGTCGCGACGCGTATGGGATACGGGGCCGCAGACGCGGCGCGTGTGACCTCCCGCGCCACCATGCTGCTGGCGACGGGAACGATCATCGGCTGCCTGATCATGCCGACGCTGGCGGAGCGATTCGGCCGTCGGGGAGCGCTGGCGTGCTTCTATTCGCTGATGGCGGTCTCGATCCCGGTCAGCTTCGGCTACGCGTTCTATAGACCGTCCGACGCGCTCTTCACCTTTATTGGCTGCCTGTTCTTCGTCGGCGTCGGCGGTGGAAGTTTCTCGGTGTATTTCAGCTGGATCAGCGAGCAGTATCGGACTGAATGCCGCGGCAGCGCACTCGCGTTTGCGACGTCAATCGGTCGGTTCGTGGCCGCCGGCGCAACATTCCTGGTCGGCGCCAGCATTCAGCGCTATGGCAGCATCGGTGTGCCGGTGGCACTGACTGCGATCCCGTTCGTCCTGGGTTTGATGCTGCTCCCGCTGGCGATCGAGACGCGGGGGAAGCCGCTGCCGACGTGACGACTACTGGCCTCCGCGGCCTCCACGACCGGTGTTACCTCTTCCTCTCCCACCGATCTGCTTCAACTCGTCGTCGGTCCACGGCTTGTTGCGAGCTTTGGTGAGTCCACGAACCTCGAGCACGCTCATCGAATCGACAGCAGGCGCAGCGTTGCCCCACGAACGTCTCACATAGGTCAGGACCGAAGCGATCTGCTCGTCGCTGTATGTCGCACCGACAGGCGGCATCAGGCCAATGGTTCCTTCCTTACCCGACAACAACACGCGAATGATGGCGTTTGGATCCACACTCTTTACGTACGGTGAGTCGACAAGATTCGCACCCATCTTGTCCTTGCCTTTGCCGTCCTCCTGATGACATCCGACGCAGAGTCCTTTATAAATCTCTGCGCCGGCGGCGAACTGTTTCTGCTGCTCGTCGGTCAGCGGCGGAACGATGACGGTCGGAACCGGTCGATTCGGCCAGTCCAGCTTGTTCACCACGGATTTCGCAAGCGTCGCGAGTTGATCCGAACCAGCGCCAACACGAGCTAATTCGACAGGCTCGGCCGGCAGTGTCACCGATCGTCCAGGCGTAAACGATTCGCCGGCGCCGGGAGTGCTCAATCCAGCGAGCGCCACAGTGCCGGCAGCACGACCGCCACCGCGACCGGTCGGCGCCGCGCCGAGCGCAGGAAGAACTTTGTCGACCCCTTGAAGAACCGCCAGTCGCACCGGTAGCGCTTCTGAATCGTTCGCGGCCAGCGCCAGCAATTTCTGAATCGCGGCAGCATTTGCGCTTCGAGTGATCGCAGCCGCGAGCGCGGTGATGGCCTCGGTCGGTCCAGGTTGCCCACCACTTGTCTGAAGAACATCGGTGAGCGCCTGTTCCTCTCCGCCCGGGATGCTGCTGATGACGGCATCAACGACTAACGGGTCGCTCCCATATTTTTTGAGCAGCGCAGCCGCCGGATCTTTGCGTGCCGCAGCCGGCAACTCGCCAATCGATGCGGCGACTTGACGACGAACGTTCCAGTTCTTGTCGTTCGCGAGGGCCAGGACAGCTTTCGTCAGCGACGGCTGCTCCGCCACGAGATATCGTTCCGCCAGACGCACGCCGTTGGCACGCACTTCCGCCTTCGCATCGGAAAGCGCTCGTTCGACCACGTCTGGCTCGATCGCATCCAAACCATCAAGCGTCCACAACGCGTGCAACTTCGTGCGCCAGTCAGGAGCGGACGCCGCCAGTTTCTTCAATGTCGGTGCAACCGCCGTCGCACCGCGCTCGACGAGCAGCCGTTGCGCGGTGTCGCGCCACCAGCCATTCGGATGACTCAGTGTCTGAACGAGCTGCGCCGGCGAGGCGGACGACAAGGACGGCTTCGTCCCTCGGTTGGTCTGCGCCGATCCATATACGATCCGCCAGATCCGCCCACGCTGCACCGGCAGCTCGAGATCGTGACTCTTGATGTAATCGCGCAAATAATCCGACCAGATACCGCCGTCCTGGACGACACCTCGATACATGTCGACCACATAGAGCGTTCCGTCAGGCGCTGAAAAGAGGTTTACCGGGCGGAATCGTTCATCCGACGAGGCGAGAAACTCACCCCGCGCGTAGGCATTCTTCGCGGTGAGACGCCCAGATCCATCGTCGACGATGTTGAAGCGGTGGACGAGATTTGTCGGCGAATCACTAATGAAGACGCTGCCTCGAACATCGGCGGGATACTTGTCGCCCCGATACACCGTCGGGCTGCCCGCGCCCTGGATCACGATCGAGGATCCGTCAGGCCGAAAGAACGGGTCGCGATACCCGCGATTGACGCCGCGGTTATGACGAACCGGATATACCGTGGCGTCCATTTGATCGATCAGGCTCTCGTACAAGCCACGAGTTCTGGCCACGTTGGGGTTGCGAATGAAATAGCGCGCAGGCGTATAGTCGATGAAGAGCGGCGCGTCGTTCACATTCCGATACACGCGCCCCGCGTCATCCTGCGAGGATTGCCACTGCCCCCTGCTGAGTGACGGCAACACGTCGAACTTGCCATCCTTCAGCCGAAGGTTCTCGTTCCACTCTGACGTGTACAACACGTTGTCCATCGCCCAGAGCAGGCCGTTCGCGTTGTGTTCGACACCGCCGATAAATCTCCCGTAGTTCTTGTAGACGACTTCTTTGGTGTCGGCTTTGAGATCCCCGTTGGTGTCTTTCATCAGCCAGAGGTTCGGCGGTTCACCGACCAACACGCCGCGATCGAGAACCTTGAGCGCGCGCGGGAGAACGAGTCGATCGGCAAAGACCGTCCGCTTGTCCATCGTGCCGTTCCCATCGACGTCTTCGAGCACGGCAACATTGCAAATCGGATCCTGCGTGTCGCGGCCGGATGTGTCAGGAAGAAACGCCTGGAGTTCGAGCACCCACATGCGCCCGTCCGGATCGAAGTCGATGATGATCGGCGACTCGATCAACGGCTCGGCGGCCACGAGTTGCGCGCGGTAGCCGGGCGGCAGTGAAAACGTCTTCAGCTCCTCCTCAGGAGTCAGAGCAGGCGACGTCGGCCCAGCCTTCTTTGCCGGTAACCAGATATTTCCCGGCGTCCTTGCTGTGCCGGCGACCGATGATGCCGGTTCCTGCGCGGGCGCCTGAGCTGGTTGAGCAGTCGGCGCAGTCTGCGGGGCCTGACGGGCCTTAAGGTCAAAAGCCGCCAGGAAAGACAACGACAGGGCGGCATACAGAGTGAGTTTTTTCATGCGGATTCTTGGCGGCTGGGCCGCGGATCGACACGGACGGGTTTAGCCACGGATGAACACGGATTTACACGGATATAAGCCACGGATGAACGCGGACTCACATGGATAAAGCCACGGATGAACACGGATTTACACGGATATAAGCCACGGATGAACACGGACTCACACGGATATATGCCACGGATGAAGATGGATTTACACGGATATACCGCCTGTAGTGGCTTTTTGTTTATCGAGTCCTTATTTCCGTGTTAATCCGTGTTCATTCGTGGCTCGTGTTAATCCGTGTTCATCCGTGGCTCGTGTGAATCCGTGTTCATCCGTGGCTCGTGTGAATCCGTGTTCATCCGTGGCTCGTGTTAATCCGTGTTGCCCCGTGGCTTCGGCGTGGTTATGCGCCTCCGCGGCCGCGGCGCCCGCCACCCTGCGCCGGCTGACGGACGGTCATCAACGCATCGATCGGCCACTTCGCCGCCCAGGCAATCCCGCGAAGAATCATCGGTTGAACCTGCGGATCTGCGAAGTTGGCGTAGCTGTGTCCCTGCATCCACACGAACGCCCGGAAACTCTGGCCAAGTCCAAAGGGACGCTCGTAAGTCCAGATCTGCGGTACGACCTCACCGACGTGTTCGCCGGCGCTGTTGCTCTTCGGCATCGGCGCGGTCGCCAGCACGTGCAGCCCCTCCGGGTTGAGCGTCGGTTTGGTGATTAAGAAGAACGCCTCATCTGTGATCTTGAAGTCGGACATCCCCTGCATAATCGGGTGAGCCTTGTCGGTGATCGTGTAGGCGATCTCGCCCGCCGAGAAATTCCGCTCGCCGTGCTTCTTCGCTCCGCCGAGGATGTTCGCCTGATACTGCGGGTCGTCGCCGCAGAGCGTGTCGTGGAAACTGACCAGGCCTCCGCCGCGCTTCAGAAATGCCTCGAGCGTCGCGCGTTCATCGGTGCTCATGTAACCGGCATCACCCTTGTACATGACCATGACGTTGACGCCGCTCAACTCCGCCGTCGTCGGAAAATGAAATCCGCCGTCGACGATGGCTCCGCGCTCGGTGAGCAGTTTGCTCCAATCCGCCATGAACTGCGGATAGTCGTGCAGCCCTGGCCCGTGTGATTTGAGTCCGCCGCGAATATAGATGTGCATTGGCGGCCAGGGCATGGTCACCGATTGCAACGCCTGAGGAATTTCAGCGTCGGGATTCTGGTTCGCGCCGCGTCCTTGCTGCGCTGGCGTCGTCGGATTCGCACCACGTCCCTGTTGTGCAGACAAGATCGCTCCGGCAAGTGCGGTCGTTACGACGAGAGCCGTAATAAGCCGTTTTGACATCATCGAGATCCTCCAACACACGAGCGGACACTCTTCAACCGACTTCGGATCCACACTGCCGTCAGCGAGAATTGCGAATTCCGAATAGTCTGGTTCGTTGGGCTCACCAACTGCAAACTGCGTCTGCCGCGCGTTGTACACGACGACGTTGGACGCGTTGTACATTCCGGAGAACGACTGGGTATTTGATTCGATCGGCGCCACTGACGCCTCGACGCCTGCCGTACGCGAGATGTTTCATCACGTGTAGCGCTTGGTCTTCAGACCGCGCGAAGTAGACGAACCGGCGCCGAAATGTGCGTGAAGTAACGCCCCGATGACGACAGGACGCTGAAGTGGTCGATAATGTGCAATATTATCGATAAAGAGTCAACCAATATAAAACACGGACGCAACAGAGTGCGCTGGAATTACGCGTAGTGCAGGACTTTATCGCTTCGGAGCTTCCGCAGCCGAGCCAGGCAGCAGCCGCACGATCATGCCGGGCGTCGCCGCTGACAGCGGGACCCCCTGTCCGCCGGTGGGACTCTGGAGGGCGACATAAAGGTAGCCGTCGGGCCCTTGGACGATATCGCGCACTCGCCCGAACTGCGCGAAGAGGACTTCCTGGTTGACCACTTTTTCCTTGCTGATCTCCAGTCGACGCAACTGTTGTCCAACCAGTCCTCCGACGAAGAGGCTGGTGTTCTTCCAGGCGGGATAGCGCGTGCCGGTGTAGAACGTAATGCCCGCTGGTGCGATCGACGGCGTGTAGTAGACGATGGGGTCATCCATGCCTGTCTCGGAGGTTTTTGTGATCCCGCCCTGCAGACCCTTCGAGGCAATCCCCCACCCGTAGTTGTGGCCCTTTTCGATGATATTGATCTCGTCGCCGCCAGTCGGTCCGTGCTCTGACTCCCACAGCCGCCCTGTGCCCGGCTCCCACGCCAGACCTTCCGGATTTCGGTGCCCATAACTCCAGATCGTTTTGTCGGCATCGGCGGTGTCGACGAACGGATTGTCCTTTGGCACGCTGCCGTCGTCGTTGACGCGGTGAATCTTGCCGAGCGGGTTCTTCAGATCTTGCGCGTTCTGCATCGTGCCGCGCTCGCCAAGCGTGAAGAACAAATGTGAATCCCGGTCCCACGCGAAGCGCGATCCGAAATGCACACCGCTCGAGACGTACAGCTCGGTCGGCGATCGAAAGATGACTTGCTGATCCGTCCACTCATTGTTTTTGTTGATCTTTCCGCGGACGATCACCGTGTTCGACGGAGGCTGCGGAGGCCCGCCACGACCGCGACCCTGACCGCCGCCGGGAGCGGTTGCCGTCGGAGGAGCCGCCGGATCTGCTGATGGAGGCGGAGGTGGCGCGACGAAACCTGGCTGGACCTCTGAGTACGAAAGATAAATCCACCCGTTCTTGGCGTACTGCGGATGAATCGTGACAGCGAGGAATCCTCCGTCCTGCTGCACGTGCGGCTTCGGCGTACCTTTGATCGGGTCAGAGAGCGTGTTCTTGTCGAGAATGCGCAGCGAGCCATTGCGCTCGGTGATCAGCAGTCGACCGTCAGGAAGAAATGCAAGACCGAACGGCGTGTTCACGTCACGAGTCAGCACCTCCAGCTTGAACGTCTGCTTCTCCGACGTGATGACCTGGCCGTCAGGATCTGCGACGTAGGTTGGCTTCGGCTTGAGATTCGCGGTCGCCGTTCGGATGTAAGCGATCAATTGAAAGATTTGCTGATCTGAGAGCTGCTCCGGCGTGAAGCCGACCATGCCCTTATCGGGAACGCCCTGACGAATCGTGTTCGCGATCTTGCCGTCGTCGGTGCCGTCGAGCCACTTCTGATCAAACAGCCATGGCGCGCGTCCCGTCACTTCCGGCGTGCCGTGGCAGCCGGAACAGGTTGCGGTGAAAAGCGCCGGACCCGGGTTCCCGCGTCCACCGCCGCGGCCGCCACCAGGCGCCTGTCCAGGCGCGGGAGCTCCGGTGGCGGGGGGGCCACCAGGCACAGGTTGCTGCGGAGGTTGTCCGGCCGGCGCCTGATTGCCGGCAACGAGGAACAGCTCCGTACTCAAGAAGAGAGCGGCGCTGGCGATGAAAAACGGTGCGTAACGTGGCATAGGTTTACGAAGCGTCATAGTAATGCCGCTGTACACAGTTACTTAGCGCGGTTGAACGTTCCCTCGGGACCGACACTGGCGAGTCGCGATAGTATCGATTCCCTGGTAGATTGTCGAAATAAATCACCGGCGGTTTGACAGCTTTGGCTGCTGGACGTACAGTCTCAGCGTCTACCTCTTCAAGAACAGTCCGATACATGCGCCCACGCCGCTCACCCATCGCGTTTCCGGTTACGCAAAACCGAGCGACGCGTTCCAAGACGACGCGGGTCAATCGAACGCTGACATCGGATCTGTTCGATCGAATCCGTCTCGATATCCTCCACTGCCGTCTTCAGCCGGGATCGCGACTGCTCTTTCGCGATCTGCGGAGCATATATGGGTCGGGTCAAAGCCCGCTGCGCGAAGCGCTCATGCGCCTCGCGTCCGAACAACTCGTCGTCCTTGAAGATCACAAAGGCTTCCGTGTTGCGCCGGTGTCACCCGAAGAGGCACTCGATATCGCAAACAGCCGCTGCGAGCTCGAGGGGCTGGCGGTTCGGATGGCGATTGCCACGGGCGACGATCAGTGGGAAGCCAACATCATCGCGCGATTTCATGAACTCTCGAAACGAGCCACCTACGGGGCTGACGGAAAGCTCGATCCCGAATGGGAACGGCGACACGATGCCTTCCATCAGGCATTGTATGGCGCGTGCCAATTGCGATCGCTGATCGCGTTTTGCCAGATTCTTGCCGAACGCGCGTATCGTTATCGACATCTGCTGCTCGAGAACGTCGATCGTACTCGCGATCACCGGGGCGAACACGACGCCATCCAGAAAGCGATCGTCAATCGCGACGCAGACACGGGGGTCGGGTTGCTACAGCAGCACTATCGACGAACGGTCGAAACTCTCGTCGCCAATTGGCAGGACGTTCGTGTCGCGGAGTAATCGGCCTTTCCCTTTTTCCTTTTATTGCGGAATCTTCAGCAGCTTGTGCACGTTCCCCCAAGTGATCTTCTGAAAGACTTCGGGTGACGCGGATCGTGTGAGCAAACCGAGGGTCTCACGCGCGACGCACTTGCCTGTCATTCGCGCGGCAGCCGGGTTGTTGTTCTGACTCACGCCGCCGCCGTGACCGTCACTGCAACCGCAATCACTGCCAAAAAACAGCTTGTTCTGATGCCGCTTGAAAAAATCGGCCGTGAATTCCGGATCGCGTGACATCGCGTTGTTGCCCGAATTTGCCGACAGGTCGCCAAAGAGATTTGGATACTCACCGAGCCACTTGTCGGTCAGGCCGCCTCGCTTAATTGGACCAGCCGGATACGCCGCTTCGTTGTGATAGTCGGCGCTGACGTTCGCCCAGAACGCATCCGCATGCCCGATGAACGTCGTCTTCGGATACGCCTCGAGGATCGATTCGAACGTCTTTGCAAAACCGGTGCTCCACGTCCCTTCATTCGGGAAATGATCGACTTCCTGGAAGTGCACGAGGATCGGCACATGCAGATCGGCGGCAAGCGCATACGCGCGGCGCAGCTCCGGTCCATCCGCCGCGACGTGAAATTTCATTTCGCCAAAGCCCTGTGCTCCATCCTTCACCGCTTGCGTGAGCACCTGTTCGGCATCAGGTTTGGTCACGTCATAGCTGCTGAACCACGTGAAACGGCCGGGCGCCGCTGCCTGAAGCGCTTTCACTTGCTCGAGTGCGGTCGCGCGCGTGAGGAGATTGGCCTTCGTCACACCCGCGCCGTCGAGGTGCGCGAGGTTGCTCGCCGGCTGCGCGCGAAGGTGAAAGTGCAAGTCGAAAACGGGTGAGCCCCATTCGTTCGCAGGCGCCGCCTGCCGACCGAGTGCCGGGAGTACTGCGGCGGCACTTACTGTTCCAAGAAACTCGCGCCGATTCATCATTGGGTTCTCCGCTGACTGGCTTCTCGCTTCTGGGGACCGAGGGTCTGAACGTGCCAGACAATACTTCAGGTCTTGGCCAACGACTACGGGAATCCCTGCAACCAGTAGCGCGGGCCTGTGCCGCGGCGCCCAGCGCGATCGCCTGGATTTGAAAACCTACAGCGATCGAGCGACAGGCATCCGCACCCGATGCACTCGGTGAGGCCTGCCTTCATTCGTTCCAGTTCCGCAATTTTCTCGTCGATCCGCGTCGTCCAGCTGGCGGACAGCTTCGACCAATCCGCCCGGTCCGGCGCGCGGTTGCGCGGCAGCTTCGCGAGCTCACGACGAATTTCCTCGAGCGAAAGGCCGATTCTCTGTGCGAACACGATGAACGCGATGCGCCGGATCACGGCGCGCGGATACCGCCGGTGGCCTGAATCCGTTCGCTCCGAGGCGATCAATCCCTCATCCTCGTAGAAGCGCAACGCTGACGTCGCCACCCCACTTCGAGCCGCGACCTCTCCAATCGTCAGTACATCACTCATTGATCACTCCGAGGGGCGTCGCCCCTCGGACTCCCCCACACGCTCTCTCGCGAGCCGCTTCGTCGGCTCGCTCCGTTCGCGTGGCTCGCTTCGCTACGCTCGCTCGCGTCTTGTTTCGCGCCGCCTTGCCTCGCCGTAGCGCCCGTCGATCGAACGGTGCGAAGGCGGGGCGCGTGGGCTCACTCGCGCGCTCGTTCGCCACAGTGTGCGCCACTTTTTGCTTGACTTCAAGTGCACTTGAAGTTCGATGCTTTGGAAGAACGATTTTCTGAAACGGACCACAAATGGGAGTCAACTGATGACTGAGCAGAGTCGAATTGCCCTGGTGACCGGCGCTAATCGAGGACTGGGTCTGGTCATTGCGCGCGTAATGGCCAGGCGCGGCTACCGACTCGTGATCGGCGGCCGCGATCGCAAGGCCCTGGACGATGCGGCCGCGGAACTGTCGTCGTATGCACCTGCGGTCGCGCCGATTGCCGGCGATGTCACGGACCAATCCGTCCGTGCGGCGTTGATCGAAGCCGCCGAGCGGCTCGGTGGCTTGGACGTGCTCGTGAACAACGCGTCGGAGCTCGGAGTGGTTGGGCCGCTGATGGCGTTCGATGTGCCCCGCTTCGGTCGGCTCTTTCCTGTGAATGTCGGCGCGCCCATGGTGCTGACGCAACTGGCGCTGCCGCTTCTGCGCGCACGGCGCGGCGTGATTGTGAACATTACGAGTGATGCGGCAACCGCTGCCTATCCGGGGTGGGGGCCATACGGTGCAACCAAGGCGGCGCTCGAGCTGTTGACCCGTACGCTGGCAACTGAACTTCGCGATCAGGGTGTCTCCGCGGTCCTCGTCGATCCGGGCGACATGCGCACGCGCATGCATCAAGACGCGTTTCCGGGTGAAGACATTTCCGATCGGCCACTACCCGAAGTCACGGAGCCGTTCTGGAACTGGCTGTTCGATCAGGGGCCCGACGTGATTCGCGGTCAGCGATTCGCGGCACAGCAGGAGAAGACATGGCGGCAGCCAGCATCGTCGCACCATTCGGCGTAGCCAAGCATCTCGAGGCCAGCGAGCCACCCGAAGCGCGCGGCCTGCGCCGTGACGACGTCCGTCTGCTCGTGTCGCGCGTCGACAGCGACTCAATCGCGCATTCGCGGTTCAGCGAGTTGCCGCGCTGGCTCGCGCCTGGAGACCTCCTCGTCGTCAATACGAGCGGAACGTTGAACGCGGCGCTCGAGGCCACGACCGCAGAGGGCGAGACACTTGCCGTGCACATTTCCACTCGACTACCCGGCAATTTCTGGGTGGTCGAAGTGCGACGCCCGGGCCCAGTTGCATCGCTCCCCTACCGCCACGCGCGTCCGGGATCGACGCTGGCGCTGCCTGGACGCGGCCGCGTCACTCTTCTTGCGCCGTATCCATTTCATTCCGAGGGGCTTCGCCCCTCGGACTCCCGCACACGCTCGCTCGCGGGGCTCCACGATCCCCGCGCCGATCGCGTGGGCTCACTCGCGTGCTCGTTCGCCACGCCGTCACTTGCTAATGAAACCAGTTCGAGCGCTATGAATGCACAATCGCGACTGTGGATGGCGGCGCTGGAACTTCCGGAACCCGTCGTGCCGTATCTCGAACGATTCGGTACGCCGATTCGCTATAACTACGTCACACGCCCGTGGCCGTCATCGATGTATCAGACCATCTTCGCTAGGGAGCCCGGGAGCGCGGAGATGCCGTCCGCAGCGCGGCCATTCACGCCCGAACTCATCACGCGACTGGTTTCGAGTGGAATTCAGATCGCGCCGTTGCTTCTTCATACAGGTGTCGCAAGCCTCGAAGACCACGAGCCGCCGTACGAAGAGTTCTTTCGAGTATCGCCGGAGACGGCCGATTGCGTGAATGCGGCACGAGTGGCCGGGCATCGTGTCATCGCTGTCGGCACAACCGTCGTGCGGGCGCTCGAGACGGTGACGGATCGACGCGGCGTCGTCCACCCGGGTGAGGGGTGGACGGATCTTGTGATCACGCCGGAACGAGAGCTGCGTTCAGTTAATGGACTGATCACCGGCTTTCACGAACCACATGCGACCCATCTCGCGATGATCGAGCAGGTGATCGCCGCAGCTGGTTGCCATCACCCTTCGTCACATCTCGAGCGCGCCTACGACGAAGCACAGCGCGCCGCCTACCTGTGGCACGAGTTCGGTGATTCTCACCTGATCATTGGCTAGACGCCAGCCTTTACGGCAGCGTGCAACCAAGCCGTGAGCCCACGCGCAAAAGAACGCCGTTCCGCTATGGTTGGATAATTGGCGCCATCAATCCTCTCTGCAAAACGCTCCTGGTTATAGCGATCGATCTTCTCGACAGCACCCATTAGCCTGGCTGGACTCATTCCCAGCCGGTGCAGCGTCAGGATCGCAAAGGCATCGCACAGTAGTTCCAGATCCTTGAGACGGCGATGGTCCTGGAGGGTGAAAGCGTATTCATAGTCGAGTGTGAAGTACTCATGGCCGATCTCATGCGCGACCAGCGCCTGGAGGTCTTCGGCATCGAGCAGCGTGAGCGCTGACTTCGAGATCAGGACGACGGATCGCTCGAAGACGCAGATCCGGGCATACGCTACGTCTGTCACCTTGACGTCGTACGAATCGCGACCGGTAGCACGGAGCAGCTCCTTCAGAGCCGCCAGCTTTTGACGACCGGCATCATCCAGAAGGGTGACCTCTCCTTCTGACGGTAGCGCCGCCAGAATACGGGCCTTTTCGCCGGGTGACACCGACGGAGGTCGCTTGGTTTCCAGCCAATCAGTAAAGACCCGCGGGTCGGTCGTCAGTAATGCTTTCGGTGTATAAACCACAGGCGCCTGCGAGTACAGATGAACGGTGGCCAGAACGACCCCGGGAAGGGGCAGGAGAAGGGATCCCAATCGCCGGAACAGGCGTAAACTGACGCTCGTTCTGGCTTGCATTGAAAGGAGGTGTGTTGGACGCATGAGCCG
>DASTVZ010000229.1:0-39066 GCA_035758845.1 Vicinamibacterales bacterium
TTCCACGTCCTCGGATCAATCGACGGCACATCGACCAGATGCGCGAGATCGACGGTGATCGTCGCTCGACCGGCGGCGAGCGCGCGGAGCCATGGTCCCGACATCTCGCGCGCTGTCGGCCAGCGCAGGTTCAGCGACACATCGCACGCGGCGATGCAATCGGTGAGCTCGGCGTCGGTTTCCAGGTACCCCGTTATGGTGACGCGATCTTCGAGGCCGCGTTGCCGAACGTCGGCGCTGACGTCGTAATGCCGCGCGATCGGACCTGCGAGCAGAAGATGGACCGACGGTGCATAGGGCACGGTCGCAGCGAGTGCGTCGAGGATTTGGGGAATCCGCTTCTCGGGCGTGAGGCCGCCGAATACTCCAAACACGACGGCTTCGTTTGGAATTCGATATGAGGCACGAACGCGCGCCCGTCCAGTGGTGGCTTGCGCGACACTGGGCGGCTCTCCGTGTGCGAGACGTATCGTCGTGATCTTCGCGTGCGGAAGTTGATCCCGCAGTTGCGACGCCATCGGCGGCGAGTGCACGGCGGTGAGGCGTGACGCCTCGAGGATCAGGCGGCACATCGGCCACGAGTAATAAAGGTGGTTGTCGAACCCGGCGATCGCCAGCTCGGCGAGATCGACTGAGACGTCGGGATGATTGGCGGCGAACTCGGCGCGGAAATCTTCCGGTCGTTTCGTGCGAAGCAGCGCCGCCGCCCGCGCGTGATGCACGCGGACATCGTGAAGCACCGTCAGTCCTGGATATCGGAACAGGTACGGCCAGATGTAATCGTGGTGCGATGAGTTTCCAACCTGATAGACCGTCAGGTCATACGGTTCAGCACGATGGCGCCACACGAAATCGTGGGCGGAATGGACCCGTACCGCCTCCATGGACTCCAGTGTCGGCACCGACTCGCACGGGTTGTTGGCGTGGACGTAGACATCGATCGCGTGGCGCCTGCCGAGCTCACCGATGATGTCCGCACTGCACGTGGCGATGCCCGACCGAACCGGCGGCATCGGGCTGAACCATGCAAGCCGCATTTGATCTGTATTGTGTCAGCTTGCGAGCGCTTCCGCGCTATTTCGTGGTCAGCGTGGGTTTGTTCCAGTCCGGCATGCGTGTTGTTCCGTGTTTTCTTCCGTGTTGTTCCGTGTTCTTCCGTGGCTCGTGTCAATTCCGTGTTCATCCGTGGCTCATGTCTTATCCGTGTCAATCCGTGTTCTTCCGTGGCTCGTGTCTATCCGTGTCAATCCGTGTTCATCCGTGGCTCGTGTCCTATCCGTGTGAATCCGTGTTCATCCGTGGCTGGTGTCCTATCCGTGTTCTTCCGTGGCTCGCGTGTTATCCGTTTTCGTCCGTGTGCGTTTCTTGATCCGTGGCCCGTGTTGATCCGTGGCCTGTGATAGCATTCTTGAGTTCGGGCTGCGCTGACGCAGACCATCGGGTCGACTGGCCCGACTTTTTTTGCCCCGGCTTGAGAAAACATTCACAAGCGCGGCGGGTTCTGAGGCATGCACGGCTGGATTCCAATCCTGATCATGATCGTTCTCGGCGCGGGATTCGGCGCCGTCAACATCATCGGTGCCCACCTCGTCGCGCCGAAGAAGCCCACCCCCGAGAAGCTGGCGCCGTATGAATGCGGTATGCCGCCGGTCGGCGACGCCCGCGAACGTCATCCGGTCAAGTTCTACCTGGTGGCGATGATCTTTCTGTTGTTCGACATCGAGATCGCGTTCCTCTATCCCTTCGCCATGGCGCTGCGCGAATTGCGCTGGGCCGGGTTCGTTCAGATGGTCTTGTTCTTCCTCATCCTGCTGGCCGGGTACGTCTACGTCTGGCGCAAAGGGGTCTTCAATTGGGGCCACGAACGGTAAATCGCCATGGGTGATAACGACAACGACGTTCCTGTTCTCCTGACCACCGTCGACAAGATGGTCAACTGGGCCCGGCGATCCTCAATCTGGCCGGTGACCTTCGGGCTCGCGTGCTGTGCGATCGAAATGATGGCGATGAGCGCGTCGCGCTACGACATCGCGCGATTCGGCGCCGAAGTGTTCCGCGGGTCTCCGCGCCAGTCGGACCTGATGATCGTCGCCGGCCGGCTGTCGCGGAAGATGGCTCCCGTCCTCCGCCGCATCTACGATCAGATGCCCGAGCCGAAATACGTGATCTCGATGGGCGCGTGCGCCTCTGTTGGCGGCGTGTTCGATAACTACGCGATCGTGCAGGGCGTTGACCAGGTCGTTCCGGTCGATGTCTTTGTACCGGGATGCCCGCCGCGTCCCGAATCACTCATCTACGGCATCGTCCAGTTACAGAAGAAGATCGACAAATCGAAGGTCTTCGCGTGATGGAGTCGGACGCGATCGTTGACGTCCTGTCGCGTACCGTACCCGCCGCGGGGCTCGAGGCGGTTCAGTCGGCCGACGGCATGCCGACGATCTACGTGGCGCTCGATCACCTTGTCCAGACATGCCTGGCGCTGCGCGATACGCCGGAGCTCCGGTTCGCGTTCCTCGCAGATCTGTTGCCGGTTGATTACTACCCTCGCGAACCGCGCTTTGAAATCGTCTACCTGCTCGCGAGTCTCGGCACAGCAGGATTTGGTGAAACCCCGAAGCGCTTGCGCGTGAAAGTGCGCGTGCCCGGCACCCAACCGACCGTACCATCGGTCTCGAGTGTTTGGCCGGCCGCGAGCTGGTCCGAACGCGAAGCGTACGATTTTTTCGGGATTCACTTTACCGATCATCCGGACCTGCGGCGCATCTTGATGCCCGACGACTGGGAGGGTTATCCGTTGCGGAAGGATTACCCGGTGCAGATCAAGCAGCCGGTGAAGACCTACGAGCCGCTTCAGGTGTCGCAGGAACAATTCGTCGCGAACATCGAGGCGACACGAGATCGCGCGCGGAACGATTAATGGACGCGCGCACTGCCGCGGAAGATGCCGCAGTGGTTCTGGCGGTGTTCGATGAGACGATCGCGCTCCATCAACGCATGCGCGAGGCGGTGCAGGAGAGCGTCGTCGAGGCGGCGGCGGCGATTCGGGCCTCGCTCGATGCCGGTGGGAAGCTTCTCGTATTCGGCAACGGCGGCAGCGCCACGGATGCCCAGCACATGAGCACGGAGCTGGTGGGGCGATTCGAACGCGAACGTGATGGACTGGCCGCAATTGCCCTGACAGCGGACGCGAGTCTGGTGACGAGCGTGGCAAACGATTTCACGTTCGATTGGGTGTTTGCGCGGCAGGTCGAAGCGCTGGGCAGACGAGAGGATGTCGCCCTCGGCATCTCGACCAGCGGGCGATCGCCAAACGTGGTGATGGCGCTCGAGGCGGCCAACGCAAAAGGAATGAAGACGATCGCGCTCACCGGGCGCGACGGCGGCGTGATCGGCAAGGCGGCGGCCATTCACATCAACGTGCCGCACGCCTCGACCGCACGTGTTCAGGAAGTGCATCGCACAGTGATTCACGCGATCTGTGCGCTGGTGGAAAGGGCGAGATAGCTGAAATTTCTGATTGCTGATTTCTGATTGACGATTGAAAGACCTCGCTGACTTGCTGGTTCTGCGCTGAGTCACTCAGCAATCAGCAATCAGCAATCAGCATTTTCAGGTTCACTCATGGCTACGACTACTACTGAGCTTCGCCAAGAGACGATGACCGTCAACATGGGGCCGCAGCACCCCAGCACACACGGTGTGTTGCGTCTCGTGCTCGAGCTCTCGGGCGAGATCGTCGTCAACGCGGATACCACGATCGGCTTTCTTCACACGGGGATCGAGAAAACCGCGGAGCAGAAGAAGTGGCAGCAGGTGATTCCGCTCGTCGAGCGGATGGATTATCTCGCTGCTCAGTCGAACAGCCTGGCGTTCTGCCTGGCAGTCGAGAAGCTGCTCGGGATTGAGGTGCCGGAGCGCGTGCGCAATATCCGCATTCTGATTGCGGAGTTGCAGCGCATTGCCAGCCATCTCGTGTGGCTTGGTACCCACGGCCTGGAAATCGGCGCGGTGTCGGTGATGATGTACTGCTTCCGCGAACGGGAGCAGTTGCTCAACATCAACGAGATGCTGGCCGGCTTCCGAATGTTTCCGAGCTACATCCGCATTGGCGGGCTGCGCGAGGATCTGCCGACTGGTTTTCACGATGCGGTCAAGAAATTCCTCGATGCATTCCCGGACAAGCTGGGGGAATACGAAGATCTCCTGACGCAAAACCAGATCTGGCTGAAGCGAACGCGAACGGTCGGTGTGATTCCGAAGGACGTGGCCGTCCCGTACGGCCTCGTCGGACCGATGGCGCGGGCGGCCGGCGTGCCGTACGACGTGCGGAAGGCGTTCCCATATTCGGGGTACGAAACCTACGATTTCGATGTGCCCGTCGGCACGGCTGGCGACGTCTACGATCGGTATCTGGTGCGGATGGAGGAGATGCGACAGAGCACGCGGCTCGCGCACCAGGCGCTTGCGCGAATCAGTCCGCGTGGCGTCTTCGATATCCAGGACTACCGCATCGTCCCGCCACCCAAGGACAAGGTCTACACGGAGATGGAAGGGCTGATTCAGCACTTCCTGATCTACTCGCAGGGATTCACGGTCCCGGCTGGCGAGTCATATGTGCCGGTTGAAGGCCCGCGTGGCGAGCATGGTTTTTCGATCGTGTCGGATGGAACCAATCGTCCTTATCGCATCAAGCTCCGCGCACCGTCCTTTTACGCGTGCCAGGCGCTGCCGCTCGCCATCATCGGCGGAATGATTGCCGACGTGATTGCGGTGATTGGCTCGACCGATGTCGTCATGGGAGACGTGGATCGATGAGCTTTCACCCGTTGATGGTCTACGACTCGGAGCGCTTTCAGAAGTCCGAGCGCGCGCGACTCGACGAGGGTAAGCCGTTCGAGTTCACGCGCGAGCGCCGCGCAATTCTCGACGACATGCTGACGAAGTATCCGCCCGAGCAGAAACGGTCGGCGGTGCTCGGTGCGCTGTATCTGGTGCAGGAGCAGGAAGGCTATTTGACGGCGAGCGGCATGCGCCACGTCGCCGGCATTCTCGGCATGACCGCTGCCGAGGTCGAGGACGTCGCGACCTATTACGTGATGTTCTTCCGCGAGCGCGTCGGCAAGTACGTGCTGCAGGTTTGCCGGACGTTGTCGTGTGCCCTTGCCGGCGCCGAGCGCGTCACTGAAGCGCTGTCCGAGAAGCTGGGAATCAAGCCGGGCGAGACCGATCCGTCGGGAATGTTTACGCTGCTCGAGTTCGAGTGCCTTGGCGCGTGCGATCGCGCACCGATCGTCATGGTGAACAACGAGCACTGGCACGAGCAGGCGACCGCGGAGAGTTGCTCGAAGCTGGTGGACGAGATCAAGGCGCGCGGTCCGGCGGCGTTGTCCGGATGTCACCTGGAAGTGGAGTGATGGAGCCCATCCTTACCAAGTACGTCCGCGAGCCGAACAGCTTCACGCTCGACTTCTACCTCAAACACCAGGGGTACGACGGGCTGAAAAAAGCCCTCGGCATGCAGCCGAACGACATCATCGAGTTGGTGAAGGCGTCCGGTCTCCGCGGCCGCGGCGGCGCCGGATTCCCGACCGGACTGAAGTGGCAGTTCGTCGACAAGAAGACCGAACCGCGTTACATCGCCTGCAACGCCGACGAGAGCGAGCCCGGCACGTTCAAGGATCACGTGCTGATGGAGCGCAATCCGCACCTTCTCTTCGAAGGCTGTCTGATCGGCTGCTGGGCAATCGGCGCAAAGGTCGCCTACATCTATATACGCGGCGAGTTTTTCCACGTTCAGAGGGTTCTCGAGGCGGAACTCGCCAAGGCCTACGCCAAGGGCTACGCGGGCAAGAACATTCTCGGCACCGGCTTCGACTGCGACATCGTCATTCATCGTGGCGCCGGCGCGTATGAAGCCGGGGAAGAGACCGCGCTCATCGAATCGCTCGAGGGCAAACGCGCACAGCCGCGCATCAAGCCACCATTTCCAGCCGTCGCCGGACTCTACAACAAGCCGACCGCGGTGAATAACGTCGAGACGCTCTGCAACCTGCCGCCGATCATCCTGAATGGCGCCGAATGGTTCACATCACTGGGCCCGGAGAAGAACGGCGGACCGAAACTGTTCTGCGTCAGTGGTCACGTGAAGAGACCAGGCGTCTTCGAAGCGTCGATGAAGACAACGCTGCGCGAATTGATCTTCGACTATGCCGGCGGCATTCGCGATGGGCACAAGTTGAAAGCGGTCATTCCCGGCGGATCGTCAGTGCCGATCCTGTTGCCCGACCAGTTGGACATCCCGGCAAGTTTCGACGATGTGCAGAAGGCGGGGTCGATGCTGGGGTCGGCGGGCATCATCGTCATGGACGAGACGACCTGCATGGTCTGGGCGGCTCGCAACCTGCTCTACTTCTATAAGCACGAGTCGTGCGGCAAGTGCACTCCCTGTCGCGAAGGGGGAGATTGGCTCTACAAGATCCTGACGCGCATCGACAACGGCGAAGGCGAGATGCGCGATATCGATCTGCTCGTCAGCATCGGGAACAATATCGTCGGCAAAACGCTGTGCGCCTTTGGCGATGCGGCGGCGACGCCGGCATTGACGACTGTGAAGCACTTCCGCGCCGAGTTCGAAGCCCACGTTCGCGAGGGCCGCTGTACGGTGCCGTCCGATTGGCGTGCCGCGCGCGCGCCGGTGGGAGCGCACTGAGATGGCGAGCTGGCTTCCTCCGCCCGAGATCATCGCGCAGTTTGGTCTGATCTTCGTTATCTTCAACATGCTGGTGCTGTCTGCGGCATTCATGGTGTGGATGGAGCGCAAGGTCTGCGCCTACATTCAGGATCGCTCGGGGCCAAATCGCGTCGGCTTCGAAGGCGTGCTGCAGCCGTTCGCCGATGTCATCAAGCTCCTGTTCAAGGAGCAGCTGAAGCCGAAGGCAGCCGACACGGCCTTGTTCGCCATTGCTCCAATCGTATCGACCGCGGCCGCCTTTGCCGCATTCTCCGTCATACCGTTTGGCACCGAGACGACGCTCTTTGGCCTGCTCGATCGTCCGATCCGGCTCGAGATCACCGATGTCAATGTGGCCGTCCTCGTGATCTTCGCAATCACGTCGATGGGCATTTACGGCATCGTGCTCGCGGGTTGGAGCTCGAACAGCAAGTATTCGCTGCTTGGCGCCCTGCGCTCCTCGGCGCAGATGATCAGCTACGAGCTGTCGTACGGCCTGGCGATGGCGGCGGTCATCATGATGGCCGGCTCGTTGTCGCTGCGCGACATCGTGATGAACCAGTCAGGAACGTGGTTCGGATTCATCCCGCGCTGGTACATCTTTCTGCAGCCGATCGGGTTCTTGATCTATCTGACGGCGGGTGTGGCGGAGACCAACCGGGCGCCGTTCGATTTTCCAGAAGCGGAACAGGAGCTGGTTGCGGGCTATCACACCGAGTACAGCTCTATGAGCTTCGCGATGTTCTTCCTCGCCGAGTACGTGAACATGGTGACCGTTTCGGCGGTCGCGACCAGCCTGTATCTCGGTGGCTGGCTGGGTCCACTTCTGCCCGATTGGCTGGCATGGGTGTGGTTCCTCGTGAAAGTGTTCCTCATCCTGTTTTTCTATGTCTGGATGCGCTGGACGCTGCCGCGCTACCGCTACGATCAGCTGATGGAATTCGGCTGGAAATGGCTGCTGCCCGTGGCGGTGTTGAATCTGTTCGTCACGGCGGCGTTGGTGTTGTGGGTGGGATAAGGGTGAACTCCTGAAATTGCTGATTGCTGAATTCTGAATGCTGACTTGACGGCGCAGGGGGCCGCCGATCAATCAGCAATCAGCAATCAGCATTCAGAAATTTCAGCATCAAATATGGACGTACTCGCATTTTACGCCTTCGCCGGCATCGCGGTCATCGCGTCGTTGCTCGTCGTCGGGCAGGGCAACCCGATGCACAGTGTGATGCTGCTCATCGTGTCCTTTGGCGCGCTCGCCGGCCTCTACGTCGTTCTCGACGCGCCGTTCACGGCCGTGACGCAGATCATCGTCTACGCCGGCGCGATCATGGTGCTGTTCCTCTTTGTCGTCATGCTGCTGAACGTGCCGCGCGAGGAGCCTGCACCTGCAGGGGTTGCGACGTTGCTCGGACCGACAGGCATGCGGATCGGCGCGGTGCTGTCGGTGTTACTTGCCGGAGAGTTGCTGTGGGCGCTCCTTCGTATCGGTTTTGGCTGGGCCAGCAGGGGAGAAACAGCGGCATCGGTCAGTTCCGTTGCCCTCATCGGCAGCGGCATCTTCACGCGTCACGCATTCGCGTTTGAAGCCACCTCGGTCCTGATTCTTGTTGCCATGATTGGCGCGGTTGTGCTCGCGCGCCGGGAGCATTCCTGATGGTCCCTTTGACTGTGAACCATTACCTGGCGCTATCCGGCGTGCTCTTTGCCATCGGCACGGCTGGCGTATTTCTCCGGCGTAACCTGATCACCGTGCTCCTCTCGATCGAGATCATGCTAAACGCGGTCAACCTCACTTTCGTCGCGGTCGGGCGCTACCGCGGATCGGTGGACGGGCAGATCATTACGTTCTTCGTCATGACCGTAGCCGCCGCCGAAGCGGCGGTTGGCCTGGCGCTCATCATCGCGCTCTTCCGTCATCGCGAGACGCTGAGCCCCGACGCCTTCACCGCGCTGAAATGGTAAGCGCTTGTTTGAGTCGCGCTGACTGATGCTGTTACTGATTCCGCTGTTTCCACTCGTCGGCTTCGTCGTCAACGCCTGTCTCGGGCGCCGGTTGACGAAATCGATCTCCGGCGGCCTTGCCTGCGCCGCGATGATCGCGTCGTTCGCCGTCTCCGTGCTGCTGGTGTCGCGAGTCCTGGGCCATGAGGCCGCGCCGCTCGAATTCACCCTGTTCGAGTGGATGGCATCCGGCACGCTGCACGTGCCATTCGCGCTGAGGCTGGATCATCTCGCCGCGGTGATGATTCTCGTCATCACCGGCATCGGCTCGCTCATCCACATCTACTCGACGGGGTATATGCACGAGGAGAGCGATAGCGAGTACGCACGCTACTTCTCGTATCTCAACCTGTTCGCGTCGTTCATGCTGATCCTCGTTCTCGGCGCGAACTTCCCGGTGATGTTCGTCGGCTGGGAAGGCGTGGGCTTGTGCTCGTACTTGCTCATCGGGTTCTGGTTCCGGAAGCAGTCGGCTGCCGATGCCGGCAAGAAGGCGTTTGTCGTCAACCGCGTCGGCGACTTCGGGTTCGTCGTGGGCATGCTGCTGATCTTTGCGACCTTCGGAACGCTCGACTTCCAGCTGGTTGCCGCGGCCGCCGACGCGCGAGCGATCGAGCACGGCGCGATCGGGGTGATCACGGCCGCGACGCTGCTCCTCTTTCTCGGCGCGACGGGCAAGTCGGCGCAGATTCCGCTCTACGTGTGGTTGCCCGACGCGATGGAAGGTCCGACCCCGGTGTCGGCGCTGATCCATGCGGCGACGATGGTGACCGCGGGCGTCTACATGATTGGGAGAAACGCGGTGCTCTTCTCACACGCACCGATCACACTCTCGATGGTGGCGGCGATCGGCGTGGCCACAGCGCTGATGGCGGGCACCATCGGCCTGGTGCAGAACGACATCAAGCGGGTGCTTGCGTATTCGACCGTGTCGCAGCTTGGCTACATGTTCCTCGCGATGGGAGTCGGGGCATTTGCCGCCGGCATCTTCCATCTTTATACGCATGCGTTTTTCAAGGCGCTGCTGTTCCTGGGTTCAGGCGCGGTGATTCATGCGCTGGCCGGTGAGCAGGACCTGCGCCACATGGGCGGGCTGAAGAAGTATCTGCCGGTCACCTACTGGACGTTCCTCATCGGCGCGCTGGCGATCGCAGGCGTTCCGCTCTTGTCCGGGTTCTTCAGCAAGGACGAGATTCTGTTCAAGACTTTCACCGCGACGAATCCCAACCGTTTGCTTCTGTGGGGAATCGGAATGGTGACGTCGCTTTTGACCGCGACGTACATGTTCCGGCTCGTTTTCCTTGCGTTTCATGGTGAGAGACGCGTCACCGCGCACGGCAGCGCGCATCCTGAGGAAGAGGAGCCTGTTGCGCAAACCGGTCACGCACAGACCGCCGCTGTGGCGCACCACGATTCGCACGGGCACGGGCACGCCCACGCACCGCACGATGCGCCGCCTTCGATGGCGATCCCACTCATCGTGCTCGCGATCGGTTCGGTTGTTGCGGGGTATGTCGGCGTGCCGCATGCGTTGGGGGGCAGCAATCGGATCGAGCAATTCCTCGAACCAAGCTTCGAAGTGAGCGACGGCCGCGGGCGGCTGGAGGCAGCCGGAGGCGGTGCGCAGAGCAGCGAACCTGCCGGCGTCGTCCGCCCGGTTGCCCTGCAGGAGAGCCACGCGCCAGACGCGGCCGAATCGAGCCACGACAACACATCGACCGAGTTGATGTTGATGGCGCTCTCGAGCGGTGTTGCCTTGGCGGGCATTGGTATCGCCTGGTACTTCTGGCTCCGTAACCGCGAGGCTGTCGCTGCGATGACGGCTCGATTTCACGGTCCGTATACGGTGCTGCTGCACAAATACTATGTCGACGAGTTGTACGACGCCGCGATCGTGCAGCCGATCAAACTGCTCTCAACCGGCGGCCTTTGGAAGGGAGCCGATGCAGGGTTAATCGATGGCGCGGTGAATGGCGTCGGGCAGACCGTCCGCGCTACGAGCGGAGTGTTGCGCCGCGCTCAGACCGGCTCGGTCCGGACTTATGCGGCGTCGCTGTTTCTCGGCGTCGTGCTGATCCTTGGCTGGTATTTGTTGAAGACGTTCAGGACCTAATGATTCTTTCGCTGATTGTCTTCTTGCCGCTCGCTGGGGCCCTCCTCGTGCTTCTCGCCGGAGGCAGCGGCGATCGTCCCGACCGCGAAGGCCTTGTCAAGACGCTCGCGCTCGTGGTGTCGCTCGTCACGTTTGCCGCGACGCTGGTCCTGTGGTGGATGTTCGATCCGGCGAGCGCTGACTATCAATTCGTCGAGCGCCACGCCTGGATGCCGACGTTCGGCATTCAGTATCTCGTCGGCGTCGACGGCATCAGCCTGTTCCTCGTCGTCCTGACCGGATTCCTCACTCCCCTCGCGCTGTTGTCGTCGTGGGACTCGGTGCACAAGAGCGTGAAGATGTTTGCGTTCTTCATGCTGGCACTCGAGAGCTCGATGCTCGGCGTGTTTGTCGCCATCGATTTGTTCCTCTTTTACATGTTCTGGGATTTCGTCCTGATCCCGATGTACTTCCTGATCGGGATCTGGGGCTACGAGCGGCGCGTGTATGCAGCGGTCAAGTTCATCCTCTACACGATGGCGGGCAGCGTATTGATGCTCGTTGCGATCATTGGCCTCGCCTGGGCCTACGACGGGATGACCGGCGCGCCGAGCTTCAACCTGCTCGATCTGCAGAAGCTCACGCTGTCGTGGCCGATGGAGCGGTGGTTCTTCCTCGCATTCGCTCTCGCCTTCCTGATCAAGGTTCCACTGTTCCCGTTCCACACGTGGCTTCCCGATGCGCACGTCGAAGCGCCAACGGCCGGGTCGGTCATCCTGGCCGGAGTGATGCTCAAGATGGGCACCTACGGCCTGGTCCGCTTCGCGTTTCCGTTGTTCCCGTCGGCGGCGATGCACTACGCCCCATGGATTGCTGCGTTCGCGGTGATCGGGATCATCTACGGTGCGCTGGTCGCGATGGTGCAGCCCGATCTGAAGAAACTCGTCGCCTACTCGAGCGTGAGTCACCTCGGGTTCGTCGTCCTCGGCTTGTGCGCCATGAACGCCCAGGGGCTACAGGGTTCGATTTACCAGATGCTCAATCACGGCGTGAGTACTGGCGGCCTGTTCATGATCGTCGGCATGCTGTCCGACCGGCGTCACACGCGTCTCATCTCCGAGTTTGGCGGCTTGAAAGCTGTGATGCCCAGATTCGTCGCCGCGTTCCTGCTCGTCACACTTTCTTCGATCGCATTGCCGGGGATGAACGGGTTCGTCGGCGAATTCCTGATTCTGCTCGGCGGCTTCCTGTGGAGTCCGAAATTCGCCGCTATCGCGGCGAGCGGCGTGATCCTCTCGGCCGTGTACATGCTGTGGATGTTCCAGCGTGTGAATTACGGGGACGTGACGAACAGCAAGAACACGTCACTTCCGGATCTGCTGCCGCGTGAATGGGCGCTGATGGTGCCAACCATTGCGATGGCGATCGTGATGGGCATCGTGCCGAACGTCTTCCTCCGCCCGATGGAACCCTCGGTCAAGAAGACGATCGAGCGGGTGACGGGGCGGAGCTTCGCGACGACGCCGACGGCTCCTGGCTTTGCGGCCGTGCCAGCTCCCGGCTCTCGGCTCCTGGCTCCTGGGCAGACGCAAACCGGCGGAAGCCAACAGCCAGCAGCCGGAAGCGAGCAGCCGACGGCGAAAGCCGCCCGGCAGCCAAGAGTCAACAGCCGGCAGCCGACTACGAAAGCGAACAGCAATGAGTAACTACGCCGCGCTCATCCCGATCGCGATCGTGGCCCTGTCGGCGATTGCGGCGATGCTTGCGGAAGCATTCCGTCAGCGCGACGAACGCATGCCGATCTATGGGCTTGGGCTCATCGGCCTCGGCGGCGCGGCGATCGCGTCCGGAGTGCTGTGGAACAGCGACGCGAAAAGCCTCGAGGTCATCCGATCGGACAATTTTGCGCTGTTCATCAACATCGTCCTCTGCATCGTCGGGGCTCTGACGATGTTGATGTCGAATGAGGTGATAGAAAGGGAGCAAATTCCGCCCGGAGAGTATTACGCGCTGACGCTGTTTGCCATTTGCGGAATGATGATGATGGCAGCGGCGACCGATCTGCTCGTCATCTTCGTTGCCCTCGAAGTGCTCTCCCTGGCCGTGTATGTCCTCACCGGCATCCGCCGTCAGAGTGCGGCCGGGGCGGAAGCCGCGTTCAAGTATTTTCTGCTCGGCGGCTTCTCGAGCGCGTTCTTTCTTTACGGCGTCGCCTTCGCATACGCGCTTTCAGGTTCGACGCGCATCGATGAGATCGGGACCGCGCTGTCGGCCCAGGCGACTGGCACACCGAGCACGATCGCGCTCCTTGCGGTCGGCCTGATGGCAGTCGGCTTCGCGTTCAAGGTGTCGGCAGTGCCGTTCCACATGTGGACGCCGGATGCGTATGAAGGAGCGCCCACGATCGTGACGGCATTCATGTCGACCGGCGTCAAGGCCGCGGCGTTTGCCGCGTTCGCGCGCGTCTTCCTGTCGCCGCTCGAACCGCTCCAGGCACATTGGATTCCGATGCTTTCAGTGATCGCCGCGGTCACGATGATCGTCGGCACAGTCGTCGGTGTCGTCCAGACGAACGTCAAGCGGATGCTCGCGTATTCGAGCATCGCGCACGCGGGATACCTGCTGCTCGGCATCATCTCCGCGAACAGGGACGGAAAGGCGTCTCTCCTCTTTTACCTGCTGGCCTATGCCGTCACCAACATCGGTGCACTCGGGATCGTGGCGCTGCTCGGAACGCCGCAGGAGCAGCACGACGAGCTCCGCGATTTCGCCGGGTTGTGGCGATCGCGTCCGGCGCTCGCCGGGTTGATGACGATTTTCCTCCTCTCGCTTGGTGGCATCCCGCCGACCGCGGGGTTCATTGGCAAGTGGTACATCTTCAGCGCCGCGGTCCAGGAAGGTCACTACTGGCTGGCGATCATCGGTGTCCTGACCAGCGTCATCTCCGTTTTCTTCTACCTGCGCATCGTGGTCATGATGTACATGACCGAGGGCACTGAGATCCCCCGGCCGCGCGTTCCCGCCGCCGCGATGGCCGGCCTCGCACTTGCCGTCGTCGCGGTTTTCTACCTCGGTATTCTGCCGACGCGCGTCATCGATCTCGCGTTGAATTCGATTTCGACGATCTTTTAGTCCAGCAATCGTCACAGACACACTGACCGTACCGACGGTTACGTCGAAGATGAGATGAATCGAAGATCCAAAGTCTTCTCTTCGAGTGCTTCGAAACTTCGACTCTTCGACGAAATCCCGTGGGTTCGTGTCGGTGTGATGGTGAGAATCCGGGCAAGATACTCCCACCGGATATAATTCGCTCGTCGCCTTCCTCGGAGCTTGATCGCATGAACAGGGTCTTGTCGATCGTCGCTGCGTCCGCCATCGCCGCGACCATTCCGCTATCGGGACAGAACACAGACGGCCTCGATGCAAAGGCGCTGAAAGGCCTGGAGTTGCGAAGCCTCGGCCCCGCGCTTGCCACCGGCCGCATTCAGGACGTCGAGATCGATCCCAAAAACCCGAGCGTGTGGTACGTCGCGTCCGCGTTCGGCGGTCTCTGGAAAACCACCAACCGCGGCATCACCTTCACGCCGATCTTCGATGAGCAAGGGTCGTTCACGCTCTGCTGCGTGGTCGTCGATCCAAAGGACTCGAACATCGTGTGGGTGGGTTCCGGAGAGAACGCGAGCCAGCGCAGCGCGCATTTTGGTGACGGCATCTACAAATCCACTGATGCCGGAAAGACGTGGACCAATGTCGGGCTGAGGGCGTCTGAGCATATCGGCAAGATCATCATCGATCCGCGCAACTCGAATGTCGTCTATGTCGCATCGCAAGGGCCATTGTGGTCCGCGGGCGGTGAACGCGGTCTCTACAAAACCACGGACGGTGGCACAACGTGGACGGCTGTCTTGACGATCAGTCCGGACACGGGCGTCAGCGACGTCCTGTTCGACGTGAAAAATCCCGACGTTCTCTACGCGTCTTCGTATCAACGCCGACGGGCAGTCGGCCAGATGATTGGCGGTGGTCCAGAGGGCGGGATTTTCAAATCGACGAATGCCGGGAAGACATGGACGAAACTGACCCACGGCCTGCCGAAAGATGACGTCGGCCGAATTGCGCTCGGTGTCGATCCGCGAAATCCGAAGCGCGTGTATGCGCTGATCAGCGCGAAGGCGCCGCGAGGCCGAGGCGGGTTTGGGCAATCGGCGAGTGACATACCGCCGGTAGCGCTCGTCGACGAGGCAGGATTCTATCGATCAGATGACGCGGGTGCGACGTGGGCGCGGATCGGTCGGACGGTAGCGACGGGAAGGGGAAGGGGTGCCAGGGGTGCCGAGGGTGCCAGGGGTGCCGAGGGTGCCAGGAGTGCGGCGCCTGCTGCCGGAGCAACGGGCGACTGGTATCGCGGCGGCGGTGCGGCGTACTACCAGGAGATTTTCGTCGATCCATTTCGCCCCGACACGATCTACTCGGTGAACACAAACCTCGATCGAAGCACCGACGGTGGAAAGACGTGGCGGCAGACCGGCTGGGAAGAGACCGGCATGCACGTCGATCATCATGTCGTCGAATTCGATCCGAGCGACAGGAATCACATTCTCATCGGTAACGATGGTGGTTTGTACGAAACCTACGACGAAGGCGCGAGCTTTCGATTCTTCGCCAGCATCCCGGTAACGCAGTACTACCGGGTGTCGGTCGACAACGCGAAGCCGTTCTACAACGTCTGCGGCGGCGCCCAGGATAACTGGTCGGAATGTGGGCCGTCGCGAACGTTGAGCAGCTGGGGAATCCGCACTAGCGATTGGTACGTTGTCGGCGGCGGCGACGGATTTCAGACGAGAAGCGATCCCGAAGACCCGAAGATCGTTTACACAACATCGCAGGACGGCAACGTCCGTCGTATCGATCTTCGGAGCGGGCAATCGAAGAGTATTCGTCCGTCACTCGCGGGTGCGCAGGTGAGTTCAGATGAAGGAGGAGGGCCTCCCGGCGGGGCGGGTGCCAGAGGTGCCGAGGGTGCTTCGGGTGCCCAGGGTGCTTCGGGTGCCGAGGGTGCCCAGGGTGCCGAGGGAGCCAGGGGTGCTGCGGGTGCCCAGGGAGGTCAGGGACGTAGTGGACGCGGCGGAGGGCGCGGTGGCGCAAACGCCGATCGCGCGAACTGGGATGCGCCCTACATCATCAGTCCGCATTCGCCGCGTCGCTTGTACTGGGCCAGTAATTACGTTTACCGCTCCGACGATCGCGGCGACAGCTGGACTCGCGTCAGTCCGGATCTCACACGACAGCTCAAGTGGGAAGAGTTGCCGATCATGGGGAAAGTGTGGCCGGCAGACTCGGTGGCGTATCACGAATCGACGACCGCTCTGAGTAATGTTGTCTCGCTCGATGAGTCGCCGCTGATGGAGGGATTGATCTACGCGGGAACAGACGATGGGCTGCTGCAGATCACGGAAGACGGTGGGAAGAACTGGCGCAAGGTCGAAGATTTTCCCGGCGTGCCGAAGTGGACCTATGTGTCGGATATTTTTGCGTCACCGCGCGACGCGAATACGGTCTTCGTCGCGCTGAACAACTGGCAGCGCGGCGACTACAAGCCGTATCTCGTCAAGAGCACCGATCGCGGACGAACGTGGACGAGCGTTGCGGGCAACCTCCCCGACCGTCACGACGTGTGGTCCGTGATCCAGGATCACATCACTGCAAACCTGCTCTTTGCCGGCACCGAGTTCGGGGTGTTCACCAGTGTGGACGGTGGCACGAGCTGGGTTCAGCTCAAGGGTGGCATGCCGACGATTCAGGTTCGGGACATGGCGGTGCAGAGGCGCGAGAACGATCTCGTCCTCGGAACGTTCGGTCGCGGATTTTTCGTGCTCGATGACTACAGTCCCCTGCGCGAGATTACGCCGCAGACACTGACCGACGAGGCGCGTCTGTTTCCGCTTCGCGACGCCTATCTCTTCAATCCGACTGGTCTCGCGCCGGCCGGGACCGCGGGCATAGGCGCGATGGCCGGGAACTGGACGAGTCCAAACCCGCCGTATGGCGCCGTCCTTACTTACAACGTCAAGGACAACCTGCCCAGCGAGGCGAGGCTGGTGATCACGATTGCCGACGATACCGGCCGTCACGTGCGACGGCTCGAGGTCGAGAAGCAACCGGGCTTGCGTCGCGTCGCATGGAATCTCCGTGGTGATCCACCCGCGGGCGGATCGAATCAAGTTCAGGGTCGCGGGTTCGGTGGAGGACGCGGCGGTCCGCCTCAAGGTCCGCTCGTCACGCCAGGCCGATACCGAGCGACGCTCGGCAAGCTTGTTGGCGACACGGTGACGGCGATCGGACCCTCGCAGTCATTCACTGTCGTGCAGATCGCGCAGTAACTCAGTCAACGTCGTTCGCTGTCACGCTGACACGACCCACGGTTACGTCGAAGAATCGAAGTTTCGAAGAATCGAAGAAGAGCTTTTAAGCAGAGAACCGGCTGGCGCCAGTGCGCCAGCCGGACAGCGTCGCATGGCGTCCGCCGACACGCGCTTCGCGCGTCAGGGACTGCGAACTGCAAATACAAGCAGCACTTGATCACGGGCTGTTTGTGTTTGCAGTTCGCAGACTCCCCGGATGCCGGCCGAGGCCGGCGGCGGCGGACGCGAACGGCAGCTTCGTTATCTTCGTTTCTTCGGATCTTCGACGCATACCGTCGGTACGTCTCAGTTGGACACTGAAGGACGCCGCATTTTGTCCCACCGCTTGACCCAAGTCCTGCCCTGATGGGACACTCCCGCTCGGTCCTGCCTCGTTCGTTCTCCCTGAGTTGAGGTTTGTTCATGAATACGTTTCGCAGACTCGTCCGCGCCGGTTTGGCGGCCATGCTCGTTGCTCTCTTCGTCACCACCGTGTCTCCGCAGGGACAGGTGGAACCGCTGCGAATGATCAATCAGTCGACCGACGCGCTGCTGAAAGCGTTTCGCTTCCGATCGATCGGCCCGGCAAGCATGGGGGGACGGATCGATGACATTGCGGTTTCCGAATCCGACCCGAGCATCATCTACGTCGGGTATGCGGTCGGCGGCGTGTTCAAGTCGGAGAACAACGGAACCACCTTCGCTCCGGTGTTCGAGACTTACGCCACCGCGTCGATCGGCGACATCGCGATCCATCCGACGAATCCAGACATCGTCTACGTCGGGACGGGTGAAGCAAACAACCGGCAGACGTCGTCGTTCGGCGACGGCATCTACAAGACAACCGACGGCGGCAAGACGTTCACGAACATTGGCCTGAAAGAGACACAGACAATCGCTCGCATCGTCATCGATCCGAAGAACCCCGAGACGGTCTATGTCGCATCGCCGGGACATCTGTTCGGTCCGAATCCGGATCGTGGCGTGTTCAAGACCACCGACGGTGGAAAGAGCTGGAACAAGGTGAAGTTCATCGACAACGACACCGGGTTCACCGACCTTGCGATTGATCCGACGAACTCGAACATTCTTTACGCAGCGAGCTACCAGCGGCGTCGAAGCGGCTGCTGCTTCAACGGCGGCGGTCCTGGTAGCGGGCTGTGGAAGACCACCGATGCCGGCAAGACGTGGACGAAGTTGACGGGATCGGGTCTGCCGTCCGGCACATACGGCCGGATCGCGCTCGACGTCTCGCGATCGAATCCCAACGTCGTCTACGCGCAGATTGAAGCGGGGCCGACCGGCGCTCCTCAGCCAGCACGCGGCGCCGATCCGACGGCAAGCACAGAAGCAACGCCTCCCGGCGCGGCGGCCGTCACTCCTCCGGGCGGCGCACCCGCAGCCGGTGCGCGCGGCGCGAACCCACAGCAAGCCGCAGCGGGCGGTGGTGGTGGCGGGGGTGGTGGTGGCCGCGGTGGTTACAACTGGTGCAACAACGCTGGCCCGGGTAGGGGATTCGGACGAGGCGAACCGGGCGTTGTACCACCCCTCGATCCCTCGCGCGGTGGTGTGTTCCGCTCCGACAACAAAGGCACATCGTGGACGCACGTCAGCAACTGCAACGCGCGCCCGATGTACTTCAGTCAGCTGCGCGTCGATCCGTCCAACGACAAGGCGATCTACGTCGCCGGTCTGCCGGTCGCGAAGTCGCTCGACGGCGGGAAGACGTTTGCGACGCTCGATGACACAGGCGGCCACGGCGATCCTGGCCACGTCGATCAGCACGCGATCTGGATCGATCCGAAGAATCCGAAGCACCTGATCATCGGCAACGACGGCGGATTGAACATCTCGTGGGACCAGGGAAAGACGTGGGATTACGTCAACACCATGGCCACGGCGCTTGCGTATTGGGTGTCGGCGGACATGCGACATCCCTATTACGTCTACACGGGACTGCAGGACAACGGCAGCTGGGGCGGTCCGAGCGCGACGCGAAGTGCAAACGGCATTCTCAATTCCGATTGGTTCGGTATCGGCGGCGGCGATGGATTCCAGACCGCTGTCGATCCTACCGACTACAACATCGTCTACACGGAATCTCAGGACGGGAACACGAACCGTTACGACCTGCGCGGGACCGGGCGCTCAGGCAGTATTCGTCCGCGCGGGCCGGGCGAGAGGGGAAGGGGCTTCGGGGGTGCCAGGGGTGCGCCAGGTGCCACAGGTGCTGCGGGTGCAAGGGGTGCTCAGGGGGCCCGGGGTGCGGAGCCGGCAGCTGCAAACGAAGAACAAACTCCGACGCCGCCGCAGCAGGCGGCGGGTGCGTTCGGAGGACGCGGTGGTCCGCCAAACGTCTTGAATGCGGGGCCGAACGATGCCTATCGCTTCAACTGGAACACGCCGTTCATGCTGTCTCCGCACAACCCGAGCATCGTGTGGCTCGGTGGCAATCGGCTGTTCAAGTCGTACAACCGCGGCGACACGTGGATCGCGAGCGCGGATCTGACCAAAGGCATCGATCGAAACAACGTGTTGCTGATGGGCGTTCCCGGCGATCGCACGCAGCTTTCCAAGAACGATGGTGTCGTGTCTTACAGCACGATCGTCTCGGTATCGGAATCACCGGTGCTGCCGGGTGTCGTGTGGGCCGGAACCGATGACGGAAATGTGCAGGTGAGCCGCGATTCAGGCGTGACGTTCGCTGAAGTGGGCAAGGCGATGCCGGGTCTTCCGGCGGACCATCAATACTGGATCTCGCGAATCGATGCATCGCACTTCGACGCGGCCACTGCGTACGCCGCCGTCGACGGCCATCGCAGCGACGATCTCAGACCGTATCTCTTCGTCACACGCGATTACGGCAAGACCTGGACGAGCATCGTCAACAATCTGCCGCCGTTTGGCAACATTCAGGTCGTTCGCGAAGATCCGAAGAACAAGGATCTTCTCTATGTCGGCACCGAGTTCGGGCTCTACGTTTCACTCGACGGCGGCAAACAATGGCAGCGATTCATGAACAATCTGCCGACCGCGCGTGTCGACGACATCCTCGTCCATCCGCGCGACAACGATCTGATCGTCGCGACACATGCACGCAGCATCTGGATCGCCGATGACATCACGCCACTGCAGCAGATGGCGTCGGTCGCCACTCAGGATGTTGTGCTGTTCGACATCCGTCCCGCCATCGCGTATCTGACGGATCGTCAGCGTGGACAGCAGACGGGCGGACAAAAAGCGTTCGTCGGCGAAAACCCGCAGCGCGGCACGACAATCAACTACTTTTTGAGGTCGGCGGCGACGGCTGACGTGAAAATCACGATCGCCGATGCGACGGGGAAGACGATACGCACGCTGGACGGAACGAAGGATCAGGGCGTCAATCGCGTGAACTGGAACCTGGGTCCGCAGCCGCTTGGGCGCGGCGGCGCCGGAGGCGCCGGATTCGGCGGCGGACGCGGAGGCGGCGCGAGTGTTGACGCTGGCACCTACATCGTCACGCTAGCTGTGGGCGGGAAGACGTACACAAAGCCGCTCACTGTGCTTCAGGACATTTGGCTGAACGAGCGCTAAGCCGGGGTCAGACCGGGGTCTGACCCTGCATCGGCGCCCTAGCGTCGAGCTTCGCCCCCGTTTATCCCACGTTCGTCACAGGAAAGCGTCACTCGGCCGTGCATTTTGGTTTGACCACCCCATACTCCCCAACTAGTATTTTTCGTCACTCGCCCCTGTGATGAAGGGCGAGATTGTTCGGGGAAATTTCATCTGCAAGACATGGAGGAGGGTGGCATGAACTTCCTTCGGCTGTCGAGGCGGACGACGGTTGTCCTGGTAACGGTCATCTCTGTGTTGACCGCCGCCTTCGCGTACGCACAGGGGGGCGCGACCAGCTCGATTTCCGGAACCGTGACCGATACATCCGGATCGGTCATTCCGGGCGCGGACGTCACGGTGAAGAACAACGCAACTGGTGCGGAAGCGACGGCGGTAACGGCTGAAAACGGGACCTTTTCGGTGCCGGCGCTGAACGCCGGCATCTATACGGTGACCGTCAAGCTGACTGGCTTCAAGACCGCGGTCTTGAAGGACGTGGTCCTGAATGCCGGAGTTCCCGCTTCGGTGCGGGCGGCACTTGAAGTCGGTGGACTCGAGGAAAGTATTGTCGTGCAAAGCGGCAGCGAGCTGGTGCAGACGCAGACTTCCCAAGTCTCCAATACGCTCAACGCCAACATGCTCTCGAACCTGCCGCTGATCAACCGCGCCGCCCTGAATGCGGTTGCCGGCCTTTCCGGTGTCAGCACCCCGGGGGACGTCCGCGATTCGACGATCAACGGGCTCCCACAGAGCACGATCAACATCACGCTCGACGGCATGAACATTCAGGACAATTGGCTGAAAACCACCGACGGTTTTTTCGCACGCCTGAATCCGAGCCTGGATGCGGTCGAGGAAGTCACGGTCACGACTGCTGCGAACGGCGCCGACAGTGGTGGTCAGGGAGCCGCAAACATCCGGATGGTGACGCGGTCTGGATCGAATGAGCTGCATGGCAGCGGTTACTACTACCTGCGGCACGACGCGCTGAATGCGAACACGTGGTTCAACAACCGAGATCTCACGCCGGATCCGGAAACCGGGAAGGCGCCGAAGACCGAGCTTCGACAGTACCAACCAGGTATTCGTCTCGGCGGACCAATCACGTTTCCGGGGCTGTGGAGCGGTCGTGACAAAGCGTTCTTCTTCGTCAACTATGAAGAAACGCGCTCGCCCCGCAGCGTGACCTACACGCGCAACCTGATGCACCCGCTCGGCCAGCAGGGCATCTTCCGATACACGTCGAGCGCCGGTGTCCAGTCGGTGGATCTCCTGGCGCTTGCCTCCAGGAACGGTCAGACCGCAACCATCGATCCGACGGTCGCGAAGCTGCTCACGGACATTCGCAGCAGCACGTCGCAAGGGCAGCTGGAGGATTTATCGGATCCAAGTCTGCAGCGGCTGACTTATCAGAATCCGGCGAAGAGCTTTACGCCTTCGCCCACGGTGCGCGTTGATTACAACCTCTCGCGCAAACATCGTCTCACCGCCTCGTACAACTATCAGCACATCAACTCGGTGCCGGATACGACGAACAACCAGGAGCCTCGCTTCCCGGGCTTCCCAGTGACCGCCAGCCAGCAGTCGACGCGCTGGACGACCTCTGAAGCGGTGCGCTCGACTCTCGGCGCCAATCTGGTGAACGAAGTGCGGTTCGGCGGCACCGGCGGCGCCACGCACTTTTCGCCCGAGCTTGGCGCGTCGATGTGGAGCGATTCGATCGCGAACACGGACGGCTTCCGCTTTGCGATGAACAGCACGCAATTTCCTATCGCGAACGTCGACAACGGCTCGGGGAATTCGTCGCGTGAGGCGTCAACGAAGGTTGTCGAAGACACGCTGAACTGGATACATCGATCGCACAGCGTCACGTTCGGCGCCTCGCTGACGCAGGCCGAATACTGGTTCAAGCAAAAGACCCACGTGCCCAGCATCGATTTCGGCATCGCCAACGGCGATACGGCCGATGCGATGTTTACGACCGGCAATTTCCCGGGCGCGAGCTCGACTCAACTCACCGCCGCACGGGAGCTGTATTCGATACTCACCGGCCGCATCAATTCCATTACCGCCAACGCCAGGCTCAACGAGGCCACCAATGAGTACGAATTCCTCGGTCTTGGAACCGAGCGTGGGCGCATGCGGGAGTTCGGGTTCTTCGCACAGGATTCGTGGCGGATGCGGTCGAACCTGACGCTCAATGCGGGCTTGCGGTACGAAATGCAAATGCCTTTCTACGCGTTGAACGACAGCTACTACCAGGCCTCGATTGAGGATGTGTGGGGGGTCTCAGGTGTCGACAATCTGTTCAAGCCAGGCGTGCTAACCGGACGCAAGCCGGTGTTCGTGCCGTTCAACAAAGGTACGCGCGCCTACAGCCGTGACACGAACAATCTGGCGCCCACCATCGGACTGGCCTGGACGCCCGGCGAGGGGAATGGCTGGCTCCGAAGAATCATTGGCAATGCGGGGGATACCGTGCTGCGAGCTGGTTACGCCTACTCGTACAACCGCCCGGGCATGTCGTCGTTCCGCGGCATCTATAGCGCAAATCCCGGAATTACGCTCAACGCTGACCGCAGCACCACGCTCAATAATCTGGTGTTGGACAGTGGAGGACTGCCGCTGTTGTTCCGTGATCGCGCGCGGCTTGGGCCTCCTCCGTTTCCCACGACGAAGGTCACGCCGTACTCGGACGTGATCACCGAAGACGTCAACGTGTTCGATCAGAACCTGCAGGTGCCGTACTCGCAAACCTATACGGCGGGCATACAGCGGAAGATCTTGCGTGACATGGCGATCGAAGTTCGATATGTCGGCACGCACCACCTGCAGCCGTGGCAGACGGTGAACTACAACGAGGCCAATATCATCGAGAACGACTTCCTGAACGAGTTCAGATTGGCTCAGTCGAATCTGCGGGCGCATGTGGCTGCCGGGTGCGGCACCACGGGTCAACCGTCGTGTTCCTTTGCCTACCGCGGCCCCGGCACCGGCACGGCTCCACTGCCGATTTACCTGGCGTATCTGAATGGACAACCGGCCTCGAGCGCGGCCAATCCAGCTCTCTACACTGGCGGCTCGTGGACGAGTACGAACTTCATCAACCCGCTTGCCACCTACAACCCGAACCCATTCACACCGGCGGGCACGAACGCGAACACCGGACTCGAGGGTGATGCGACTCGCCGCGCCAATGCTGCCAGGGCTGGACTTCCTGCGAATTTCTTCCGAGTCAATCCGGATCTCCTGGGCGGCGCCAATGTCACCGGCAACGGCGGCTACACGCGGTACAACTCCGTGCAGATCGACGTGACCAAGCGGTTCTCGCATGGACTGCAGTTCCAGGGCGGGTACGTATACGGCGTCGCACTGGCGTCGAATCGATACTCCTTCAGAACACCGTATCGAGAGTCGCTCGACACCGGGGATGAAGGAGGAATCACGCATGCCTTCAAGGGAAACTGGGTGTACGAATTGCCGTTCGGCAGCGGACGCAAGTTCCTTGGCAACTCGGGAGGGTTTGTCGACCGTCTCGTCGGCGGCTGGTCGTTCGACGGAGTGGCACGCATCACGACCGGCCGGCTACTCGATTTCGGCAACGTGAGAGTCGTCGGCATGAGCGTCGACGAGCTGCGACGTTCGATCAAGTTGCAGGAATTTGCAGTCACGGGGCTGAACGCGGATGCGCGCACGCTTCTCTACGTCATGCCGAAAGACATCGTCGAGAACACAGTCAGGGCCTTCAGCACGAGCGCGACTTCAACGACTGGTTATGGCAGCCTCGGTCCGCCCACCGGCCGGTACCTCGCGCCGGCCAACGGTCCTGACTGCATCGAGCCGGATCCGAATGGAAACTTCGGCGATTGCGGGGTCAACCGGCTCGAAGTCACCGGGCCTCGGTATGTCAGGTTCGATCTGAGCGCCGTAAAGCGGGTGAAGATATCCGGTCGTCTCACCTTTGAGTTCAGAGGCGAGATGCTCAACGCGTTCAATCATCCGAACTTTGAACCGGTGATCAGTACTACCAACAACGCCGACAACTATCGCGTCACGTCGTTGCAGGAGAACTCGAGCCGAATCGTACAACTCGTCTGGCGTGCGAGCTGGTAACGACCCGAAAAGTACGTAACGCTACGTCCGGGGTCTGACGCCGGACGTTGCAGCGGGGTCTGTCCGGAACCTGCATTAACTCCATCCAAAACTCAGGATCGACTGGCCGGGAATCTGAACTCGATAGCTGGGCCGGTCGGAAACCTTTGCCTCTCTTACACTTTCATCGGTCGCCACATTTACGGCGACCCCAATTCCTTGGATCGTCCCACTGTTCGTCCCTAAACGTCCGAAAAACTGAGAGATCTTGCACTTTTGGCGGTTGACGATCGCCACTGGGAGGAGTAGTGTGTCCACCGGCAGCGGCCCCTCCATTCGTCACAGTGCGCTGTGACGAGCGGTCCGCTCAACGCCTTGCGGTGTCGCGCGTTTGCGTTTTGTAAGTCTTTGCAAGTTGTTTCGTTCAAGGAGCATGAGATGAAACACAGGCTGATGCGTGTGATCGCGCCCCTCTTGTGTCTTGCGACGATCACGTCTGCGACCATGGCCTACGGGCAGGTGACGACGTCTCTGTCGGGGACAGTCACCGACACGTCCGGCGCGGTTCTCCCTGGTGCCGACGTCGTGGCGAAAGCCGACGAAACGGGCACCACCTTCACCGCGGTCACGAATGAGCGTGGCCTGTTCAACATCCCCGGCATGCAAATCGGTCGATACACGGTGACCGTGTCACTGCAAGGGTTCAAAACCGTCGCGCTTTCCGACATTCGTCTCAACACGGCGACCGCCGCGGAGGTGAACGTCAAGCTCGAACTCGGTCAGCTCTCCGAGACGGTCACGGTCAAGAGCGGCACTGAAGTAGTCCAGACACAGACGAACACGCTCGGCTCCACGTTGACGACGGAGCAGATCACGAAGCTCCCGCTCGTCACTCGCGACACCTTGTGGGGCGCCGTGCCTTTCCTCGCCGGCGTAGACACGACGACAGGTCCACGCGCATCAACCATCAACGGTCTCCCGTCAGGCGCGATCAATATTTCGATCGACGGCGTCAACACGCAGGACAACAACAACCGATCGGCGACTGGCACTGGCGGTGGTTGCGGCTTCTTCTCGCTGATTAGCCCGCGTCTCGACGCGGTGGAAGAGGTCACGATCGCGACGGCCGCCCAGGGAGCCGAGTCCGCCGGCCAGGGCGCGGTGCAGATCAAGTACACGACGCGATCAGGGACGAATCAGTACACGGGCAGCGCGTATTTCTACGACCGGGAGCCAAAGTTCAATTCGAATTACTGGTTCAACAATCGCGATCAGGCGCCGGATCCGGCAACCGGCAAGGCGCCGAAAGATCAGGTCAAGGTCTATCAGCCAGGATTCCGCCTCGGGGGGCCGATTCAGATCCCGGGTCTGTATGACGGCCACGACAAAGCGTTCTTCTTTTTCAACTACGAACAGTTCCGCCAGCCCACTCAGATATCGCGCACGCGCCGCATCCTGACGCCGGATGCACAGCAGGGGCTGTTCACTTACGGCAGCACGACAGTCAATCTACTCAACACCGCGGCGGCAAATGGGCAAACCGCGACCATCGATCCGACGATTAAGAAACTGCTCGCCGACATCTACAGCTCTACGTCCGCAGGGACACTGAAGGCACGCACCGATCCGAACACGCTCGACTTCAACTACCAGGCCGATGCGAAGCAGTTGCGGCAGTATCCGACGTGGAGAGTCGACTACAACCTGACGACGAACAACCGGTTGTCGTACACGAGCTACTTCCAGAAATACGAGAGCTTCCCGGACACGTTGAATAACGCCGATCCCCGGTTCCCGGGGTTCCCTGTCGTCGGTGAGCAGAATTCAAATCGCTGGAACTGGAACATTCAGGCGAGATCGACGATTGGCAAAAATCTGGTCAACCAGTTCCTCACTGGCTACACCGCGTCGCACGTGTATTTCTTCACCCAGATCACGCCCGACAAGTTCGGCGGCGTTCCGGTCGGCGATCAGGCCGGCTTCAATCTGAACATCGGTTCCTTCGCGACGACGAACAACAACGACATCACAACAGCAACGGCCAGCACTGCGCCACAGCAGCGCGAGAATCCTACGATCGATGTCAGCGATACAGTGACTTGGTTGAAAGGCGCGCACAACATCAGCTTCGGCGGCCAATTCACACACATCGGACTCTGGGCCTACAATCAGACCGTCGTTCCGCAGATCAACTTTGGCATGGCGACTGGCGACGCGGCCGATGCGATGTTCAACACGACGAATTTCCCGAACGCTTCGAGCACGAACCTGGCGGACGCGCGCGCCTTGTATTCGGTGTTGACCGGCCGCATCACGGCAATCAACGCCAACGCCCGTCTCGACGAAACCACCGGCAAATACGTCTACCTTGCACCAGGTGTTCAGCGCGGCCAGCTCCATGAGCTCGGCGGCTTCATCCAGGATCAGTGGCGAGCCAGGGACAACCTGACGATTAATGCCGGACTGCGATACGAGTATCAGTTCCCGTTCGTGTCGCGGAACGATAGCTACGCGACGGCGACGGTCGCGGACATCTGGGGCGTTTCCGGGGTGGGTAACCTGTTCAAGCCGGGGACGTTGACCGGCAAGGTTCCTGAGTACCAGAACCTGACGAAGAATACCAATGCGTACAAAGCCGACGTGAACAATCTCGCGCCGACGCTCGGCCTCACCTTCAGACCATCGTCGCAGAAAGGATTGTTCCGATCCATCCTGGGCAACGACGGTGACACCGTGCTTCGTGCCGCATATACGCTCGCCTACAGCCGTGGCGGCATGGGCGACTTCACCGCCGTTTACGGAAACAATCCGGGCATCACCATCACGACCAATCGAACTCAGGCACTGAACAACCTGGTCGTCGATAATCAGGGCCTGCCGCTGCTCCTGAGCCAGACGAGTCGGCTGGGGGCGCCGGTGTTCCAGGAAGCACCGGTATATCCGAATTCTGGGATCATTACAGATCAGATCCGCACGTTCGATCCGAACCTTCAGACGCCGTACGCGCAGTCGTATACGGCAGGGTGGCAGCGTGCGCTCACTCGGAATACCGCGTTGGAAATACGGTACGTCGGCACACGCTTCCTTCAAAGCTGGACGGACTACAACTTCAACGAGATCAACATCAAGGAGAACGGCTTTCTCGACGAGTTCCGCAAGGCGCAAGCGAACCTGCAGGCCAACATCGCTGCGGGACGCGGCAACACGTTCGCGTATACCGGCGCCCCTGGAACGTCGCCGCTGCCGATCTTCCTCGGCGCCTATAACGCGCAGCCGGCGAGCAAGGCGGGAGACACCACCGCCTACACCGGGACGAACTGGACGAACACCACGAATCTCGGACTTCTGTCTATCTACAATCCGAATCCGGGGGGGGCAATAAACGGAGCCAACAACAACAGCGCCGGCTTCGCCTCACTGAACACGACGTTCGGTTTGGTCGGCAACGCAACATTCCGTGACAACCTGATCAAGGCTGGGTACCCGTCGAACCTGTTCATCGCGAACCCCGACAAGAACGGTGGCGCGCAGATCCGTGGCAACGGTGGCGGTACGCGTTATGACTCACTCCAGGTCGAAATGCGGCGCCGTCTCTCGAAGGGGCTGCTGATTGAGGGCAACTACGTACTCGGCAAACAGCAGAACCAGACGAGATATTCATTCCGTGTTCCGCGCGAGTTCACCCTCGACGACGGTCCGCGTCACGCGTTCAAGATGAACTGGGTGTACGAACTGCCGTTCGGGCGCGGGCGCGCCTTCGGCAGCAACGTCAACTCATTCGTGGATCGCGTGATCGGCGGTTGGGAGTTTGCCGGCGGCGGCCGCGTTCAGAGTGGCCTGATCCTCAGCTTCGGCAACGTCCGCCTGGTGGGCATGAGCGACAAGGACTTGCAGAAGGTCTACAAGATCGAAGAACGCATCAGTTCAAGTGGCAAGCAGCTGCTGTTCATCCTGCCGCAGGACATCATCGACAACACGATCAAGGCGTTCAGCACCAGTGCGACGTCAGCAACCGGCTATGGTTCACTTGGGCCGCCCAGCGGCCGCTACTTCGCGCCGGCAAGCGGCCCGGACTGCATCCAAATCGTGGAGGGGGACTGCGCGCCGCGCGAGCACTACGTCACAGGGCCAAAGGTCACTACCTTCGATCTCAGCATCGTCAAGCGGATCACGTTGGTTGGGCGCACGAATTTCGAGTTCCATGCCGACATGATCAACGCGTTCAACAACATCAACTTCACACCGGTGGCCCAGACCGGCAGCGGTGCGACGATCAATCAGGTGACCGCGGCGCAGCGTGACGTGAACAACACACAGAACCCAGGCGGACGCCTGGTGCAGTTCGTGTTCCGCGTAACGTTCTAGCTTAGATCCGGGGGGCTTTGCCCCCCGGACCCCCCTCGCCTTCGCTCGCGGGGACCCCAACGCCCCGCTCCGCTCCGGCGGGCGCGCCCGTGGCGCGCCTAAGCCGTCGTCCATCGCATTCCGGATCCCGGATCCCGGACAACGGATCCCGGCTAGACCTCTTCGATCATGACTTGCCGCATGTAATACCCGGCATCAAGCCGTCGTTGCGGCACCGATCGATCGGGAACACTGAGCGAAATGTCGTAGACGCCGGGCGCTGACGGCTTCCAGCGGTATTCCCACAGCGACCAGGTCCCGGACGTGATTGGCGTTGGACAAACCGCGAATCGGGTCCACGGCTCCTTCGCCCTGAAGCGAATCGCCAGTCGATTGACAGGTGTCTCTCCCCCCCAAACGATTCCGACGACTCGATACTCGACGCCCCGTTGCGCGCGGCGCTTTTCGACGCGGATCGGCATTGCCGCGACCTGTACGTCAGCCGGCGTGTAGTCGCGCGCGAGATCGTGGCGCGCGGTCTGATGAGTTCTGCCTGCGAACTCTTTCATCTGACCGGTGGCAGGTTCGTCAGTCGCCGCGACGCGAATGTCGTTCACCCATTTGATCCACGTGCATCCGTACCAGCCAGGCACGACGAGTCGGACGGGAGATCCGTGATCGGGTGGGAGCGGCTCGCCGTTCATGCGAACAGCGAGAAACGCGCCGAGACGATCGATCGAGGCCAGAGGAAATACCCAGCTTGCGCCGGCGATTGAGTCGACCGAGCGCTCGCCCTCCGGATCAATTCCACTGACGACGACGCTGGTCGCAGACGCGGCCCGACGCAGCCGGGAGAGAACATCCGACAGGAGCACGCCGTCCCACTCACAGACGCTCATCAAGCCAAAGTTCGCGGGGTTGTTGTTCCCCGAGCATTCGAGCAGGTGCGCTCCCATCGGGCGCACCTGTCGAGTCAAGTCCGACAGGGTCAACGAGTGGCTGTCGCCCGCCAGCCCGGAGACTTTGACACTCCATCCTTTCTGACGAGTAACGGCGACAGGGCTCTCGGTGCGAATGAATGCGCGAGCCGTCGGGGTAATCAGACGATCGCGGTCGAGCGTGGAGAGATCGGTCACGAGTCGCGCGTCGAGACCACGCCCTCCGAGTCTGACGCCGAACGGTTGCACCTGTGCGTCGGGCCGGGAAAGTGGAAGAGTCCCGAGAAGTGGCCCCCAAGTGTCGGGTGTACACGCCTGTATGGCGAGCGCCCGCGCGAGCAACGGCCCGGGGTCGAAGAACGCCGTTGCACTCGTTGCGGCGAGCGCCCCGAGCATCTGGCGGCGCGTGGACGGCATTCAATTCACCAATTCAGAATCGTGATGCCTTTATCGGCGTATCCGCGCGCGCCCAACTGGTCCGGAGGTCGGCGTCGACTTCGGTCGAGGACTTCCCCTGTTGCTTGAGCGCCTGCTGAAGACCGACGAGCGCCCATCCATTGTGCGGATGTCGTTTCAGATCCTCACGATAAACACGTTCGGCGTCGGCCAATCGCTTTGCATCCAGCAGCGCCGCACCGAGCCAGTGTCGGGCGGGAAACGGCAGCGGTTCCGGATCGTCGATGACGATCGAGTCGTCGAAGGTCACCCCGCGCTCGAATGCGACGATGGCGCCCTTCATGTCGCCGGCTGTCCGAAGAATCTCCCCCTCGAGGATTGCGGCCAGTGTTCCCAGCAGCACCTTCGCCGTATGGAATTTGAAGACCGCCGTCGACGTTTTGATCGTGCTCGACATTCGCGCCAGGCACTCTCGCGCGGTTTGCGTGTTACCGGCTCTGAGCGCGGCATATCCGTGCGCAAAATCCCACATCCCGGCAGGGATATCGGGTTTCGGTCTGTCACCCATCGCCGCGAGGTCGTTGAACTTTCCAAATCGGACGAGTGCCAACGCGAGGTACATCGGATCACCAGTGAGCTTCGCGATTCCACGCGCCGCGGAAATGGCCGGTGCGCTCTGGCCATCAAATGAGGCGGCGTAGACCAGCATCTGGAGATCGTGTGCAGGGTAGGTGAGGAACCCTTCACCTTTCGCCGCCTTTTGATCCGACTGCCAGGCGTGAAGGCTCGCGCGCACGGCATCGCCCCATCGCCCGACGCGAGTCCACGTGTGCGCCGGCATGTGATTGAGGTGGCTCGCGCCGGGAACGGCATTGCCGAGATACTCCACGCACCGTTCGGCTCTCTGCGGCTCACTGGTCAGCTCGGTGGTGTGCACGTACAGATGACAGGCGCCAAGATGGCGGACGTCGCGTTTGAGCGCCCTCTCGAGCACGTTCAAGACGCGCGCGACGTTCGGGTCGGAGAGGTCGAAGGCTCCTGGCCGTGGAAGCAGCAGGAATAACGCTTCGGCGTAGAGCGTGGCGACGTCGAGATCGTCAGGGTAGGTCTCGGCGACCCGGGCCATCGCTTGCGCGTAGGCGCGGTCGGCAGCGACGTGCCGTTCTCCCTCGAATCGGCCGGTGTAGCGCGCGCCCATTGCTGCGATGAGCGATTTCTCCTTCGCGTCCGCGTGCGCGCTGGCGAGCGAGCGTGCCCTTTGAATCGCCGCATACGCTCGTGTCTCGTGCTCCGACGTGCGCCCGTCGCTGATATACGGTCCCCACACCCACGCTTCACCCCAGTAACAGATGGCACAGTCTGGATCGCGTTTCTGTGCTTCGCGAAAGGATCGTCCTGCTTCCGCCCGCGCGAAGGCATACGTCAGCTGAAAGCCCTGATTGAAGTAGGCCTGCGCTTCCGGATTTTTCGATGAGATCGGTCGCGTGAACGTGCCGAGACCGACCTTGTACAGCTTGATCGGTTCGTCGAAGTCATGCGGCAGCGCACCTTCGGCGTGTTGCGCAAGGGCGCGGTTAGACCCAACGCCCGAGAGCACGCATATTGCGAGCATAGCGATCACCGCTCGCTTCGCTCGATGTCTCAATGGAATGGTCAACGTTCGGTCATCTTCTATCACGGCGCGTGGGGCCCCGCCTTCGCGATGCTTCGGCGAGGTCTCGCCGGAGCCTTCGGCGTAGGCGGACGCAGGCGCTCGCTTGCTGCCAGCACGATCTTGTCGTCGTCAGGACTGACTGTTCGCAGATCGAGCAGCACGCGGTCATTTTCAATGCGTGCGATCACCGGCACCACGTGCTCGCGAAAGTGCCTTTCAAGCTCTTGAGCGCTTCCGTGTTCGATCGCGACCAGTTTGGTTGGTAACGTTGTTCCAGGCGCGCTGCCGCCGCCGATGGTGGATTGACCATCGATGACGCTGGCGCGAACCCCTGCGGCGCTGAGTGCATCGACCAGGGCTCTCGCGCGACGTTCGATCGCGCCGAGCGGCATCGCGATCATCGCCGCGACGGGCACGTTCAACTGCGCGCGGTCGGCCGCATATTCCTCGAGGGTTGCTTCGAGCGCGGCGTATGTCATCTTGTCCACTCGCAGCGCCCGCATCAAAGGATGCGTTCGGACGCGGGCGATGAACGCTTGTTGCCCGACGATGATGCCTGCCTGCGGTCCGCCGAGGAGCTTGTCGCCGCTGAACATCACCGCGCCAGCGCCGGACGCTATGCTCTCGGAAATGATCGGTTCGTCACGGACTGCAGCGTCGCTGACGTTGAGAACGCCAGACAAACAGCCGCTTCCAGCATCCTCGATGACCGGCAGATCAAACCGACGGCCGACATCGATCAACTCTCGGAGCGATGGACGTTCGGTGAATCCTTCGACCCGGAAATTCGACGGATGCACTCTGAGAATGAGGGCGGTACGATCCGAGATCGCGGCCGCATAATCGGCGGCGCGCGTGCGGTTTGTCGTCCCGACTTCACGCAAGACCGCACCGGACTGCGCGAGCACGTCCGGGACGCGAAACCCGCCGCCGATCTCGACCAACTCGCCGCGCGAAATGATCACTTCGCGGCCGGTCGCCAGCGCCGCCAGGACGAGCAGCGTTGCGGCCGCATTGTTGTTCACGACAACTGCCGCCTCGGCTCCGGTCAGGCGACACAGCAGCCGTTCGGCATGAGCGTCACGCCGTCCACGTGAGCCGACGCTCAGGTCGTATTCCAGGTTGGTGTAGCCGGCCGACAGTTCGGCGACCCGTACGGCGGCCGCGTGCGCGAGCGGCGCGCGTCCGAGATTGGTGTGAACGATCACACCCGTCGCGTTGATGACCCGACGCAGCGACGGCGCGCACTCGCTCGTCAGCCGCTCGATCGCCCCGTTCTCGATCGCATTCACCACATCGCCGGATACGTGTCCCGCCGCAGATTCCGCGCGTACGACGGCGGCCTCGGCGCGAAGAGCGTCGACGATCGCGGCGCGGCCGTATGTTGGCTCGAGCGCCAGCAGTTTGGGACGTTGGCGGAGCTGTTCTATTGAGGGGATGGAGCGCATGCCTTGTTCGGGTGTCAACGGAGCTGACAGAGACCACGGACAGAGATCACCACGGAGACGCGAAGCACACGGAAAAAATTATGTTGCTCTCCGTATCTCCGTGTCTCCGTGTTGATCTTGTCCCGTGCCCTCCGTCTCCCTCCGTGACCCCATTTCAGGATATCATTCCGTTTCCCGACCTCAATGAAGCCGACCGATCCTGTCGCGCCAACGATCGACAACACCCCCCCGAACGTGCCGGTGCCCGACTATCGGCCCGTCGAGCGATTCTGGCCGTATGTCGACCTGCCCGAGCAGCCAACTGAAGAGGAACTGGCGGCCCTTAGTCCGGAATTATCGGAGGCGCTCTTCGGCACGTCGAAACTGCCGTTTTCAGTCTCGATTGAGTTTGCGCGGTTTGACGGGCCGGATTACGCGGGCGCGCTCGAGATGGCACGAGCGTCGGCGGAGTATCGGGAGTTTGGTTCGGGAACCACGATTCGCCATCGTGCGCGCTTCTATCCCGCGGATGCGGTGAAGCTGCGCGACCTGTTCGAGGTAGTTGGCCGGTTCGATGCCACGGAAGTGCTCGTCGACGATCGGCCGCTCCCCTATGCTCGCGAACTCTGGCTGCCATTGATGTGGTTCTTGATTCGGTAATGGCCGAAGAGTTTGACGTCAAGCGCGACCTCGAAGCGCTGGAAGTAGACCTCAAGAAGCTCGAGGCTGAGTACAACATGTTTTTTTCAGGGCGCGCTCCGCGTCCGCCCTGGGAAACGCGCCGTCGCGTCGAGACCCTCGTGAAGCGTTGGGATCGCGACCATATCGAGACCTCGGGCGATCGATTTCGTTTCCAGACGCTGCAGGCGCGATTTCAGAAGTTTGTCGAGCTGTGGGATCGCGGGCTTCGGGCGCGCGAAGAGGGCAGACCAGGACCGTTTGCGCAGCCGCCGCCAAAGGCGCCGCCGAAGAAGGAGAAGGAAGACAGCAAGGTCCTCTACGTCACGGCATTCAAGGATCCGATGCGCGAAATGGACAAACTCCATTCGCTGTATGACACCTTGATGGATGCCAGACGCCAGATCGGCGAGGATGTCGTGCCCTTTCACCGATTCGCCGCGCTGGTGAAAGATCAGGTGACCAAGCTGCGCGACACGGGCAGTCCTGAAGTCGCGTTCCGTGTCGCGGTGAAGGATGGAAAAGTAAACTTTACTGTGCGGGGGATGAAAGGAACCGGAGAGCAGTAACGATCCGAGGCCGGAAGCGCCGAAGCGCTTCCGGCCCGGTTCGGGATTTAGTTCGGTTTGGTGACGTTGCCGGCCTGCGGGCCCTTCGGACCATCGACGATCTCGAACTCGACCGCCTGCCCCTCCTCGAGTGTCCGGAAGCCGTTGCCCTGGACCGCCGAGAAGTGGACGAACACGTCGCTGCCACCTTCGCGTTCGATAAATCCGTAACCCTTGGCGTTGTTGAACCACTTGACCTTGCCTGTGATACGCATCGTACTTTTCCTGCCTTGCAATGGCGCGGCGCCGAAGCGCCGACGTGACACCTGTCCTTCACCTAGCAGGTCTCGTCCCGCCGAAGCCCGCGAAGCGAGCGAAGGCGGAAGGCGGAGCTGAAAGGCCCGGACATAAAAAAAGACCGCGAGTACGCGGCCTCGGCTTACGACGCTGGCCCCGCCAGCGTCGGGTGCATAGTAGCGGCACCTCTCGGGCCGTGTCAAGAAAATCAAATCGATATGCGTGCAATATTGAGTGTTTCCGATAAAGACGGCCTGGTCGAGCTCGCACGTGGGCTGGCCGGCCTGGGCGTTGAGCTCGTCTCTACTGGCGGCACGGCGAAGGCAATTGCTGCAGCCGGCCTCCAGGTTGTCAATGTTTCAGACGTCACCGGCTTTCCGGAAATGATGGACGGCAGGATCAAGACCCTGCACCCGGCGATGTTTGCCGGGATCCTGGCGCGGCGTAACCGCGCCGACGATCTTGCCGCCATCGGGGCGCAGGGGATCAAACCAGTCGATCTGGTGGTCGTGAATCTCTATCCGTTCGTTGAGGCCGCCGCGAATCCGGAAACGCCTTTCGACGAACTCGTCGAACAGATCGATATCGGCGGCCCGTCGCTGCTGCGAGCGGCGGCAAAGAATTTTCGCGACGTTATGGTGGTGGTCGATCCCGCCGATTACTCGCAGGTGCTCGCCGAAATCGCGCGGCCAGGGGGACCGAGTATCGAGTTCAAGTTCGCCCTGATGAAGAAGGCATTCGCCCATACCGCGCAGTTTGATTCGCTGATCTCGCAAACGCTCGAGTCGATCGGGTACGACGGGTCCGACTTCATGCGCCGGGGAGGGGCTCTTTCCACCTACTCGAGTGTCGAAGTCGAATCCAAGACACTCCGCTATGGAGAGAACCCACATCAGCAGGCGCAGTGGACTCCGCTGCCTGGGGGCGCAGGCAGTTGGCAAGTCCATCAGGGCAAGGAGCTCTCGTATACGAATCTCCTGGATCTCGACGCCGCGCTCAGGATTGTGCTGGAGTTTACCGAGCCCGCTGCAACGGTGATCAAGCACACCAATCCCTGTGGCACGGCGACGGGGAGGACCATCTCCGACGCTTACGTGCGTGCGCGCGAGGCCGATCCGCTCTCGGCATTTGGCGGCATCGTCGGTGTCAATCGCGAGATCGACGCCGACACGGCGACGGCGATCACGTCCACGTTCATCGAGGCGGTCATCGCCCCGTCGATCGCTGCGGCGGCGCGCGAGATTCTTGCCAAGAAGACAAACATGCGTGTGCTGACCACGGATTTCGATACTGTGCTCGGTCAGCAGTATCACGAGACGCGATCGATTCTGGGCGGCCTGCTCCATCAAGATGCGGATCGCGTCACCGAGGCCGCACGGGTGTGGCCTCCCCCTTCGCGGCTGGATCCCTCAGCCGCTTCGGTGGACAAGTCGGCTGAGATTCGAGTCGTGACGAAGCGTCAGCCGACACCGGAGGAATGGACCGCGCTTCGCTTTGCGTGGCGCGTGTGCGCGCACGTGAAATCAAATGCGGTCATTTTCACTGCCGCGGATCGGACGCTGGCGATCGGCGCCGGTCAGATGAGCCGTGTCGACGCGGTGAAGGTCGCGGTGATGAAAGCCGGTGGATCGCTGAAGGGCAGCGTCGCCGCATCGGACGCGTTCTTCCCGTTCCGCGATGGGTTGGACGCACTCGCCGCCGCCGGCGCGACCGCGGTCGTGCAGCCCGGCGGGTCGGTGCGTGATGCCGAAGTGATCGCCGCCGCCGACGAGCATGGGTTGACGATGGTGTTCACCGGTCGGCGGCATTTTAGGCATTAGTATGATGCTGGCTCCTGGCTGTTGGCTGTTGGCTCCTGGTTTTCCTGACTGGAACCTGACAGGCGAGAAGCCAGCAGCCGAGAGCCAGCAGCCGACAGCTTTGGACTACTGATTAGTGATTAGCGATTCAAAAAGGTGCCTCGCGCTATTCGTGCTGTTGACCGCGGCAGTCCTGCCGTACCTCATCGATCTAGGCGGTTCATCGATCTGGGACGCGAATGAAGCCTTTTATGTCGAAACGCCGCGCGAGATGCTGCAGCGCGGCGATTTCGTCAGCCCGACATTCAATTACGTGCCGCGGCTGAATAAGCCTGTTCTCAGTTACTGGATCGTCGCGGCGTTCTACAAGGTGGCGTGGATATCGGTCGCAGTGCAGCGGTTCCCGATCGCGCTCGGCGCGCTCACCATGATTCTCGCGGCGCTGCTTCTGGCGCGCGCGTCCGGTAACCTTGAAGCAGGACTCTGGGCGGCGACCGGCCTGGCGGTGGCGCCCCGGCTGGTCATGTTCGGCCGCCGGATCTTCATCGATATCTACATCTCGATGTTCATGGCGCTGACGCTGACGTTCTTCGCCTTGTCGGAACGTTATCCCGAACGTCGACGCCTCTTTCTGCTGCTGATGTACGCGTGTGTTGGCCTCGGCGTGCTGACGAAGGGCCCTGTGGCGGCAGTGCTGCCGGCACTCGTGTTTGGCATGTACCTTCTTCTGCACCGCGAGCTGAAGCGCATCACCGAGATGATGATTCCTCTCGGTCTGGTCATCGTGCTCGCAATCGTTGTCCCATGGTACGCGGCTCTGTATCACCGCTACGGCTGGACCTACATCACCTCCTTCATCGTCGGAGAAAATATCGCCCGATACACCGAAGGCCTGGGTGTCGAGCAGCGGCGCGGACTCTGGTTCTACCTGCCAGTCGTCCTCAGCGATTCTTTCCCGTGGTCGCTGTGTTTGTTTGGCGCGGCTGCGCTGTGGGTCGCGGATTGGCGGAGTTGGCGCGGTCCGAACACGGTGCCCTACAGTCGGGACGACCTCTCATTCCGAATCCGGACGCTCCTGTGGCTCTGGATCGTGGCCATCGTGGCCTTCTTCACGTTTTCCGCCGCGAAGCAGGACCTCTACATTTTCCCGATCGTTCCCGCCGTGGCCGCGCTCGCCGGGCTGTTCATCGCGCGCCGCGACGGCCCGGGTACGTCTCCGTTGCCGCGCGCGCTGCGCGGGACGGCCGCGTTGATCGGTTTGCTGCTGGCGGTCGCCGGCGCCGGGACGTTCTACATCTTTGAAACAGTTGGCAAGGTGTACGCGCTACACGGTGCCGCGTTTGTCGGCGGTGCTGGCGCCATCGGCGGGACAGTGGCACTCATGCTTGCGCTCTTCAACCGCACGCGACTGGCCCTGGTCGTGGTTCTCGTCTCGCTCGTCACGCTCAACTGGGTTTTCATCATCTGGGTTCTGCCAAGTTTCGAACGCTACAAGCCCGTCCCGGCATTGACCGCCGCAATTCAGAGTCGGCTCTCCGACGATGATGTTGTCGCGCACTACAACGTCGCGCTTCCGAGCATGGTGTATTACCTCGGACGGCACATCGAGATCCTCTTCGACCGCGGTGCGTTTCTGACGCTGCTGAAAGGAGAGAAACGAGTATTCGCGGTGTTGTCGGCTGGTGATTACGAGGAGATCGCACGCGAGGTCGGCGTACCGACCTGCGTGCTGGATCGGCGGCCGACAGTGAATATCAAACTCAAAGCCGTGCTGGCACGGGATCCTTTACCAGACGTGTTGCTTATAACGAACCGGTGTTCCCAGTCGAGCGGTCTTCGCTGACTAAAGAGATGGAAAGGAGAAAGGAGAAAGGTTCTCCCTTCTTTTTTCTCCTTTCCATCTCTTAAGACGAGATCGCAGTGTGACTGTGATTGTCGCTGATTAAGCTGGTTTGTCCCCCAGCTCCCCGATCGACACTGTCGCCGGCCCGAACTTTCCCACGACGACACTGGCCGCGCGATTCGCGAGACGGGCGGCATCGAGTACCGACGCACCCGCGGCGAGCGCGAGC